>CAZODP010000004.1:33359-44384 GCA_964578595.1 uncultured bacterium
AACCCCAAAAAACTAATCTATGGCGGCTTTGAGTTCTCGACAAAAGGATCCCACCGCCTGGATCCCCTCGGTAGGTGTAGCCGCTTGAGCCAGTCGTTGCACAAAAGCACTGCCCACAATCGCCGCATCCGCCCCCCAATCCACCACCTGACGGGCCTGCTCCGGGGAAGAGATGCCAAAACCCACCCCAATTGGCAAAGAGGTGTGCTGCCGCAGACTTGCCAGTAGCTCAGGGATCCGAGTGGCCAATGTCTGCCGCTGCCCCGTTACACCCGTGGTGCTGACCAGGTAAACAAATCCTGAAGAGCGCTGGGCGATCTGACTCATTCGCTCCGGTGTGCTGGTGGGAGCCACCAATAGGATCACATCCAGATCATGGGCTTGAGCCGCATCGATCAAAGGCTGGGACTCCTCCACCGGCAGATCCGGCACCACCAAGCCGCTACAGCCCGCCTGCCGCACCCTAGACAAAAAGGGATCCAAGCCCGCCCGGTAGATCGGATTGTAGTAGATGAACAAAATCACTGGAGCCTTGAGGTTCAAGCCCTTCAGCCCTGCCAAGATCGCCTCCAGCCGCGTCCCCTTTTGCAAGGCCCGTGTTGCCGCCGCTTGAATCACGGATCCATCCGCCAAGGGATCCGAGTAGGGCACCCCCAGCTCGATCAGATCCGCGCCATTGTCATCCAGAGCCTGCAACGCTGCCCAGGTGGTTTCTAAATCGGGATCCCCGGCGGTAATAAACGGGATCAGAGCTTTGGAGCCAGAGGCTTTGAGTTGGGCAAACCGCTCAGCAATGGACATGCTCACAGATTCACCACAAATGCGTCCCGGATCCCAGGTTCTTTGCGGACTTCTTCGATGATGCCATCCGGCAGTGGATCATCCAAGCTCAGCACCATCACCGCATCGCCCCGGATAATTTTGCGCCCCACCTGCATACTGGCGATATTGACGTTGTAGGCCCCCAACAGCGTGCCGATCTTGCCGATCAAGCCGGGCATATCCCGGTGAACTGTCATCAACATATTGGCCGCCGGGGGCACATTGATCGGGAAGCCATCGATCTCGGTCACCCGCACCTCCCGCTCCCCAATCAGAGCGCCCGTCACCGATCTCAGACCATTCGGCCCCTGAGCCGTCAGGTGAATGGCCCCGGAGTAATCCTTGACGGAGGGATCCCGTGTTTCCACCACCCGGATCCCCCGCTCTTTGGCCTCGATGGTGGCGTTGACATAGTTGACCCGTTCTTGCAACGCCAAAGTCAACAAGCCTTTGAGGGCAGCAATGATCATGGGCTGGCCATCTTTTTCGGCCAAGTCCCCCTGCAGGCGGATCTCCAACTGGCTGACCCGATCCCCCGCCAATTGACCCACCAAATTGCCCAAGGTTTCTGCTAGATCCAAGTAGGGCTTCAATTTCTCCAAAACCTCTGGCTGTAAACCAGGGATATTCACCGCCGAGCGAGCGGGCAAGCCCAGCAACACATCCCGGATCTGCTCCGCCACATCGATGGCCACATTCACCTGTGCCTCTTCGGTGGAAGCTCCGAGGTGAGGGGTGAGCAGCATCTCGGATCCCAGCTCAAATAGGGGTGATGACTCCAGGGGTTCAATCGCAAACACATCCAGGGCTGCCCCAGCAATCTGGCCTGATTTGAGAGATTCATACAGGGCTTGTTCATCGATCAGCCCCCCGCGGGCGCAGTTGATCAGCCGCGCAGTCGGTTTCATCTTTTTGAACGTATCCCCATTAAAAAGGTTAGCCGTCTCAGGGGTTTTGGGAATATGGAGAGTGATGTAGTCTGAATCCTGCAACAGGGTATCCAGATCCACCAGCCGCACCCCCAACTGCTGTGCCCGCTCCAGAGATAAGTAGGGATCAAAGGCCAGTAGTTTCATCCCCATCGCCGCCGCAATATGGGCCACATGGGATCCGATCCGACCCAGCCCCACAATCCCCAACGTCTTTTTGTAGACCTCGACCCCAATAAACTTTTGCCGATCCCAGCGGCCCGCTTTGAGAGAGGTACTGGCCTCAGCGATGTGGCGCGACAAGGCCATCATCAACGAAATCGCGTGCTCGGCAGCGGCAATGGTGTTGCCCTCCGGCGAATTGACCACCAGGATCCCAGCTTTGGTGGCAGCAGGCACGTCCACATTGTCCACCCCCACCCCAGCCCGACCGATGATCTTGAGCTTGGATCCCGCCTCAATCACCTCGCGGGTGACTTTGGTGCCAGAGCGAATCATGATGGCATCGTAGTCCGGGATCCGCTGTACCAACTCTGCTGGCGAGAGGGTTAGCTCCACATCCACCTGGGCAACCTGCGAAAGGATATCGATCCCGCTGGGATCAATCCGGTCAGTGACGATGACTTTGGGCATAGTGAATTACTCTTGACGTGCTGTAAAAACAACGGATCTCAGCTCAGGCCCCAGTTGGATCCCAAGGCTAATCCAATCCATAGTATGCCAGGGGTTGGGATCCCTAAAGATTAAACCGGTTTGGATTTGTGCTTTGAGTGCATCCTCAGATTGTTTTGGGTAGGTTATTTCGCGTTTTTTGCGGGAACTCACCCTTGACAAGAACAGTCTTCGGGTAAAAGCCATTTACTCGGCCATTCATCAACCCCGGAGATGGGCTTGAGCTTAGCCAGAAGACCTGGTTGTTCTGAAAATCTGTGCTTGGGTCTTCGCTCAGACGAAAGCCTCTCAGATCGGATCCGCTGTACTGTAGTGTTGAGTGAATGTGAATTTTCTTATCTTTTGGAGGATTGTCATGCGTCAACATCAATGGAATGCTCTAGTGCTAATTTCCGCTTTAAGTCTGTTGGGGGCTGCTTGCGGTGACTCTGGCAACGATACCATCGCGATTTCTCCGCCTACCCCTGCGCCGACTCCGGCCCCAACCCCGGCTCCATTGCCCAACATTGTGGAACTGGCGGTCGCCACCCCCGATCTCAGCACCCTTGTCTTTGCTCTGGATCAGGCAGACCTGGTAGAGACCCTATCTGGCCCTGGTCCCTTCACGGTGTTTGCCCCTGTCAACACTGCATTTGACGCGCTGCCTGATGAAGCCTTGGCGGTGGCTCTCCTCCCGGAGAACGTTGGTTTGCTGACCGATATTCTCACCTATCACGTTGTTGCGGGAGCCGCTGTTTTTGCGGGTGACCTATCCGATGGTCAGCAAATCCCAACGGTGGAAGGATCCATATTGACGGTCTCGATCCAAGATGGCAACGTGCGCTTGATTGATGGAACCGATCGGGTCATCAACGTGTTTGCCACCGATATCGAGGCTAGCAATGGGGTTGTTCACCTGATCGATCAAGTTTTGTTGCCCCCTAGCCTTGCCTTATGATCAACCCCTTCTGGTCATCAAAGGGTCATCACAGCCTCTGAGCTACACAGGATCCGAGCAGGCTCGCCCTTAATCGGATCCTATTGTCGTGATTTTTCTGCTTCAAACCTGCAAATCTTGGAGGGCCGCCATCACCTCTTTGACATGAAGCGAGGGATTGACAATCGGAAATATCTCTTGCAATACCCCCTCTGGATCGATCAAAAAGCTATTGCGCAGGGCACTCTCCCCTAGCCAGGATCCGTAAGCCTCGCTGACACGGCCATCCACATCGGCCAGCAGGGGAAATTGCAGCCCCTCAGCCTCACAAAAGCGGCGGTGGCTTTCAACCGTATCGGCACTGATACCAATGACCTCAGCCCTTTGGCGATGAAAGGTCTCCAGTTGTTGTTGAAAGCGGCGGGCCTCGATGGTGCAACCCGAGGTGAAATCTTTGGGATAAAAGTAAAGCACCACCCACTTGCCTGCAAATTCCTCCAAGGTTCGCAAGTTACCATCGCTATCTGGCAGGGCAAAAGTCGGGGCCGGGGATCCCACTTCTGGCAAATAGGTGGTGCCCCATTGGGCCAGAGCGGGGGTTGGGGGGAGTAAGCATCCCATCGAGACTCCCAGGCAAACCAGGAGGATCCGCAGCCTCTGCCAACCCAGACTGAGAGCAATCGTTTGAGCAACTTGAGATAGACGAGCAATCATAGACCAATCCTGCAATGGGATCCTAACTATTGTGGCAAATGCTGCTGGAGTAAGTGCTGGATAACTTACAAGGGCTGGATGACCTAGCTGCGCTGAAACAGGCTATTGAGATAGATCCGGGCCGCCCGCCGATCAGAATCCCCATTTTGCAACAAAAACAGCGACAAAGCGGCTGTAAACACCCGATCTTGATCCCAGTCGGGATGCTGAGTTAGATAACCCTTGAGGGTGTCGTGCAGCTCTTCCGGGATTTCGGCCAAAATACTGACGCTTGAGTTCATTAAAAGTCTCCACAAAACGACATACCATCTCGACAGCAAGCACCACCCCGTCAATATGAGAAGTCAACGTTGAAGGTCAGCAGACTAAGCTGATGACAAAAACCGGATCCACTGCAAAAGCATGGGATCCCATTGGCCAGCCAAGATTGCTTAAGCCAGACTTTTTGAGTCAGGTTTGGGGTGCTGCCCTACCACTGATCTCCACTTTGCAAGTGACCGCCACTCCGCAGGAACTGGAGCACTCCGCAGGGATTGGGGCGTAGAGGACATGATCGGCCTTGGTCGTGACGAACCCCTGGTAGAGGTAGGCTCTCTGAGCTGAGGAAAGAGCGGTAGGCAAGCCAGCATCTGTTGGATAACAGGACTCATGGCTCCTCAAGGCAGATCGGCTCGATTTCCACAGGTCAGATGACGATCAGAAAACTATGGGCCGGTAGTGGGCTTATTGTGGCCTGATCCCCGCCTGCTCTGTCAACCGACTGCCAGGGGGCCTTAGTCTCAGAAAAGAAGTTTTTGGAATCATAAAATCGCAAAATACAGCTTAATTCCTTAATGTTTTGACACAAACAGAGGATTGCGGTTACTGGCATCTGGTTTTCCACAGACTGCCCCCAAAGCACCAGATAGGAACCAGTACCCTGTGGATAACTTGGGCGGAGCCTGTGGAAAAGCTCAATAATCCTGTGGAAAACCGCTAGTGCCAAAAAAATCTCACCGGATCCCAAAAGTTTTTTTCGGCGGGGGGCTGAGCTTGGCGGGGCCAGATTTTGGGCTAAAATTGGGTCTCTTTGGGCGGTGGGTATGCTGGGATCCTTTCAACACTCGACCTTGCGGCTGGAGATCGATGCCTCGACTGAGACCCTAGAACGCTGCCTGACAGAAACAGATTTGCTGCGGCAATGGCTCTGGCCCCAGCAGCTACAGGAAGGGATCCCGGAGCGATTGGAGCAGGGGGTGATATTTGAGAGTTCACTGGGGCCAATTCGGATAGGCCATCGGGTGGAGCGACGGGCTGAGGGGCAACTTCAGGTGAGCTTGTGGGGGGCTATGGATGGCATCAGTGAGTGGGCTTGGGGCAATGGTTGGGCGCAGTTGCGGGTGGAGGCGGTTTCGTTGTTGCCGCTGTCGCCGGGGGTCTTGCTTTCACTGGGACGGCTACAAGCCTTTGCCCGTCAGCTTTCTGATGCTGGATCCAATGGCGCTGGATCTAATGGCTAATCAGGTGGCTGAGTCAGGATGTTAGGGTCATTTCCTTGGATTTTATCGGCTGAGCAAGCCCGTCAGGTGCTGAACGCTGGGGCCACCCTTTGGGAGGTGCGGGATCCTGAAGACCAGGCTGGCTCGATGCCGGGATCCTACTCCGTGTCTTGGCAGCAGTTTTCGGGGGTGGCACGGGATCCGGATCATCCTGGGCGGGGCTGTCTGCTGCAGGATGCTGAGCTGGAGCCTCAGTTGCGAGGGTTGGGGGTCTGTCAAAATACCCCGGTGGTGGTGGTGGGATCCCCCCCCAAGGATGGACGACTGGTGTGGATGTTGCGGACACTGGGGCACCCACAGGCGGCCATGGTGGAAGCTGGGGATCACGGGGATCTGCCCCGAGGTGAGAATGGCCCTGGGGATTTTGAGATCCGGCGGTCTGCCGCATGGGGGATCGCCAAAGAGGAGCTGAGGGAAACATTGGGTTATTCAGAGGTGAGGCTGGTGGATGTGCGCACCCCAGAGGAGTTTGCGGGCCAGATCCTCTATGGGGAAAGTCGTCCGGGGCGATTGCCGGGGGCACTGTCTTTTTTCTATGGCAATCTTTTGGATCAAGCCGGATCCCTACTGCCCAGAGAGCAGATCGAACAACAGCTCCTGCAAGCAGGCATATGCCGTGACCAACCCATGATCGCCTACTGTAGCGGCGGGATCCGGGCCGCTTGGTTCACCTGCGTGTTGGTGGATCTGGGATTTGAGGTGCGCAATTATGCCGGATCCATGTGGGAGTGGTCTGCCGGATCCGCGGTTGACTATCCGCTGGTGGTGGATTGAGAGGGTGGAGCAAACTTGGCTCATCTTGAAGGGATCATCTTCAATCTGGGGGGCAGTTGTGGTATCGGCTGTGGAAACCCGCTTTGCGATCTTTGGATCTCTTTGGATCTCTTTGAATCCAGGTGTTTGATCCAGGTGTTCTGGGCTTAGCTCGAGAACCTAGATTGAGATCACCGTTCCCAGAGCCTCCAAAATAGCGCGGGGATCGTAGGGTTTGGTCAGGTAGGCGGTGGCCCCCAGTTCTTGGGCCAGACGGCGGTGCTTTTCGCTCTGGCGGGAGGTCAACATCCAGACCGGGATCCGCTTCAGCCCGGGATCCTGCTTGACCTGAGTCAAAAACTGAAAGCCGTTGAGCCGGGGCATCTCGATATCACAGAGGATGCCATCAAAGTCAGCATTGTGGCGGAGTTGATCGAGGGCATCTTGGCCGTCCTCAGCGGTGGTGACCTGTAGTCCGGCCTGTCGCAGTTGTCCAGCCAGGGTTTGCCGCAGGGTCACCGAGTCATCGATCACCAGGATCCGTGGGGGGAGCTGGGCGGGGGGGTCGAGCTGGGCCGGTAGAGCGGGGGCAGCGGGGTTGGCCGGAGTCGGAGCGTGGGTTTGGAGCGCCTTGTCCACCAGGGTGATCCCTTCCAGCACCAGCAGCAGACCGCCATCCCCCAATACACTGGCTCCGTAGATGTAGGCCGGAGCTGCAATCGTGGAGCTGAGGGGCTTGATCACCAGCTCTTTTTCTCCCACCAGTTGATCCACCTCAATGGCAAGAGGGGTACGGGGATGCCGTAATAACAAAAGGGGTGTAATGGAGCCGGGTGGGGGTGGATCCGCCAATAGCTCCGGCAACGGATAGTGATGGCTCAACATCTGATCCAAACGCCGAATCGGGATCAATTGCTGGCCCAATCTGAGCAGGCGATGGGATCCCGAGTGCAACACTTGAGGTTGCGTGGGCAACAAAATCTGCTCAATCGCATCCACCCAAAAGGCAAAGCGTCGGGATCCGACCTCGCAGACCAACAGCTTGGCAATGGATAGGGTCAGCGGGATCCGCAGGCTAAAGGTGGTGCCCTGCTGGGGCTGAGATTGAACGGTGATCGATCCCTTCAGGGCTTCCAGTTGTGAGCGCACCACATCCAGGCCCACCCCGCGCCCCGATAGATCACTGACCTGCTCTGCGGTGGAAAAACCAGGGGTGAATAGAATATCCCGCAGATCAGACTCCGTCGGAGCCACTCGTGGATCCAGCAGCCCTTTTTGGATCGCTTTTTGGTGGATCCGTTGCCAATCCAGACCGCGGCCATCATCCCGCACCTCGATCACCGCCTGTCCCCCCTGGGTGGTGGCACTTAGATGGATCTGTCCCTTGGGATCCTTGCCCTGCTGTTGGCGCAGTTCAGAAGGTTCAATGCCGTGGTCAAAAGCATTGCGCAACAGGTGCAACAAAGGGTCATAGAGTTTTTCGAGGATTCCCTTATCGATCAGGACGTGTCCCCCCCGCAGGATCAGATCCACAGATTTGTGGTGGGTCAGGGTCAGCTCCCGCATCATCCGAGGAAAGCGATTAAAAAGGTCTTCGAGAGGCACCATGCGAGCGGTGAGCACGTCATCTCGCACCCGCGACAGCAGCCGGTTTTGGCTCTCCAGTTGCACCAACAATTGGGATCCGGCCTGCTGTAGAGTGTCCCCCAAGGTTTGCAGCTCCGCCCCCTGCGCCAACAGGCTTTGTAGCAAAAGTTGCAGATCGGTATAGCGATCCAATTCCAGTGGATCAAAAGTCTGTTCGAGGCCAGCCTGACCCGAGGATCTGGGCTGTGCGGCTGTCGGCAACAGACAGGAGGTTTCGGCCATCCACATCTGATCTGAGAGGGGTTGCAACTGCCCCAGTTGATCCACATGGTCTGTCAGTTGTGACTGAAAGGCCCGCAGGGTTTCGAGCAGGGTTTCGCCCGTGTTGGCCTGCTGGTTTTGGGCAATGAGTAGATCCCCGATTCGGGTGTCCAGTTGTTGTAATAATTGCACATCCACCCGGACGGTATCTGCCCGTAGGCGGGGGCTGGAATCTGATTGGGGGGCCGGATCCTGCCGCCGAGGGGACAACGTGATTGGGGTGATCGGGTCTGGTTCGCTGAGGGGGGGGGCTTGAACCGCAACCATGGCCCACGGATCCGAATTGAGCACCAGGTCTTCCGGTTGAATCTCTGGCTCCTCTGGGATCTCGGTATCAGATGCGGCTGTCTCCGCTGCGGCCCAAATCTGGGCTGGCCAAGATGGAGGGGCTGGGTGGGGATCCGGAACAGGGACAGGAGTCGCTTTGGGTGCCACCACCTCCGTGCTGAGGCTGTCTAAAACCGCTAGAGCCTGGAGCCGAGACAGCGATTCGTGCAGAGCCACATTGGCAGCAGCCACCACCGGCTTGACCCCAGCCCCAGCCGGATCCGCTGCTGCCCCAACGGATGCAGTGGCCATCCCATGATCACCAACCTGATCAGGACTCAGTGACATTGCGGATCCAGAACCAGGGATCCCGATTGCCTGTTCAGGGATCTCTAATTCAGTGCTGTTCAATTTAGTGTACTCTGATTCAGGGGCCTCTGATTCAAGCCCATTCAATGGCCCATCACCCAGGGATCCCTGTCCCCAGATGCTCTCCAAGGGATCGATGGGATCCACCCCTGACTCAATGGCTGAGAGGGCCTGATCCTCAGCCCAGAGGCTGCTGGGATCGATCAACTCAACCCTCTCAGGTGTTGCAGATGAAACCAAACGGGTGTCCTCCCCCGCCAAAGCCCATAGATCCGGGGAAGGATCCCCGCCGGACTCACGGTCGCCCGCCAGCACCTGAGCCTGAGACTGGCGCAGATCCCGCAGCGCAATCATGGCAATCGCCTCAATCTGGGCCGGATCCCGCTCAATCGCTTGCAAAATCAGGCTGGCAATCTGGGCTAATCCGGGGAGCGACAACGACTCCGCCAAGCCCACAAACACCTCAGCCTGGGTTGCTAGCACTTCCTGCAAAGTATCTGGATCCCCCGCCACCGCCGTTTCCAAGTCTTGCAGCCGCTGCGCCACCCCGCTTTCAAAAATGGACTGGGTGATATCAAACCCCAATTCCACTGATGTGGGAATCGCGGCCTCGGCTGCATCCCCCAATCGCTCCCGCAACTGCTCCAGTACGGGGGCCATCTGATCCACCAGAGCCTCCCCCAGCATGGGATCCCCCTGCCCGGTGATCTCGGCCTCCACCAGCAGCCGCAGACCATCCGCCACCTGCAACAGCAGAAGCTGCACCTCCCCATCCAGCGGGGCATGGGGGTCATAGAGTGCCCGAAAAATATCTTCCACCTGGTGAGCCAGATCCCGGATTGAGGTCAACCCCACACTGGCGGAGGATCCCTTGAGGGTGTGGGCCGCCCGCATCAGTCCATGCACCGTGGGCACACTGTGCCCCTCCGCCAGTTCCAGCAACCCCCGCTCGATCGCCTGCAAGAGATCCGGGGCCTCAGTCAAAAAATGCTGCCGCCCCTGCTCCTGTAATCGCCGATCGGCTGCTGAAAGGGTGGGATCCGTGATTGGGGTCATGTGAGAGCACCTCAGCCTAGTTCACCTTAAATTGACCGACGCTGGTTTCCAGGGTTTCGGCCAGAGCCAGCAAGTCCTGGAAGGATTGGGCGATGGTCTGGCAGTCCTGGGACGTGGCTGCGGCAATCGTGGACACCTCAGTCATGGTCTGGGTCACGGCCTCAGATTGGGCATTTTGATGGCCGGTGGCCTGGGCGATCTGACCCACCAAGGCGCTGATCTGGGCGGTGGCAGCCACAATAGCGTTGAGGCTATCGCGGGTTTCGTTCACCAGGGCTGTCCCCTCCACCACCTGCTGGATCCCGGTGTCCATGGCAGCGGCCACATCGGAGGTCTCCGCCTGGATCGCCTGCACCAGTTTTTCGATGTCTGCCGTGGCGGCTGCCGACTGACGGGCCAAGGAACGCACCTCGTCCGCCACCACTGCAAACCCTCGGCCATACTCTCCGGCCCGGGTGGCCTCAATCGCCGCATTCAACGCCAACAGGTTGGTCTGGGTGGCAAAGTTGCTGATCAGACTCACCACTTTCGAGATTTTTTGGGAGCTTTCGCTGAGGCGTTTGATCTTTTTGCTGGTTTCGGCCACGGTCTCCCGAATCGCCTGGATCCCGTCCACGGTCCGGTTCATGGCTTTATCGCCCGACTGCAAGATTTGATTGGCCTGTTGGACGGCTGATTCAACCGCTTGAGCGTTGAGGCCCACCGCTTGGGTGGATTGCACCGCCACCTGCATCTGAGAGACGGCATCGGTCAGGGCCTGCACCTGCTGCTGGGCTTGAGAAGAAAGGCCATTGACCGCTTGGCCATTGCTGGTGATGGTCTGGGCCACCTGTTGGGTGGCTTCTTGCACCTGGGTCACCAGTTTGCGCAAGCTCTGGATCGTGTTGTTGTAGGCATCAGCGATGGTGCCCACCTCGTCTTCGGTAATGGGGGCACGGACGGTTAGATCACCGCTAAACACCGGCCTGACCGCCCGCAGCAGATCGATAGCTCGCCGTTGCAGTTGCTCTTTGGCACTGCGTTCCCGCTCGGCGGCGGCGGCCAGCTCCTGGGATTGCTGCTGCAATTGGTTGAGATATTC
>CAZODP010000004.1:44484-71862 GCA_964578595.1 uncultured bacterium
GCTCGGCGGCGGCGGCCAGCTCCTGGGATTGCTGCTGCAATTGGTTGAGATATTCCGCCTGATCCAGCACAATCCCCAACTGGGTGCCGATCTGCTGCATCAGGTTGACATCAGAGTCTTGCCACTGGCGGGGGGCAGCGTTTTGGTAGGCGGCGAAGAGTCCCCACAGCTCACCTTTTTTGAGGATCGGCACAATCAGATAAGCCTTGGCCTGATACCGCTCCAGCAGATCCAGATAGCAGGGGGTAAAGTTGGCCTCGTAGATATTGTTGACTTTTTTGAAGCGGTCGCCCCGGGCGTAGCTCCCCCCTTGGGTGTTTTGAAGATAGGTGTCTTCGCTGAAGCTGTCCCGCTGGGCTAGGTTTTTGACGGTGCAGCGCTCGTAGGCGGTGCTGTTTTCGAGTAGACGCGGATCCTGCTTTTGCTCTTGGACAACAGCAATCCAGCCTGCGGCCACCGACTCGGCAATAAACTCACCGCTCCAATCAGGATTAAAGCGATAGACCCCAACTCGGTCGGCATTGATCAGGGCACGGACTTCGCGGGTGGTGGTGCGAAAGATGGTATCCAAGTCTAAAGTTTGGCGCATTTTATCGATCACCAAACTGACCCCGCGCTCCCGCTCCGCCGCTTTTTGGATCTGCTCGGCTTGCCCTTTGAGCTGAGCCAGATATTCCGCCTGCTGGAGGGCCAGTCCAAATTGGGATCCGATCTGGAATAACAAATTGACCTCAGAGGTTTCCCAATGGCGGGTCGAACTATTTTGGTAGGCGGCCAATAGCCCCCAGAGCTTCTCCCCTTGCAGCACCGGCACAATAATGTAGGCTTTGGCTTGAAACTGCTCCAACAGCTTGAGATGGCAGGGATCAAAGCCACTCATGGCGACATCATCGATCACCTGAAATTCACCCTTGACATAGCGACCGCCGCTGTTGCGCTCAAAGTAGGTGTCTTTGACCTGACTGCCCAACAGAGGATTCCAGCCCGGTAGCACCGATTCGGCCACAAACTCGCCACTCCAGTCGGGGTTGAATTGATAGAGGGCCACCCGGTCGCAGTTGAGCAGTTGCCGCACCTCTTGGGTGGTGGATCTAAAAATTGGATTCGGATCCAGCGATTGCCGGATCGTATCGACAATTTTGGTCAGGGTTTGCTCCCGCTGGGCCTGCTGACGGGCATCCTGCAAACTGCCCAACAACTGGATCCCAGATCCCAACTGGGTGGCCACCTGCTGAAGGGTGTCGATCTCGCTCTCTTGCCACTCCCGCACGCCGCCGTTGACATAGACCCCCAGCAAGCCCCACAGCTCCTCATTCACCAGTAGGGGCATGACTACATAAGCCTTGGTCTGAAAGCGTTCCACCAAATCTCGATGGCAGGGGGTGTGATCCGATTGGCTCAGATCCTTGACCACCAAATAACCACCATCCCGATACTTGGATCCCTGGGTTTCGGCAAAGTAGGTGTCATTGAACTCTTGACCCACCAGCCTGGCCCAGTTACCCGCCACCGATTCAGCCACAAAGGATCCAGTCCAATCGGAATTGAAGCGATAGATCGCGGTGCGATCCACCCCCAAAAGCTGCCGCAGACTGAGCAGGGCGGATCCAAAAACCTCCTCCAGAGAGCTGGACTCCCGTACCCGCTGGGTGATATTGAGCAACAGACGGCTGAGGCTCTGCTCTTGCTGGGTTTTGGCCTGGGTGGCTGCCCCCAAGCTCTGCTGCTGCAACTGCAGGGTCAGCTCAGTGGCCACCTGATAAACCAGAGCCAAACCCATCTCAGTCCAGGGCTGCGGATTTTGGCACCGCTGCACAGCCAGGAGTCCCCAGGTGCGATCCCCCAAAGACAGGGGCACCACCAACAGTGACTTGATCTGAAACCGCTCCAGCAACTGCTTTTGGTAGGGGGTCAGATCGCCATTGTTTTGGATCGATTCCAGACTGATCAGGGTGGAGCGGGTGTACTCAGCGGCCCGGTCGAGACCAAACATGGTGGCAGGCAAGGTCTCTCCCAAGGCGGGCGTCCAGCCCCGAGACATGGACTCAGCCACCACTTCCCCAAGCACTTGATCTTTAAAGCGTAGGATCACCACCCGCTCAACCCCCAGTTCCTCCTGCAGGAGGCGCGTGGCTATCTCAAACAGGTGAGCCTGATCCCGTGCCCGCTGCAGGTGGGCTGCCAGACTGAGCCAGCGTTCTCGCAAGGCCCGACTGTGCTCGGCAAGCTCCTGCTCGGATCCTCTGGGCACCTCCGGTAGCGCGGGCAACTGGATCCCCTCGGATCCTGAGTATTGTTGGTCAAAACGTGAGTAGGCAGCAGTCACAGCAATCACTCCAGGCAGACGGGATAAAATTTGTTCGAGCAGTCGGATCCAGTAGGTCATTCCGGTAACGGATGCGGATTTGAAGGCAGCTTGGCCATGAGGCTACCCTTGAACCAGTGCCATCCCCATGACCCAATCATCAAAACAAGCCAATAAAAATAAAAAGGGTCTCAAATAAATCTCAAACTAGAAGGGATCTCAAATCATCACTCAGCAGCACCTAGACTGGGTTTTGGCCTGTTGTCAGCCGATTACGACTTGAGTCTTAACCCTGAGTCTTCACTTAGTAATCCCAGCTCCCCGTTAAGAGCAACTATTTAACTCAAATGTAACAATCCTTTCACAACCTCCGATGGAGATGGCATCCGTTGACAGTCCCTAGGCCGGATCCAGCACCAGCGCCTCTGGGGACAAAATCACCCGCGTCGATCCCAGTGGATCCAGGAGATAGCCCGCCACAAAGGTCTGAAGATTGCTGGGAAATAGCCCCGGGGGCACCGGTTGAATTTGATCAGCCGCATGGGCCTCGATATCTCCAATCTCCGGCACCGCCACCGCCAAAGACCGACCTGCCGCCGATAGGGCGATCCCCATCCAGCTCTGGGATCCTGACATCGAGAGCGGGCTGGCCCCCAACCTTACTTGCAAATCCACCACCCACAAAAACTCCCCCCGCCGATTGAGGGTGCCCATCACACAGTCGGGCATCTCTGGCACCGCCAGCAACCCCTCCACCGCCAGTGGAAACACCTCCAACACCGACTCCAACGGGATCAGCATGGCATCCCATCCCAACAGAGGGCAGCGCAAAAACCGTTGCTCAGAACTTCCCAGCTCGGATCCGGATTCAGCACTAGCAGAGCCGAGAGCCAAAGGGAAGGTATTGGGGGAAAGGGTCAGTGCTGTCATTGTTGATACTGGTGGTTGATCTCAAGAGAGAAAATAGAACATGAGAAGACCCCAAGAGCGGGGGCAATGGGCGGCAGGCTGGATCCTTTGGGCTAGCTCTCAAGCCTTGGCCAGCAGCTTGCGAACCGTGTTGACAAACTCCGTCTGTTCCACAGGTTTGGTCAGATAGGCATCGGCCCCCAGCATATCCCCCCACATTTTGTCCACATCGGTGCCCTTGGTGGAGCAGATCACCACCGGGATCCGGCGGGTGCCATCGGCACTTTTGAGTTCGCGGCACAGCTCAAAGCCACTCTGCCCCGGCAAAATCACATCCAACACGATCAGATCAGGGTTATTGGATTTCAGCTTATCTTGGGCTTCCTCGCTGCTTTTGGCGGTCAATACCGATAGACCCGCTTGCCGCAAATACTGCGAAAACAGCTCCATCTCCGTCAGGCTATCTTCCACAACTAACACAGTGCTCACAATGGGATCCTTTGGCTAAAGAATGGGCGGTCAAACTACAGTCAAACTACAGTTTACAGTTGTAACTCAGAGGCATTCATACCCTCTCAAACCCTCAACTGGCCCAACCCTGACTTTGCCACCCTTCAGACCCCCGTTAAACCGCCGGAGACAGTCGCGCCATCCGTGGGAAGCCCACCTTGGGGGGAGAGGAGGGGTTGACTTTAGTGGGGGCAGCAGTGGCCTGAGGGGATTGAACAGGTTGAGTGTACTTACTTATGAGTTCCCCAACTTGGGCCGCATCCACCGGCTTGGTGATAAAATCGGTCGATCCGGCGATTTTGGCCCGCACTCGATCCACCATGCCATCATGTCCAGTCAAGATCACCACCGGGGTGGACTTAAACTTGGAGATCTTGCGGATCTGGGCGCAGACCTCATAGCCACTGGCCACCGGCATCACTAAATCTAAAAAGATCAGGTCAGGTTTGAACTCGATCAACTGAGTCAGGGCCTGGGTGGAGTCCTGGATCCCTAAAAACTGATGCTGAGCCTCGGTCAAAATCTGCTTCATTTGTTCACAGACAAAGGGGCTGTCGTCGATACAGGCAATTTTGAGGGCCGCAACCTTAGGGGCTTTTTTGGGGGTAGGAGCCGCCGGCATCAAATCCTCAGCCGTCTTAATTTCGATCATCTTTTCCTGCACAAAGGGCAGCAGTGACTGAGCCAAGGGCATCAAATCCTGTTTCATGATCAGGGCCAGATCCCGCAGGGTGCGACGACCGTTGATCATGCGGCTGAGGGTGAAATAGACCCGTGCTGGCACCCGAGCTTTGAGGGCGTCTGCTTGCTTGATCACCGGGATCCCGTTGGGGGAGCAGCGGTCTAATCCTGCTGATTGCCACTGGATCCAGTGGTCTTGCACCTGCCCCCAGAGGACTGAGGTCGATTCGGGGTGTAGATCCGCCGCTGGCAAGGTCTTGTCCGCTTCACAGCCATAGGTCAGTGCCCCAGAGGTTTCCTGGAGAATATCAAACAGCACCTCAGACACCGTAGACAAAATCACCGCCTGCGCTTGATCCCGGCTGATGACATTGCGCCGTTGCATATCCAATAGAGCCATATACCCCTCCATCGGGGCCGCCATCTGCACCCAGGCCAAATCTTCCAGCTTGAGGCCAGGGCAATGGAGATTCATCAGTCGCTGCCACCGCCGCTGGGGATGGGATCCCCCCACCCCCCAGGCCAGTTCACCTTGGTGAAAGTACAACCCCCACTGGGATCCCTGAGTCCCTTTCACCACCAGCAATCCACTAAATTGCATCCGCTTGAGGGCATCCATCCGGATCCCAAAGAAACGAGCCCGACTCCGGTTTTCCAGAGCAACGGGGCGAGGGGTGGTGGCAGGTGTAGTCGTCATGGTGTCAACCCAAAAAAGAATGTTTAAGTCATTGCTTCACTCAAATCAAAGACTCAGAGCTGACTCAGCATATCAGCATGATGGCGTAGACGGAGTAAGCGCATTGGCTGACTAGACAGGAGTGTTGGCTGGTCTTTGCTTATCCGATAGCTTATGGGATGGGTTTTTGGGCAGCACCCGTAGAACCATCTAATTTTCAAATCAACCCCGCCAAAGCTCTCAGTAGAAACACGATCAAGCTGCTATTGAGATTTCTAGGATCCTTGCCTAAATGGGATTTCAGTCCTTTCTTTGTCTGTTGTAAACCTAAAACTTAATCTCAGTTCATCAATTTTTTCTCAGCCTAAAGGGATCCTTTTAGCCCCCAAATCCCCAACTTCATGAAGTCTTGTTCACAAAAAGATTTTGCAAGGTTAGCTAAGAATTGGCAAGAAAAACATTTCTAAAAAAACTGATGTGGTGTTGCACTTTTTTCTCAAGGTCAGCCAACTCCTCTGTTGAGGGCATCCATGAGAGTGCTCAGGATCCCCTAGTTCAGGGAGAATGGGATCCGCTACGGTGACAGAAAGCATAAGCAGCCTTCTGGCCCCAACCCTGATCGAGCTAGCCCCCAGCCTGGGATCTGAGTCATGCGTATTTTTTTGGAAAACATCTGCAAGCGATATGGGCGGCGGGAGGTGGTCAGTGATGTCAGCCTTGATGTCACCCAAGGAGAAATTGTCGGGTTGCTCGGCCCCAATGGTGCGGGCAAAACCACAACTTTTTACATCATGACGGGACTGGTGCAGCCCAACCGCGGCCATGTCTGGCTGGATAACGATGACATCACGAGCTTGCCCATGCACCGACGGGCCCAACTGGGGATTGGCTATCTGGCCCAAGAACCCAGCATCTTCCGGCGGCTGAGTATCCAAGACAACCTGCTGCTGATCATGGAACAAACCGGCGTTCCGCGGCGGCTCTGGCGGCAGCGCTTGGAGCAATTGCTGGATGAGTTTAGCATCACCCATGTGGCCCGCAGCTTGGGCTTACAGGTGTCGGGGGGCGAACGGCGGCGAGCAGAAATCGCTCGGGCCTTAGCGGCAGGGGTGAATGGGCCGCGATTTTTGTTACTTGACGAACCGTTTGCGGGGGTGGATCCGATTGCGGTGGCTGACATTCAAGAAGTGGTCAGCAAGCTCAAACATCGGGGCATCGGTGTGCTGATTACTGACCACAATGTCCGAGAGACTTTAGAAATTACGGATCGGGCCTACATTCTCAATGACGGTGCAATCTTGGCCAAAGGCAACGCCCATGACCTAGCCAACGATCCGCTGGTGAGAAAGTATTATCTGGGGGAAAAGTTCAGAATGTACTAGTTAGATTGACTCTTGGATTGCCTCATTAACAGACGCTTGGTGTGAGACCCTGTGACCCCCATCGCCCCCATCAAAACCCCATCCACCCGGCCTAAGCTCTCCACCTCAGGATCCTTTTATATGGATCGCTATTTGATCGCCGAGATGGTGATCCCCTTTGTGTTTGGGGTGGGGGCCTTCACAACCCTGGCCATGGCAATCGGATCCTTGTTTGAGCTGGTGCGGCTGATTGCGGAGGCGGGCTTGCCGATTGGGGTGGCATTGCAGGTGTTTGGGCTGCGCGCTCCCGAAATGATTGTGCTGACGTTTCCGATGTCCATGTTGTTGGCCTCATTGCTGGCCTTTGGGCGGCTGTCGGGGGATAGCGAGATCACCGCATTGCGGGGCTGTGGGGTCAATCTGTATCGGATGATCCTGCCTGCTTTGATCTTGAGCTTGGGGGTAACGGGGGTAACGTTTTTGTTTAATGAGCTGGTGGTACCCAATGCCAATCGGCAGGCGGCCCTGACCCTCAACCGTGCCCTCAATCGCCCCCAGCCAGATTTTCGCCAAGAAAACATTCTCTATCAGGAGTTTGCTGAGATCCCGCAGCAGGATAGCGAGGGCCAGCTCACCACTCGCCAGGGGTTAGCCCGCCAGTTTTATGCCCGCAGCTTTGACGGCCAGCAGATGCGGGGGATCGTGGTGCTGGACTTTTCCAACGAAAATCTCAATCAGATCATCTTGGCCCAAACAGGGGAGTGGCAGAAAGAGGATAATCGCTGGCTGTTTCGGGAGGGCACCAGTTATGTGGTCTCGCCGGACGGCACCTATAGCAATATCGTCACCTTTAATCAGCAGGAGATCCAGCTTTCGCGGGCACCGTTGGATATGGCCCGTGAGGTGCGCCGTCCCGAAGAGATGAATATCCAGGAGCTGAGCCATTACATCGAGGTGATCTCCCGCTCTGGCGATGTCAGGCAGGTGCGCCGTTTGCGGGTGAACCTTCACCAGAAGGTGGCGATCCCATTTGCTTGTATGACCTTTGTGCTGGTGGGGGTGCCACTGGGCTTTCGGCCGCAACGCACCAGCTCATCGCTGGGATTGGGGCTGAGTGTGCTGATTATCTTTGGCTACTATGTGCTGTCGTTTATTACCCAAGCCTTGGGCCAGACTGGTGCCCTGGGGCCGGAGGTGGCGGCGTGGCTGCCCAATGGGATCGGATCCCTGACGGGTTTGGTGCTGCTGGATCGGGCCAATCGCTAGATATCCCTCAATCGAGATCCTTCAAGAGCTAGATCCCGATCCCCTCTTGCAGTAGGGGCAACCCTCTGAGCTGGCGCAATTGATTCAGATGGTGGGGGCAGTCACAGCCAAACAGGGCTATCGCGGTGTCGCTTTCTTCGAGGGTGAACTCCAGCATCGGATGCTCTGGATTGGCTCCGGCTTCTGGATCTGAGTCAAGACCCGATTCAACATGGGTGATCCCATTGCTGACGCCCTCGCGGGTAATGGTGATCTCCAGGGTGGGGATCCGCTCGGATCCGAAAGCCTGTCCCGACAGCAGCACTAGCCCCGCCGGAGCCATCAAGATTCCCAAAGCTAGGCTGCGATCAAGGGTACGCCGACCCGATGGGCGGGCCTGGGGACGGGTTTTATTGAGACTTAGAGGGGATAGGGGCATGGTTATCCTCACGAAATTATCCTGACCAGCAGGTTTATCAACTCTTTGCAATACAGATTTGCAACCACAAGCTTGGAACACAACTTGCAACACAAACAGAACTGGGATCCCAAAATCCAGATCAGACTGTAGTGTATCGCGCCCCTTGCTGGGGTGGGGAGGGGATCCGCGCAAAGCTGTGGGATCCTGGGTGGGCTATGCTTGGGGCAGATGTCTCAGTACCGCTCTAGCTCCCCTATGAACCCCATTCCACCCTCTGAATCTCTGGCTGAAGTGGTGATTCGTCCGGCTCAATTTGGAGATTTGGATGCCATTGAGCATCTGTTTGTGGAAGCCTTTACGGATGAGTACGGCCCTCGGTCGGTGGATATCGGCAGTCAGATCCGGCGGCTGCGCAAGTGGTTTGGCCCGATCAAGGTACTGAGTGTTTTTCCCAATCGGTTTCAGCACGTCTTTACCGTCCATGTGGCGGAGCAGTACGGCGAGATCAAAGGGGTGATCCAGGTGTCCCCGTTTAACCATGCCCGCACCACTTGGCGGGTGGATCATGTGGCCGTCTCCAAAACCGCTCAACGACAGGGGCTGGGATCCCGGCTGCTGCGCCACTGTATGAACCACTTTCGAGAAGCCCGGATGTGGCTGCTGGAGGTCAACATCCACAATCGGGGAGCCATCAGCCTTTATCGCCGCACTGGATTTCAACCGTTAGCCCAGATCACCTACTGGTCGCTGTCCACCTCGATCTTGCAGGAACTGGCTCAGCAGGATCCTCAGTTTGGACGGATGGAATACCGACAATTGCCCCATCTGATGCTCTCCAGCCATCGGGATGCCCAACTGATCTATCAGTTAGATACCGCGTCCATGCCCCCTTTGGTGCGGCAAACCTACGACCGCCATGCGGCAGACTTCAAAACCGGGGTGATGGACTGGGCTTTGGATATCACCCGTCAATCCATCAGCAATACTGAGCGGATCCAAGCCTATCTGTATGAGCCAGAGCGCAAAGCGGCGGTGGGTTATTTCAACCTCAAACTCTCCCGCACCGGCACTCAGCCCCATGTGGGCCAACTGATCGTTCATCCCGCCTACACCGAGTTCTATCCCGAATTGATGGTGGAGATGGCTCGCCAAACCCAAGACTGTCCGCCCCAATCGCTGGCCCTGGCCTCCACCGACTATCAGCCTGAACGGGAGGAGTATCTGCTCAAGCTGGGGGCCGATGACCAAGAGCGCACACTGCTGATGTCTCGCTCTGTTTGGCACAAGTTGCGAGAAACCCGCGTCAGTCTCGAAAACCTGCGGATCCAAAATGTGTTGCGCAATTTGCAAGTGAATCAACCTCTGCCAGAACGGATCGATTGGGGATCGCCGGAAGGGATCGAAGCCCTGCTCTGTCGAGTCGGATCCTTGGCCGAATGGCAAGAGGAGCGACTTTGGTGGAGCAACCGCCAACCCTGGGCCGAAGATCGCTAATCAAAAAAATCTTAAGCAAGCAGATCCCTCCAGCATTTGTACCAACCGGATCCACCCCGGTGGGACGTACAATAGCCCCCAAGTGAGAGGATCGTGTGGGGAGGATCAGGGGATGAAAATACTGGTGTTGGCCGGGGGCCTGTCTCCAGAACGAGATGTTTCTTTAGTTACAGGCCGAGCGATCAAGCGCTCCCTGGAGGATGCAGGTCATCAGGTCATGTTGCTAGATCCCGGTCTGGACTTGCCTCACCAGCTTTGGATCCATCAACAGCAGGGTTGTGAGTTTGTCTGGATCGCGCTGCATGGGGGGGGCGGCGAAAATGGCTCGGTTCAGGCCATGCTGGACTGGCTGGGTTTGCCCTACCAAGGCTCCGGTGCCCTGGCCAGTGGCTTGGCGATGGACAAAAGCGTAGCCAAACGGCTGTTTCGGGCCAACGGCATCCCTACCCCCCCAAGTGTGGAGGGATCCATCCCCACCCTACCCCCCTGGGACGAGGTCAAAGCGCAGTTGGGATCCCCGCTGGTGGTCAAGCCCAGTGACGGCGGATCCAGTGTCGGCATCTCGATTGTGAGCGAGCTATGGGAATGGGATCCGGCCCTCAAACAGGTGGAGCAGGTGTCCAGTCAGGTTTTGGTGGAAGCCTATATTCCTGGGCAAGAGTTGACGGTTTCGATTCTGGAGGGACAGATCCTACCTACTATTGAGATCATCACCGACCACAGCCAATTTTATGACTATGAGGCCAAGTACGAACCCGGCGGATCCCGGCATCTGATCCCCCCTCAAGTGGATCCGATGGTGCTGAACCAGTCTGAACAGATGGCCCTGGCGGCCTATCACGCCCTCGGTTGTCGGGGGTTAGCACGGGTGGATCTGCGGATCCATGCGGGATCAGCCTGGGTGCTGGAGGTCAATACCCTACCCGGCATGACACCTACATCCCTTTGCCCGGATGCAGCCGCAGCGTGGGGCTGGAGCTTTGATCAGTTGGTGGAACGGATCCTGGCGGTCAGTGTGGAACTGCCCACTCCGCTGGCTCAGAGACCGGTCAGCCCAACGGGACAGCTATCCTGAGGGCAAGGGATCCGGTTTTTCAGCAAGCATAGGAAGAAGCAAACCCCTTGGGATGAGTCGATAGTCTCCAAGACCTCTCCAGGTCAGTCCTGTAGCGGTGTTACATTACTCAAATCCTCTCGCAATTCTCTTATGACCTCCCCCCCACCCCTTGGAGAAACTCGCACCACCCAACACCAACTGGGGGATCTGTCTTACACCGCCATAGCGGGCTGGCAGCGGCTGTTTGATCACAAAGAAAAGCCCACGGCTGAGCTATTTCATGTGGCCTATCTGGCCCAAGAATCCGACGCAACTCGCCCAGTTACGTTTGTGTTTAATGGCGGGCCAGGGGCAGCATCAGCTTATTTGCACATGGGAGCGTTGGGGCCAAAGCGGGTGCAGTTTGGATCCAATGGCCGCTTGCCTCAGCCGCCGGTGCGGGTGGTGGATAATCCCGAAAGCTGGCTGAGCTTTACCGATTTGGTGTTTGTGGATCCGGTGGGCACAGGGTTTAGCCGCCTGTTATCCAAGCCGGATCCTGAGACCAAAGATAGTGATCCCAAAGCCCAGGCATCCGGTGGTGAAGCCTCCACCAGCCCTAACGGGACCGATCAGCCCCAGAATCCCTATTGGGAGGTGGAGCAGGATCTCAATGCCCTGGGGGAGTTTATCCAAACCTGGCTGTCTAAGTATCATCGTTGGCTGTCGCCGGTCTTGATTGCGGGAGAAAGCTATGGCGGCTTTCGGGTGGCCCGGCTGGCGCGGCGATTACAGCAGTCCTATGGCATTGGGCTGTCGGGGGCAATTTTGGTTTCGCCAGCTTTGGAGTTTAGCCTGCTCTACGGCAGTGATTACAACCTCAGCTACTGGATCAGCTTGATCCCCAGCTTTGCGGCAGTGGCCCACCATCACGGTTTGGCCGGATCCGAGCTGAGCATAGACCAGCATCGCACCGCCGCCGAACAGTTTGCCCGCCAGCGGCTCTTGCCTGCTTTGGCTCTGGGGGACGGCCTGCCCCATCCAGACCGGCAAGCGTTATTGGGGGAGCTGTCTGAGTTGATCGGGATCCCGCCGGAGCAAGTCACCCACCATCAGGGACGGTTGGATATCAGCCTTTTTGCACGAGAACTGTTGCGCCCGCAGCGGCAGATTGTGGGGCTGTATGATGCCTCCCTGACCGCCTGGGATCCCTTTCCAGACCGGATCCAATATGAGGGGGATGATCCCTCTCTCGATGGCCTAGATCGACTGTTTGCGGGAGCGATCAACAGCCATCTGCGCCAAACCCTGGGGATCCAGACGGATCTGCGCTATCACCTGCTCAATATGGAGGTCTTTAAGCAGTGGCGATTTGATCCCAAGGGTGAGCTGCGGCAGGGGTTTATTGGCTCAGTGGATGATCTGCGGGCGGGCATGGCCCTCAACCCCCACATGAAAGTCAGCATCAGCCATGGTCTGTTTGATTTGGTCACCACCTACTTTTCATCCCAGCATTTGGTCAACCTGATGAAACTGCCCCCGGCCCTGGGATCCAATCTGCACCTCGATACCTATCCCGGTGGACATATGTTCTACTCCTGGGATAGCTCCCGCCAAGCCTGGACAGCCCAAATGCGAGACTTTTATCAGTCCTGTTTGGGACAAAATACCTAGCCCTGTCCCCCACAAGGTGGGATAGCCACCGATCCCATCCTGATGCAGGATAAGCAAGAGGGGGATCCATTCTGGATTACTCTGTGTCGTTGGGTAGCGGTGAGTATGCTAGTGTTTTTTGTGGATCGAAGCGAGCTTGCGCTGCCCATGCTCATAGGGCAAGGAGTTTAAGCCGATGATCGAAGTCGAACAACTCAGCAAAGTTTACGGCACCTTCCGGGCCATCCAGGATGTCAGCTTCCGGGTGGAACCTGGGGAGATCATGGGGTTTTTAGGCCCTAATGGGGCGGGCAAAACCACCTCCATGCGGATCCTGTCCGGCTATCTGCCCGCAACGGCGGGGACGGCACGGGTGGCGGGATTTGATGTGGTGGAGCAGTCCATGTCAGTGCGCCAGAGCATCGGCTATCTGCCCGAAAATCCGCCGCTGTATCCGGATATGACGGTGGAACATTACCTGGGCTTTGTGGCCCAGCTCAAAAAAGTCCCAGCCGGTCAGCGGGCCGAACAGGTCAACCGGGCCATCCAGCGTTGCAGCCTGACCGAAAAGCGGGCTGTGTTGATCCGCAAGCTCTCCAAGGGCTTTAAGCAGCGGGTGGGGATCGCTCAGGCGATTGTGCACGATCCGCCGGTGATCATTTTGGATGAGCCGACGGTGGGCCTCGATCCCAAGCAGATCATCGAAGTCCGCAACCTGATCAAGAGCCTAGCCGGGGATCACACCATCATCTTGTCCACCCACATTTTGCCGGAGGTGAGCATGACCTGCGACCGGGTGGTGATCATCAATCGGGGCAAAGTCGCTGCTTCGGGCAAACCCCAAGATCTGACCCGTCAAGTGGGATCCCAGGTGCAGATGCAGGTGGAGGGATCCCCTGAGCAGGTGCGGGGGGTGATCGATCCGATTGGATCGGCCCAGATTTTGAGCCTAGAATCTGTCTCTGCGGACGTGCCCAACCGCTGGATCCTCCATTTGCAGAGTCAGACAGAGGGGGATGGCTGGGTGCGAGATGTGGCAGCGGCACTGGTGCATGGGGGCGTGGGTCTCTATGAGTTGCGCCGGGATCAGGCCACCCTGGAGGAGATCTTCCTACAGCTCACCACCCAAGAGGGATCCGTGCCTGGCGGGACTGACAGTGATGGGACTGGGGCTGAACAGGCTTTGGCTCAGGATCCAACTCAAGAGACATCACAGGACACATCAGTTGAAACGACATCAGGGGCAGCATAGTCATGGATGATCTGATTGGCGGTATCATCACCATCTTGCGCAAGGAATTGCGAGCCTATTTCACCTCCCCGATTGCCTATGTGGTGGCGGCGGTGTTTTGGATATTGTCGGGCTTTTTCTTTTCTAATATCGTGGCTCAGGCGATTCGGATCTCGCAGCAGGTGGATCTGTTTTCTCAGGGGGGACAGGCGTTTGATGCCCCCTTGATTGCCTCGCAACAGTTTATGAGTGTGGTGGGCACCCTACTGCTGTTTATTTTGCCGGTGCTGACCATGGGCCTCTATGCCGAAGAGCGGCGGCGGGGCACGATGGAACTCTTGGCCACCTCCCCCATCACCAATCTGGCGGTGGCGTTGGGCAAGCTCAAGGCGGTGCTGATCTTTTTTGTAACACTGCTCCTGCCGGTGCTGACCTATCACCTGCTGACCTTGACCGCCACCAATCCTGTGGTGGGGATCCCTCAGGTCTTGTTTGGCTATCTGGGGCTGATTTTGTTGGCGGCCAGTGTGCTGTCACTGGGGATGTTTATTTCATCGCTGACGGATAACACCTTGATTGCGGCGATTGGCACCTTTGGCCTGATGCTGCTGTTGTGGGTGATCGATGCGGCAGCAGGCCAAGAAAGCGGGATCCTGCCGGATACGTTGCGGCATCTGTCGCTGTTGCAGCAGTATGGCACCTGGGTGCAGGGGGCCACCGGGCTGAGCAGTTTGGTGCTGTTTATCAGCATGATTGTGCTGGGGGTTTTCTTGACGGTGCAATCGGTGGAAGCCCTGCGCTGGCAGCAAAATTAGATCCTAAGCTGCTGGATTGAGTTGAAGTCTTTTTGAATCTTTTCGATTTGAATTTTTTCGATGAGTTGGGTGGGTGATTGGGATGCAAGAGGCAAAGCTGCAAGACTCAAGGCTGCAAGAGGCAAAACAAGGATCCCTGTTGGATTGGAGCGGGGTGGCAGGACTGATTGTGTTGGGGGTGGGACTGGCGCTGGGGTTGGCGCTGCTCAACTGGACGGTGGTGCCCCTGAGTTTGGTGGGGGCAGGATCCCTGCTGGTGCTGGTGTGGATGCTGACCCATCGGCAGGCTTTGGCGGAGCTGGCGGGGCTGCGATCCACCCAGACTAATGCCAATGTGCTGGTGTCGGTGGTGGCGATGGGGGTGATTTTGGTTTTGGTCAATGTGCTTGCGGTTCGCTATGACACCCGCTTTGATCTGACCGCTGAGGGCTTTTTCACACTATCTCCCCAGACTCGCCAGGTGTTGGAGCAGTTGCCCCAGCCGGTCAAGGTTTGGGCGGTGTCATCGGTGCCGGATGCCAATCTGCGGGAGCAGTTGGAGCGTTATCGCCGCGTTAACCCCGATCAGTTTGACTTCGCCTTTATCAATCCCCGCAATAACCCGGTTGAGACCCGCCGCCTGGAGGTCAGCCAAGATCAAACTCTGGTGGTGGAGGCCGGATCCCGGAAGCAGCAGATTCCACAGCCGGCGGTACCAGAGCTGGAGAGTCAGTTGACCCCCCTGATCTTGCAGGTGACCGATACCGAATCGCTGCGGGCCTATTTCATGGAGGGGCATGGGGAGTTGACCCTGAATCCGGCCCCCGGATCCCCAGGGTTAGCACAGGCAGCAGCGGCATTGGGTCGAGATGGCTTTGAGACTGAATCCCTCAATCTGCTCCGCAACGATATCCCTGACGATGCCGGGATCCTGGTGGTGGCGGGGCCAGAGCAACCGTTGTTGCCCGGTGAAGCGGACAAATTAAGAGATTACCTCGACCAGGGGGGATCGGTGTTGGTGATGCTGAATCCCCAGACGGATCCGGGCCTTGATGATCTGTTTGAGGATTGGGGCATCGAGCTGGGGGATGATGTGATCGTGGATCAGCTCAGCGAGCAACTATTTCGCAGTGGGCCGTTGGTGGCCTTGGGGGCGGGCTACGGATCCCATCCGATCACGGCAGATTTGGCCCAGCGGGGGGTGGTGACGATTTTCCCGTTGGCTCGCTCCATCGGCTTGGCGGATCGACCCGACACCACCGCTGTTCAATTGGTGAGCACGGGATCCCAGGGGGTATGGGGAGAAACGGCCTTGGATCTCAATGATCCACAGTCGGCTGAATTGAGCTTTGATCCTGATCAGGATTTGGCGGCTCCACTGGGAATTGGGGCGGCTCTGTCTCGTTCGGTAGAATCGCAAGCCCCAGCGACCGAAGACACAGAAGATACAGAGTCCCCAGCCCCGGCATCTGAGGCCCGCTTGGTGGTGTTTGGCAATGCCAACTTTGCCGTCAATGGCAACTTTAATCAGCAGGGCAATGGGGATCTGTTTTTGAACAGTATGAACTGGCTGGCGGATCAGCAGGATCGGATCTCGATTCGGCCCAAATCCCCCACCAACCGTCGCTTTGATCTGACAGAGCGGGATGTGTCGCTGCTGTGGCTGGTATCGGCAGTGGGTCTGCCCCTTCTGGCTCTGGGGAGCGGTGTGGTGCTGTGGTGGAGACGGCGATAGGGGTTGAGGGGCAAGGGACTGGGACAGATGTTCCTTTGAGGCTGGATCCTCTGGGGGCGCGGCGGCTGGCCTGGCAGACCCTACGGCAGATGGATCGGCAGGATAGCTATGCCAATATCGCCCTAGAGCGGATGTTGCAGGCCAGTTCCCTCTCAGCCGTAGATCGGCATTTGGCCACAGAGCTGGTCTATGGCATCACCCGCCGCCAGCGTACCCTCGATGCCCTGATCGACCACTATGCCCGCAAAGCTCAGCAGCCCCCTGATCTGCGCCGGATCCTGCAATTGGGCTTTTACCAGATCCTTTATCTGCACCAGATCCCGATCTCGGCAGCCATCAATACCAGTGTTGATCTGGCCCGGGCCGCAAAACTTGGCTCTCTGACCCAGGTTGTCAACGGGATCCTGCGGCGGTTTGGTCGAGAGTATCCGGATCCCCAATCTTTGGGCTGGCTGGAGTTGCTGCGGCATCCAGATCCAGTGGTCGAAGACGGACTGCGCTGTAGTTTTCCCGACTGGTTGATCCAGCTCTGGCATCAGCAGGTGGGCCGAGAAGAAACCGGATCCCTGTGTGAGTGGCTGAATCGCTCTCCTCATCTGGATCTGCGGGTCAATCCGTTACGGGCGGATCGGGACACGGTGCAGGCGGCATTGGCGGAGCAAGGGATCCAGAGTCATCCCATCCCAGGGACGGCAATGGGGTTGAGATTGGAATCTGCTGCGGGTGCAATTCCGGATTTGCCAGGCTATCAAGCCGGTTGGTGGAGTGTGCAGGATGCCAGTGCTCAACAGGTGGTGGAGTGGCTGGATCCGCAACCCGGCGAAACCATTCTCGATGGCTGCGCTGCTCCTGGGGGTAAAACCACCCACATCGCCGAACGGATGGCCAATCAAGGGATCCTGATCGGGCTGGATCGCCACGCCGGACGATTAAAACGGGTGACCGAAAATGCCGAGCGGTTGGGATTGACCCTGATTCAGACCCAAGTGCTGGATCTGGCTCAACCTCTGGATCCACTGGCTCAGGGGTTACCCGCCTGGGGATCTGTGGATCGGGTGCTGCTGGATGCCCCTTGCTCAGGATTAGGGACACTGCACCGTCATGCCGATGCCCGCTGGCGATTGGATCCGGCTCAGATTCCGCCACTGGTGAGGTTGCAGGCCCAACTTTTGGATCAGGTGTCTCAGTGGGTCAAACCGGGGGGGATCCTGGTCTACTCCACCTGCACATTGCATCCAGATGAAAATAGCCATCAAATTGAGCAGTTTTTGGGGCGGACAGCAGGCTGGATCCTGGAGCGGGATCCGGTGCAGATTTGGCCCCAGCAGCGGGATCAAGATGGTTTCTTTATGGCTTGTCTTCAACGCTGCTAGCTCAAGGGGCTAAGTCAAATAACTCAAGCTCGGATCCGACTGGGGTATACTGCCAGCATTCACCGCATACGGGATCGGAATCTGAGATGAACGTGCTGTTGGTATCGCCGATTTTTCCGAAAACCTTTTGGTCGTTTGAGCGGGTGCTGCGGTTGGTGGGACGACAGGTGTTGTTGCCGCCGCTGGGGCTGATCACGGTGGCCGCACTGTTGCCCCAGACCTGGAACTTCAGACTGGTGGATCGCAACATTGCCCCGGAGACCGAAGCGGATTGGGATTGGGCCGATCTGATCATTCTCTCCGCCATGATGGTGCAAAAAGAAGATTTTATTCACATCATTCAAGAGGCCAAACGGCGGGGCAAAAAAGTTGCCGTCGGTGGTCCCTATCCCACCTCAATTCCTGGGGATGCCCTGGCCGCTGGAGCCGATTATTTGGTGCTAGATGAAGGGGAGATCACCCTACCGATGTTTGTCCAATCGCTGGAAAATGGGGATCCCAGCGGCATCTATCGCAGTGCCGAAAAGCCGGATGTGACCCAAACCCCAATCCCCCGCTATGACCTGCTCAATCTGCGGGCCTATGATTCAATGTCGGTGCAATTTTCGCGGGGGTGTCCATTTCAGTGCGAGTTTTGCGACATTATTGTGCTCTATGGCCGCAAACCCCGCACCAAAACCCCAGATCAGCTTTTGGCGGAATTGCAAGTGCTCTATGAGCTGGGTTGGAGTCGCTCAGTATTTATGGTGGACGACAACTTTATTGGCAATCAACGACAGGTGAAGCGACTGCTGAAGGCATTGCGACCCTGGATGGAAGACCGGCAGTTTCCGTTTTCATTTATTACCGAAGCCTCGGTTAATCTGGCGGAAGATGATGAGTTGTTGGAGTTGATGGTGGAAGCGGGTTTTGATTCTGTCTTTTTGGGCATTGAAACCCCCGACGAAGACAGTCTTGCCCTGACCCAAAAGTTTCAAAATAATCGCAAACCTCTGGTGGAATCCTGTCAAAAGATCACCCGCGCCGGACTAAGGATATTGGCGGGCTTTATTATTGGCTTTGATGGCGAAAAACCCGGAGCCGGAGATCGCATTGTCAGCTTTGTGGAGGAGACCGGGATCCCGGATGCCATGTTCAGTATGCTGCAAGCCCTGCCGGGGACAGCTCTGTGGGCACGCCTCGAAAAAGAAGGCCGACTCCGTAGCGAGGGCACCGGCATGAACCAAAGCACCCTGATGAACTTTGAACCCACCCGCCCGATTGAAGAGATCGCTGAAGAGTATATGCGGGCCTTCTGGGATCTGTACGAACCGGCTCAATTTTTGCGCCGCTGCTATCGCTATGCCCTGCAACTGGGATCTCCAAAAGGATCCCGTCCATTTCGGCTGCCCCAGTGGCCCGAATTACAGGGATTGTTGCGGGTGAGCTGGTTGCAGGGGATCCAACGCTCTGAAACCCGGATCCTATTTTGGCGGCAACTGTGGGATCTCTATCGCCAGAACCCCGCCGGACTGGTGCCCTATTTAACCGTCTGTGCCCACGGCGAGCATTTTTTTGAGTTTCGTCAGGAGGTGCGCCACGAAATTGAAGTCCAACTGGCTCAACTGAAAGCTACCCGGATCCAGGCATCCCAACCGCTGGCGGCTCTGGATGTGGCCTAGCAACCCCTGAGACTCCTGAGACTTTGGGATCCCTGATCTTGTCTGAGATCTTGTCTGAGATCTTGTCTGAGCGGGGCCAGTGGATCCCCAATCCGGCCACTGGGATCCCTTGAACTCAAGCTAAAGGTTGAAATCAGGCGAAAAGTTGTCCCCAGTACAGGTTCCAGATTTGGTATCCTCTGTAGCTTGATTATTAAAGATGAGTGTGTCACTGTTACTGCCAATACCCGTAATTTTGTTGATTCAATCTTGATCGGAGCAGACCTGTTTCATCAATGGGTACTGATGTGTAGATTTCAGATTTGATCAACTCAATTTTGATCGACTCAATCCTAAGTGCGCAGTGTGAGGATATCCTGATGCAGATTCTGATGGTGGAGGACAATCCTCACTTGCGCTCACTGCTGGTCTGGCAGTTGCAGCAGGCGGGCTACGAGGTGGAGGCAACCGATACGCTGCGGCAGGCCAAGAGCCTGTTACAGCAGCAACCTCGCCAGCTTTTGATTGTGGATGCGGATCCGTCCCAGAAAGCTAGCCTGCAATTTTGCAGTTGGGCCCACTGTCATTTTGAGCTGCTGATATTGCTGCTCTCAAGCCAAAGTGGCGAGGCGGATCTGGTGGCGGGACTGGAGGCGGGAGCCGATGATTACTTGATCAAACCCCTCAGTATGCGGGTGCTAGGGGCGCGGGTGGCCTCATTATCTCGCCGGATCCAAAGACGGATCCCGCCCACTTATTTACAATTTGGGGATCTGGCCATTGATTGGGTTCAACGGCGGGTCACCATCCGAGGGACGGCGGTGGAGCTGACCCCACAGGAGTTTAGTTTGCTTTTGGTGTTGGTGCAGGCGGATGGATCCCCGCTCTCACGGGTGGAGTTGTTGCAGCGGGCTTGGCCGGATGGCACCGATAATCCCCGGACGGTGGATACTCATATCCTGTCGCTGCGCAAAAAAATCGAATTGGATCCCCGACAACCGGCCTATATCCAAACCGTTCGCAGTGTGGGCTACTGCTTTGATCTCAATGCCCGCCGCTGGTTGGCCCAATCTCTAGGATCCCAAGCTGCTGCGCCGACCCGCGAACCTTCTTTGCCCCAGCCCAGCCCCAATCCAGAGGGCCAAAAGACTCCGCCCCAGGAGGTGGCCAAAGCCAATCCCCCCCGGATCCCTGAGCTACCGGCCACAGGATCCATGCGTCATCGTCGCCCCAGTCGCACCCCCACAAACCGTAAACAAGTGGCCGCTAAGAGCGCAACGCCGCTGCGATCACACCGGGAACCTTGAGCCACGAGGGATCCGCCTCTATCCTGGTCAACCGTTGGGCTAACCGGTGCAGATTGCGATGGCCCACAAACCACGGCGGTGTGGTCGGCATCCGAAAGGGCACCCAGGCCACTGATTTTTGGGGATGATCAAACAGATAGCAATTGTGGACAAACCCCCGTCCTGACTGGATATCTGCCAACGAATGTCCCGGAAATGCCCCCCAAGTGGTCACCATCAGCCCGTAGAGTAGGGCCGACCAGCCATTGATGGCAATGGATCCGTAGCGCAGCCCGGCAATGGCTTGATCCAGCTCAGCACTGACTTTCTTTTCGGTGGCCGGATCGATCATGATCATGCAGGACAGGGATCCCCACACCTGCTGGTTGACAAAAGACACCGCCGCCGTCAAGAAATCCGCTGCATCCGCCACCTCCAGAGCTGTTTCCGCCAGGATCCCGCAAAAGGCTTCGGTTTGGAGAGCATAGGAATCCTGACCAGGATCTAGATCGGGGATCAAAGTCCAGGGCACAATGTGCTCCCCCCCTGTCCCCAGCACCTGCGCCTGGGGATAGTGCTCCAAAAAGCCCTGATAGCGATGCTCAGCCCCCGGATAGTAGGCCAAGCGCGGCGGCATCTGGGCCAGCTCTCGGCGCAACGCATCCAGAAAAGCCTGCCGTTGGGGCCAGCCCTTGGCAGTTACCACCAGCTTGGCGGCATTGCAATTAAAGCTGGCATTATTGGCCACCATACTGGCCACCTGACGGGCTTGATAGGTCAGATCCGCCTGTGACCACGGCCCCGGCACCATGATCACCGGCGTCACACAGCCCAACTCAGACGTAATCGGCTTGGCCAAGATCGGATCCCCACTGGCTTTGCGCTGCGCCTGTTGACTGGGGGATCCCCAAACAATGGCATCGTGGGTGTGGTGGGATCCGGTGATATGGATGGCATCCACCCATGGGTGCTGACAGAGATAGGATCCGGTTTCGGCCCCCCCATAGGCCAATGCCAAAAACCCTGCCTCCCGCAACGGTTTGAGAGCCTGTTCAAAGATCGGCCCCAGATAGCTGTTGACTGGATTGAGCTTGAGCAGCACCACACTGCCCTCTACATAGAGATAATGCAGCGCGTCCGATGGCCCAATCGACGAGACATTGCCCGCCCCCAGCACCAAAACCAGGGATCCTTGGGTCTCAAGACCCTGAGCTTGCTGGCGATAAAAATGCCCCTGTGTGGGGGGCTGCCCCGGCTCGATCCAAACCTGCGCCCGGATCCCTGGCCAGACCACTCGATCCATGGCGGTAGCCGGAAACACCTCTGCCACCTGTTGCCCATCGGGGCGAGTGATCAACTTGGGGGGCAGCGGTTGCCCCTGCTGAGCCAGAGCCTGATCCAACAGACGCAGATGTCGACAAAACGCCATCGGCCCCGTCAGCCATTCCTCCCCCGCCAGAGCACTATCTGGATCAATGCCTTTGGCCGCACAGCCCGCTGCCACCCAGTCTGGGGCCACCGCCACGGTTGTTTGTAAACAGGCTTGCAAGAGGGCACGCCGCGATTCGAGGCCAAGCTGGGCCCAAATGGATTTGTGGGCGGTCAGCCGTTCGAGCCGTTGCTCCAGATGGGCGGTGGGGGTGACCCCATCCACTGTGGGTACCGCTGACTGACTGGCTGGTTGCGTCACTGGTTGCGTCATTGGCTGCGTCACTGGTTGCTTTGTGGGGGAGGCTAGGATCCGGTTCACTCCCTACAGGATCCACCCTAACTCATACCATTAGCTTGCCAATGGGTTCACAACCTGGCTGCCAGCCGCAAAAGGATCCCCACTCAATCCCACTAAACTTGATCCATCTGATGCCATCTGGATATGTGTGACTATGTATAACTAAGATACAAGCCAAGATATAACCCAAGTGCCGGGGCTGGGATAATAGGGGGTTGGCATGAGGTTCACTGATCTGCATCTGTTGGGTAACCTTTGACTAGATGTAGAATAAGTAACTTGACCGCAACCGTTCTACGGGGATCCGATGCCCAAAGCTGAGCTACCCCCCCATGAGAGCCGACGCCTCGCCAATCTGCGGGAGTATCAGATCCTCGACTCACCCCAGGAGCAGGGATTTGACGACTTGGTGCGCTTGGCGGCCTATGTCTGCAATACCCCAACGGCTCTGATCAGCCTGATCGATAGCGAACGGCAGTGGTTTAAGGCCAAGGTGGGGATGGAGGCCTCAGAAACCGACCGAGATCAGGCCTTTTGTGCCCATGCCATCCTCGATCCTCAGCAACCCCTGATCGTCAATGATGCCAGCCAGGATCCCCGTTTTGCCGACAATCCACTGGTGCAGGGGGAGCCTCAGATTCGCTTTTATGCCGGGATCCCGTTGGTGTCGCCGGAGGGGCATGGGCTGGGCACCTTGTGTGTGATCGATCAAAAGCCCCGCAATCTTACCTCAGAGCAGATCCGCCAACTGGAAGCTCTGGCCCATCAGGTGGTGGCCCAACTGGAGTTTCGCCGCAATCTCAATCGCTTGGCCCGGGTCACCCTTACCCAAGGTCTGGAGGGCAACAGAATCTCAGGTTCACAGTCTCCTCAAGGATCCCCTGGGCGGCTGTTGACCTCATTGACAGCGGGTTTTGGGATCGCAGCGGCGGTTTGGGTGGGGATGGGCTATTGGCACTATCGCGGTGGTCAACAGCTAGCTCAAACCGCCCGTCAAGCTCAGCAGGCCCAGGTATTGGCCAGTCAGGGCCACGAGTTGGTAAGCCAGTTTAGGGCGGCTCAGATCCATCAACGCACCTATCTGCTCACTCAGGATCCTAACGATGAGGATCAATATCAAGCCAGTCGGGCGGGTTTAATTGCCCAACAAGACTGGATCTCCACCTTGTCAGAGGGTGGCCCCAGTCAGGAGGAGGCTGCCACCGCGCTAGAGCAACTGTTGGATCAGGCCATTCAGCAGTGGGATATCGAGATCCAGCTTTTGCAGGAGCAAGGGGTGGAGGCAATGCAGGCGTTTTTGCAGGATCCGGAGGTGGCTGCTCTGGAGACGGAGCTGGAAGAGTTGGTGGGGAATCTGGTTGATCGAGAGTTCGACATAGCCCAACAACAGACCTTGACGGTGGGACGGCTGCTGCAACAATCGGGGCGGATCCAGTGGTTGACTTTACTCAGTAGTCTGGTGATCCTATCTGGTATCTATGGGATCCTGTGGCGGCAGTTGCAAGCCCTGTCCAGAGCCAAGCAGCTTTTGCGGCAGCAGCGAGACTTTAGCACGGCGGTGATCGATGCGGCGGGTGCCTTGGTGCTGGTGCTGGATGGTGAGGGCCGGGTGCGCAGTTTTAACCAAGCGGCCCAACGATTGACAGGGTATTCGCTGGCGGAGGTGCAGGGCAAAACCATCTGGGATACAGGGCTGCTCTTTGATGACGGCATCCAAAAAACACAGGCGGTGCTGGAGGTGATCAAAAAGCATTTTCAGGGCCGGATCCAAAAGTATTGGCGCACCCGACAGGGGGCACAGCGACTGATCGACTGGACTTTGATGGGTATCCCGGATCAGGCTGGATCCTTGGCCTATGTGGTGGGGACGGGTACAGATATCACCGAACGCACGTTGATCGAAAAAACACTGCGGGACAGCGAAGAACGCTACCGAGATTTGTTTGAAAATGCCAATGATCTGATTCAGTCCGTGGGGGCGGATGGACGATTTTTGTATGTCAATCTCAAGTGGCAGCAGGTGATGGGCTACACCGAAGCCGAGGCCCGCCAGTTGCATTTTTTAGATGTGGTGGATCCCGGTTGTCATGAGAGCTGTTTGCTCAAGTTTGATCAACTAAAAGCTGGAATTCAATCCCTGCTGATGGAAGCACAGTTTCGCACCCGATCGGGGGATCTGATCTGGGTGGAGGGCAACATCAATAGTCGCTTTGAGGAGGGTCAATTTCACTCGACACGAGGGATCTTTCGAGATTTGACTCAGTCCAAAAAAGCAATGGAGGATTTAGAGGCTCAATATATCCGTAGTCGCCTATTGGGAGAATTGAGCTTTAAAATTCGAGAATCCCTGCAATTGAACGAGATTTTGGAGACTGCGATTACAGCGATTCAAACTATTTTGCAAGCTGAACGAGTCTTGATCTATCAGTTTTATCCGCCCGAAGCAACTGAAAATCCACTTCAAAGTCAGGCAGGGGTGGTTCTGATTGAAAGGGTTAGCCCATCCTGTGGATCTCTACTGGGGGACTCTTTGGCGGATATGATCCATACCTCTGATCGGTGTGAGTTGTATCGAGAAGGCTGGATCCAGGCCATTGATCAAGTTGAAGCCTTGCCCGCCGCTGAACGGGATCCTCTGCTCAGGTATGGGATCTTGTCGGGTTTGACGGTGCCGATTTTTTGGGGTCAGCAGCCGTGGGGATTGTTGATGGTGCATCAGTGTAGTGGGATCCGGACTTGGCAGGCTTTTGAGCTGGATCTGATCCGACAGTTGGCCAATCAATTGGGCATCGCTCTGGCTCAATCACACCTCTTGGAACAAGCGGTTCAGCGTAATCGAGAGCTGGATCAGGCCCGTCAACAGGCCCTCAAAGCCTCCCAAGCCAAGAGCACCTTTCTGGCCACCATGAGCCATGAGATTCGCACCCCCATGAATGCGGTATTGGGCATGACTGAGCTGCTGTTGGGCACCCGATTGGATCCGGAGCAGCGGGAGTTTGTGGAGACGGTGCGATGCAGTGGAGAAGCTCTGCTGGGCTTGATCAATGAGATCCTCGACTTTTCTAAGCTGGAAGCGGGAGAGATGCACCTGGAGGTGCTGGATTTTGATCTGTGGGCTTGTCTGGAGGGGATCGGGGATCTCTTTGCGGCCAGTGCCCAGAGCCAAGGGCTGGAATTGGGGATCTTGATCCATCCGCAGGTGCCCCGCTATCTAAAGGGAGATGTGACCCGCTTGCGGCAAGTGTTGAACAATCTGGTCAGTAATGCCATCAAGTTCACCCCCAAAGGAGAAGTGGTGCTGACGGCTTCATTGGTGAGCCAAACCGAGACCGAGGCTGAGATCAATCTGACGGTGCGCGATACCGGCATTGGGATCCCGGCGGCCCTACAGCACAACCTTTTCAAGCCCTTTACTCAGGTGGACGCATCCACAACACGGCAGTATGGGGGCACCGGACTGGGACTGGCTATCTCTCGTCAACTGACCGAGCTGATGGGGGGATCCATTCGTCTGTCCAGTCAGCTAGGTCAGGGCAGTGAGTTTGGGGTGCAGCTGACCTTGCCTAAGCAGACCCAGGCTCCTCTGCCCCACGCTAGCCCCCGCCACTGGCAAGACCTAGGGGGCAAACGTCTATTGATTGTGGATGACAGCGAGACCAACCGCAAAATCCTCCGCTACCAAGCCTCAACCTGGGGAATGATGGTGTCCGAAGCTGCCGATGCCATGGATGCAGTGGCCCAACTGCGACAGGCCCACCGCAACGGGATCCCTTTTCAGTTGGCGATTTTGGATATGCAGATGCCCACCATTGACGGGCTGGCCCTGGGGCAACTGATCAAATCCGATCAAGACTTAAAAACCCTGCCCTTGCTGATGATGACCTCTGTGGGCATGGGAGATGTGGCGGTGCGGGCTAGGCAGCTTGGCTTTGGGGGTTGCCTCACCAAGCCGATCAAACAGGAGCGACTCCGAGAGACGATAGGGTTTGCACTGGGATCTTCGGGATCGGGGTCTGAGGATCCCCTGTTGCCGTCAGATTTGGATCCGGGGCATGATGAGCTGTCAGAGCCTGATCCTGTCAGATGGTCAACCCAAGTCATGCTGAAAATCCTGCTGGCGGAAGATAATCCTGTCAATCGTAAGCTGGCCCTCCATCAGTTGAAGCGGCTGGGTTATGCAGCGGATGTGGCTACCACAGGACGAGCAGTCCTAGAGCAACTAGAAAAAGCCACGTATGACCTGATCTTGATGGATTGCCTGATGCCGGAGATGGACGGCTTTGAAGCCACCCGCCGCCTCAAGCAGCGACTGGGATCCCAAGCTCCGGTGGTGATCGCCATGACCGCTAATGCCTACGACGAAGATCGCAACCAGTGTTTAGCCAGTGGCATGGACGATTATCTCAGCAAGCCGGTCTCCATGGAGGATTTGCAAGCCAAATTGAGCCACTGGCAAGAGCAGCGGGCCAGAGATCACCCCAGTAACCCACATTCCAATGGCCTAACGGATCCAACCACTCCGGATCCCCCACTCAGGCTGATCAATTGGGATCGGCTCCGAGACTTGGCGGGGGAGGATCCAGACTTTCCTGAGCAGTTGGTCACAGCTTTTGTGGAGGACGGGATCCATCAGGTGGAGCAGCTCCGTCGAGCCATCCAAACCCGGGATCCGGTTGCGCTGTCTCAGATCGCCCACAGTCTCAAGGGAGCCAGCCATAATGTCGGATCCGATGCCCTGGTGGCGGCGACTGATCGGTTAGGGTCTTGGGTGATATCCCAGCCACTGAGTGGATCCAAGGGTTGGGAGCAGGCTGAAATCCTGGTGACTGAGATCCAAAAGCTCCTGTCTCTGATCCCAAAGGACCTGCTCGCCCATCAGCGGCAATAGGCGACCCTAAACTTTTCTGGTCAACTTGACCAGGGGATCCCTCGACTCAAGGTAGGATCCCAGCAAGTCTTAAGTAATTTTTTTGGACTCACCATGAATACAGGTATCAAAAGTAATCTTTTGTTGGGGGCCTCCTGCATAGCGGCCATTGCTGCGGTGGGCAGTGCCTTCGAGCTGGCATCCGGACAGCCGGACCTGGGGGTGGGGGTGACCGCCGGGATCCTGGTGGGGGCTGTGCCCATGACAGTGTGGATGTTTATGTCGGCAGTTGGGGCCGCCCGTGCCCAAGAAAAATCTAAATCTAAAAAATAGACCAGATGATCTCCAGCTCTGGCAGCTCTTGAGTGAGCACGATGGTGAGAGCCAAATAGTGAGAGCCAAATAGTGAGAGCCAAATTGACGGAAGATCCC
>CAZODP010000004.1:71962-73206 GCA_964578595.1 uncultured bacterium
GTGAGAGCCAAATAGTGAGAGCCAAATAGTGAGAGCCAAATTGACGGAAGATCCCATCCCCCAAACCTCAGTTGAACCTTAATCTGGATGGAAAGGGTATGGAGAGGATCCGTTGATGGGTTGGAGATGGGTTGATTGGAGTTTGATGGTCTCGCTCCTGAGCGCACTGGTTTGGCCCAGCTCTGCCTATGCCCAGGATCTGGCCATACAACTGGAGCAGTTTGAGATCCCGGCCCTCTCCCCCAGCCATGACCCACTGGAGCGAACTAATCCTGTGTGGGTGATACGGATCCCGGTGTCGGCTCTTCAGCAGGGGCGATTGCGACCCTTTTGGGGAGATACCCTGGTGGGCACCGCAGAGCTGACAGAGCTGGCCCGTCAACAGGAGGCAGTGGTTGCCATCAACGGGGGCTTTTTTAATCGCAAGACTCGCCAGCCGATTGGTGCCCTACGGCGGGATGGCAGATGGATCTCTAATCCGATTTTGGGGCGCGGGGTGATGGCCTGGGACGACCAGGGGCGGGTGCAGTTTGGGCGGATCCAGTTTGCGGCAACCCTGAGCACCCAGATCGGGGATCGGATCCCGGTGGTGGGCCTGAATACGGCTTATAGTCTGCCGGGATTGAGTCAGATTACCCCCGACTGGGGATCCACCTACACCACCCAAACCGAGGATGAATGGGTGATCTCGGTCGGCTCAGACCAGGTGATCGGGATCCAAACCGCTAGTACAGCAGGCAGTCTAACTGTCGGGATCCCCGCCGATGGCTATCTGTTGGCGGCCCGTCAGCTCGAAGGTCAACTCCAAGCCCAAAAGCTATTGGTGGGGGATCGGCTTAGCCTAATGATTGAGGTGGATCCGCCTGAATGGGGCCTATTGCCTCACCTGATCGGGGCGGGGCCGCTCTTGATCCAGGACGGAGTGGTGGTTTTGGATCCGGTGCTGGAGCAGTTTCAGCCCAGCTTTATCAGCCAGCGGGCCGCCCGGAGTGCGGTCGGATTGACCAGTGACGGATCCCTGTTGTGGGTGGTGGCCGGCCAAGCCCAAGAATCCACTGGCCTCACCCTGACTGAGTTAGCCACCCTGATGCAGCAATTGGGCAGTGTCCAGGCCCTCAACCTCGATGGCGGCAATTCCTCCACCTTGGTCTGGCAAGGACAAGGAATCAACCTACCCGGATCCAACCCTGAGGGCAGGATCCCGTGGCAACCCAGAGTTCACAATGGCTTGGGGCTATGGCCTT
>CAZODP010000005.1:0-4730 GCA_964578595.1 uncultured bacterium
GAGGACAATAGCAGATGGTGTCTGGCTGGATCCCGTTGTGCAAAATGATCTTCCCCAGTTTTCTGCTCAAGATGTCTCGCCTGCGCCGTCTTTGAATTTGCCCCCAGAGGATCCCCATCAGGATCCCAATTCAAAAACACCACCAGCGGGATCCCCGTCTTTAACGCGGGTGGCGGGGATTGTGGCGGCGGCAACCCTCTTGAGCAAGGGGGTGGGGTTTGGGCGGCAGTTGTTGATTGCAGCGGTGTTTGGATCCGGGGTGGAATACAGTGCTTTTGCAGTGGCCTATGTGGTGCCGGGGTTTTTGTTGATTTTGTTGGGGGGAATCAACGGGCCGTTTCACAGTGCCATTGTCAGTGTGCTCAAAAAAGGGCAGGTTTCCAAAAAAGGGCAGAGCCAGGCTGACCCAGAATCCCCGGCCCGCTGGCTGGAGTCGATTGCCACCTTGGTGGGGATCCTGTTGTGCGGGGTGACGGTGGCCCTGATCTGGGGGGCGGATCCGTTGGTGCGGCTGATTGCGCCGGGGGCGAGCGAGGAGGTTCACCGTCTGGCCGCTGTGCAGTTGCGGATTATGTCACCGTTAGCGGTCTTGTCAGGGTTGATTGGGATCGGCTTTGGTGCCCTCAATGCGGCGGAGCGATTTGTGCTGCCTGTCCTCAGCCCATTGCTATCGAGCCTGATGGTGATTGGGATCCTGGTGGCCTTTGGCTGGACAGGCAGTCCTTATTTACTAGCTTGGGGGATCCTGTTGGGAGCACTGGCCCAATGGTTGGCTCAGGTGCCCTTGCAAAGTCAGTTGGGATTGGGTCGGCCTCGGCTGCGATTTGAGTGGGGATCCGCGCCCGTTAAGACGGTGGGCTGGTTAATGCTGCCGGCGGTGATCTCGTCGGGGATGATCCATATCAATGTCTATGTGGATATGTTTTTTGCCTCGTTTGTACCGGGGGATCGCACGATTGGCAATTTGGGCTATGCCCAGCTTTTGGTGCAAACCCCCCTGGGGATCCTGTCCAATATGGTGTTGGTACCCCTGATGCCGCTGTACTCTCGTCTGGCGGTGCCCGAATCCTGGGGAGAATTGCGGCAACGGATCCGGCAAGGGGTGATTGTGACGGCGATTTTGATTTTGCCGGTGTCGATGCTGCTGACGGTGTTGGCGCGTCCGATTGTGCAGATGGCCTATGAGCGGGGTCGATTTGGATCCGAGGTCACCCTCGAAGTCGCCGCCCTGCTGAGTGCTTATGGGGTGGGGATGCTGTTCTATTTGTTGCGGGATGTGGTGGTGCGGATTTTTTACGCCCTCGAAGATGGCCGCACGCCTCTGGTGGTGAGTGGAATCGCCATCGGTCTCAATGCGCTGTTTGATGGGCTGCTGCTCAACCGCTTTGGGGCACCGGGTCTGGCTTTGGCCACCGCCGGAGTCAATGGGGTGGCTTTGGTGATCTTGGCGATTGCGTTGGAGCGGCGGATCAAGTTGCTGCCCTGGGGATCGATGCTGAAAGTATTAGGAACTTTAATCGGGATCACAGGATTGGCGGGGGCTGCGACCGCAGGAATCTGGTGGGGTTGGCAGTTCTACATCAGTTCCGAAAACCCGCTCATAACAATGCTGGGATCCACTCTGGCGGCACTGACGGGCTTGGGGATCTATGGCTGGGGCATCAGTCAATTAGGGATCCCAGAGGTCAAAGATGTCACAGCTCGATTGACTCAAGTGGGGCAGCGACTTCTAAAATTTCAAGGCAAGTCCTAACCTTGAGTGCTGGCGATAGATCGCCGAAAAACAAACACCTGATCTTGCTCAAAAACCAGCTCAAATACTTCAGATTGCTCAAGATTTTGGATCAGCTCATCTACATAACCAACACTACTGCGCCAGCCCGGATATCTGCGATTGAGCACCACACAATCAAAGGGATCCCAGGATAAAACAGGATCCGTCTGATCTGTAAACCGAATCATTTTGCGATGGGTCAGGTGAGGACTCAATTGATGATTGGTTAGTACTCCATCCCCAGGATATACAAAGGTCAAGGCCATTCGAGAGGCTGACCAAGTCTCTAGCTCTGTCAAATAGAGGGATCCAAAATAGCCATATTTTCCCAGGATCAAAAAACTCACCAGTGTCCAGCTCAGAATCCATCTCGGCCTCTGGATCCAAGCTCGATTTTGGGCCAGATTATCCACAACCAAAACCATCAAAAAGGGCAAAATGGGCAGTGAATAGTGATGCACCAGATCCCGATAGGCCGGATGACTCGACAAGATATTTAAGCCCAGAGTAGGCAAGGCCGGAATCAACGGATCCCAATAGCCTAAACCCAGTCCCCAGACTATCGGCCCCATCAACAACAGCCAGTAGCCAAGGGTATCCAAAGATAGAACTTTTTCGAGAGCCAAATCAGGTCTCAGCACTAGATTAATGGTAATTGTCCTAACCGAATCTCCCAAATAGCTATAGACTGATACCGCCGCCGGATCCGTGCCGCTAAAGTATGGGATCACCCCAAAAGCAGTAATGCCAAACCACAGCGATCCCAATCCCATCACCAACCCGCTCAGGATCCGGCCCGATGGTTGCCCAGGATCCGGCCAGCGTTTGCTTTCCCATCCCCACCACCAGATTCCAACCCCAACCACAGTCAAAGCAAAAACCGCTTTACAACTCAATACCACCAGGATCCAGATCATGGCCCTAAGGTGGGATCCCACTCGAAACGCCAGCACCGCCCCCAATAGAGCCGGAACCGCTAAGATATCGGGATGAAAATCAAATAAATTGACATTAAAAACAGCAGGGTAGCCCCAATAGACTCCTGCCACGAGCAAAGATAGGTTTGAGGTTAATCCCATCTGTTGAGCTAATCGAAAACAAAACCATCCCCCACTGGCCAAAGCCAAAGCCTGGATCCCAAACAACCAGTAAACAGAGGGAACTATCCTATACAAAAAACTGATCGGATACAAAATAATAGCGGCATGATCTCCCAAAATAGGGATCCCGCGCAAGCTAACAAAAGGGGGTTCTCCTCGACTCAAAAGATAGAGAGCCTGATCAAAAATCCCTAGATCATACCCCCCTGAGTGGAATAACAAATGTCGAACGCCACTAGATAAAAATAGGATCCCAGCCACAACGGCTGACAAAACCAACAACCAAAATACTGGATCCCTTAAACTTAGTTTCAACAGTTGAAATTGATATTGAGATTGATATTTTAATTGGACTGGCTCATCTTCCACCTATGGGATCCTCTTTCAAGATCTGCTCCCAATCCTGTTGGGCCACCTCAATCAGTTGAGCCTGCGCTCTGAGGGCATCTAAGTATTCTTTGAGGGTAAACCAATCTTGATTAGGGATCCCTGGGTGCTGCTTAACTCGCTCAATGGTAGCCAGCAGAGATTCATGCAAGATTTGCAGACTTTCTTGGGCAATTTGGGTGCTCTCGGTCAGCTCCATCACCCGCTGGTTATGTTGACTCTGATGGTGTCGATGTAACGATTCCCCCCGCAAGATCGTTAAAATAGCACTCTCTTTGGCGTCCTCTTGAGGAATAATCTTGAGCTGAAGAATCAGCGGTTCTTTGCGAAATGTCCGCTCCACATCCGCGATCTGGGGTTCACCAATCACCTCTGGATCCATATTGATCATTTTTTTGAGGCTGGCCAGCAATCGCGCTCGGATCCCGTCTGAAAGTTGTCGAAAGAGATCCCGAATGATGCCCTGTTGTCGATAGCGCACCCGGCAGGTACCGTTGGCCTGAACATCGATGTAGATTTGCTCCGCATTTTCATCCAAAGCACGACGCAGCATGGAATTGAGCAGTTGCTGGACAGTGGCCTCAGATTCTTCCTTGAGGGTCGGTATCGGGGGCTGAGGCGCCGAAGCAGCAGGGGCTTGCCCATTATTGATCTGACTGGGATCCCATTTGGCCTGAATGGTGGCCTGAGATGGGAGAGGGGCCGAGGGGGGCGTTTTTTTGAGCTGGCGGGTGGACTGGGGCTGTAGGGTGCGCCGAAGTTCACGGGTGGGGATTGGCTGCGCAGACTGAGGAGAGATGTCACCAGCATGATTAGCTTGATGGGACTGGTTCGGCCCAGGTGCCGGGGGCTGAGAAACCCGGGTTGTATCTTCGGCCCCCGGCAGTGGGGCAACAATGGTCTGGGGTTGAGCGCGAGCCTGGGCTTGGGCTGCCTTAACCTGAGCTGAGTCGGGCGGATTACTGAAATAGTAGGCGATCAGGGCTTGCTGTTCTGAGGCATTGAGGGGATAAGGCTCAATCTTGAGGCGAGAATAGGCCAGCATCTTGCCCACATACTCCAACGCTGCCACGTCATCAGGATCCACCATGCCCAGCGTCAACTGATCCCCATCTTTTGCAATCGGCACAACCTGGTAGTACACGCAGATTTCCACCGGCAAAAATTGGGCGATCAAGATAGGAACGTTGGTGCGGTCTATCGGCGATACATTAGACACCGGCATTCCTCTGGGCAACACCTCGACAGCAACAGGGGGTAGATCAGGCTTCAGTATCAGACAAAGACGACTGAAGTTGTATCAAGATTAAGCCAATTTTGAAAAATTGAGGACAAGCAAGACTATAGCTAACGATAGTTAATGATCCACATCCACACCTAACATGACGCAGACCTATTATGAATTTATGAATAGAAAGGCGGAAACAGATAGAAAACCTATCGAGAGTCTATCTCAGGTTGACTCAGAC
>CAZODP010000005.1:4830-69029 GCA_964578595.1 uncultured bacterium
GATTGACTCAGACTGATCCAGCCCGGATCCCAGAGTAATCTGCTCCAGTCTCTCACACCAACACGGCTGCTTCTAGTGTTCCCTGCCTCTAACCTCCTGTCTCTTGCTCTGTTGTCGCCCATGAGTCTTCCCGTGAGTATCCCAACTATCAGTGTTCAGCAGTTACAGCAGATCATCCGTGATGCGGATCCTGGCTCCCTACAACTGGTGGATGTGCGAGAGTCTCCAGAGCTGGAGATTTGCCGCTTATCGGATTTTCGGCACTATCCCCTCAGCCAGCATGAGAACTGGAGCCTCCAGATTCCGACTGAGCTGGATCCTAGCCGTCCGGTGTATGTGATCTGCCACCACGGGATGCGGTCAGCCCAGATGGTGAGCTGGCTCCAACATCAAGGCTATACCCAAGCCACCAATATCAGGGGCGGGATCCATGCCTGGTCGGTTGAGATCGACCCCAGCTTGCCCCAGTATTAAACTCGGCCCCAGTCTTGAATCCAGTCTTGAATCGGGTTGGGGATTTGCTGAACCCGACTGAACCTTTTGGCGGGATCCAGCGTCTATTGATTAAGAGATGTTGCAAAAAAGGGAGCGGTTAAGCATGGGATCCCTGTGGTTCTGGTCTGGCCTATTGACGTCTGGCCTACTGACAGTGAATGCGTTGTGTTTGGGGTGTGGGGGCGGTGGTTCGCTTCCCTCAGCCCAAGCCACCAGCGAGGCCAACGATAGACTTGACTCTCAATCCGCCCCATCTGTGGCTCCACAGCAGGATCCGACCTCCATTGCGCTGGCGGGGGATCCGGGACAATCTGCTGCCCCTGAGGTTAATGATCTGCCCGTGGTCGCCACAGCCACACCATTTGAGGTGGTGACCCTGACCACAGGACTGGTTCATCCTTGGGGGCTGGCCTTTTTGCCGGATGGATCGATGTTGGTGACCGAGCGACCGGGCCGATTGCGACGGATCAGCCCCACCGGAGCTTTGGATCCTACGCCTGTGGCCGGGGTGCCCACAGTGGTGGCTCAGGGCCAAGGGGGCTTGCTAGATGTGAGGGTGGATCCGGATTTTGACCAAAATCGATGGATCTATCTGACCCAAGCGGCAGCCGGATCCGGTGGGGCCGGTACCCGGGTTATCCGGGCAGAACTGACGGATCAGGGGCTAGTTAATGTGATGGTGTTGCTGGATATGCCCCGCAAAACCAATGCTGGGGTTCACTTTGGCTCTCGGCTGGCCTTTGGCTCTGACGGGATGCTGTATGTGGGCACCGGGGATCGAGGTGATCGCAACCGCTCCCAAAATCTGGGGGATCTGGCGGGCAAGGTGTTGCGGATCCATCCCGATGGGAGGATCCCGGTGGATAACCCGTTTGTGGATGAGGCAGGTGCTCTGCCGGAGGTCTATTCATGGGGACACCGCAATATCCAAGGCATGGCCACTCACCCAGAGACCGGAGAGGTTTGGGCCCACGAGCATGGGCCGCGCGGTGGCGATGAACTGAATCGAATTGAGGCAGGACTCAACTACGGCTGGCCGATCATCACCTATGGACTGGAGTATTCAGGGGCAGAAGTGGGAGATGGGAGCAGTCAGAAAGCGGGACTAGAGCAACCGGTGATTCATTGGACACCCTCTGTCGCCCCATCAGGGATGGCTTTCTATACTGGAGATGTCTTTCCGGAATGGCAGGGCGATCTGTTGGTGGGGGCATTGGCGGGGCAGCATTTGGTCCGACTACAGATGGAGGGGGAGCGGGTGATCGGCCACGAGCGGCTATTGGTGCAGCAGGTGGGCCGGATCCGAGATGTGCGGATGGGGCCAGATGGGTTGCTATATGTGTTGACCGATGACAGTAACGGGACTTTGCTCCGGTTGGAGCCACAGGGATGAGACCGGATCCGGCTGTGATTTATTATGCAGGCATCGATCCAGGGCAGGACAAGTGTGGCTTGGCGATTGTGGGATCCGACCGCTATCTGGTTCAGCGAGAGCGGGTGTCATCCAAAGATCTGATCGAGCGACTGGGGATCCTGCTAATGGAGTTTTCGGTCAGTAAGCTGATTCTGGGGGATCAGACCCGCTCAGGGTTTTGGCGGCAGCAGATTGAAACCGCCTGTCCGGGCTACGAGATTGTACTGGTGGATGAGCGATACAGCTCCCAGGAGGCCCGCCACCGCTATTGGGATGATCACCCCCCCCGTGGTTGGGATCGGATCCTGCCTAGGGGGATGCGCACGCCGCCTCAGCCGATTGATGATATCGTGGCTCAGATATTGGTGGAGCGATATCTCGATACGCGAACTCAAGCCCATGGTCCCCTACCCTGATGTCTAGCCCTACCCCGTTGACAGGATCTGGATCTAGATCCGATGTGCCCCCACCCCTGAGCCGCAGACATCTGCTCCGACAGGGATCCAGGGTGGCTCTGGCCTTGGCGTTGGGAGGTTTGGGATTGAGCGGCTGTGGGGAACGGCCTGTGCGGGATGCCCCGATTCGGGGGCTACGGCAGATGATGCCCAATAGTCTGATCCAAGCCTTCCGTCGCGAATACGGCCTGCGGGATCGGCCCACCCTGCTGGAGAGTCGCTCTGATCTATATGCAGCTCTGGCCCAAGACGGATCCCCTCAGCCCGCCCTGACTCTGCTGGGATCCGATTGGCTGGATCGGGCCATTGGTGCAGACCTGCTGCGCCCCTTTGACCCAGAGCAGTTGCCCGCCGCCTGGAAAGATCTAGATCCCCGTTGGCAACAGGCCACCCAGCGACAGGGGCAAATCTGGGGGATCCCGTGGCGTTGGGGAGCCACCGCCATTGCCTACCACCGTCGCCGAGTACCGGATCCGATTCAGGACTGGGCCGATCTGTGGCGACCCGAACTGCGCCGCCGCCTGACCCTGCCCGATCATCCCCGCGAGGTGATCAGCTTGGCCCTTCAGTCTTTGGGCCGCTCCGCCAACAGCCCTCTGGATCCCCAAGACCCCGACCTGCTGAACAGGCTGGGATCCCTGCATCGTCAAGTTTTGAGTTATACCTCCACCGACTATCAACAGATTTTGAGGATGGGGGCAAGCTGGGTGGCGGTGGGCTGGACAGAGGATCTGTTTGAACTCCAAAAAAGCTACCCCCTCTATCAGGTGGTGATCCCCACCTCTGGCACTAGCCTCTGGTACGACTGTTGGGTACTGCCTCGTCAAGGTGAACCCGCTGACTGGATCCCCGCTTGGCTAGGTTGGGTGCTGGATCGAGAGCATACCCCCCGCATTTTGGAGCTGAGTCAGATCGCCAGTGTGGTGCCCCCGGACCCCTCTCAAAATCTGGGTCGGCTAGCAGGACGGCCCGATCTTGCTCCCCAAACCTTGACCAAGGGAGAACTCTGGGATCCCCTGACCGAAACTCAATCACGGGTGCTACTGACGCTGTGGCGACAGATGCGACAGGGCGAGCTGATTTAGTCGAGCTGATTTAGTCCTGACAGGGCTTGGCTACCTTCCAGGATCCCGCCATCCGGTAGCGAGCCACATACCGCTCCACTGCGGCAAACTGGGCCACATTGAGGCTGTAGTAGATCCAGCGGCCCTCCTGTCGGCCTCGAATCAGATTGGCATCTCGCAGCACCCGCAGATGAAAAGACAGCTTGGATTGGGGGACATCCAGCCGCTCACACAGATCACAGACACAGACCTCCTCACCCCGCAACTGCTCCAACACCCGCAGCCGAATCGGATCCGAGAGGGCACGAAAGGCAGGCACCATTGCCGTCCACGAGGTCTCCACCAGGAGCGTTTCAGTCATCACACAACCAGTCAGAACACGAGTCTAAAAACCATACCCCACAACTTCTCTCATTTGCCTCAACAGGGATCCCAGTTTATCAATGGGGGACTAAAGGGTCTTGAGATAGCTGATCAAGTCGGCCATTGCCTGAGGATCCGGCTGAAACTGGGGCATGGGAGGGGTGTTGCCACTGGTGACTTGCTCAATGATGGAGCGATCAGAACGGCGATTTTGAACCCCGTGCAGGTTTGGCCCCACTCGTCCGGTGCCTTCTTCCCCATGACAGGCGGCGCAGTTGAGGGCAAACAGAGAGGCCCCGCGCCCTGATTCACCTTGTAATTGCAATACCGCACTCACATACGGATCCGGCTGGGTCAGCACTCGGATCCCCAAAAAAACCGCAAGACCTATCACTGCCATAACCACCAACACTTGCAAGCGTTGGATCCAGGGCTGGCTTATCGTCGAGACAGAGGTAAAAGAAGACGTGTTCTGCACAAAAATCGGGTCTAATGGGTGGAGTCCGAAAAACTGTCAATTAAGCTGTCAATTCAAAAGCTAGAGTCTGAGCGGTTTGTTTCAAAGGTTTACATTCGTATTTACAAAATAGCCTAGAGCCAGGATCCCATCCAACGCTTTGTTAAGAGTTTTATCTTTGTTTAAGAATTATCTCGATTATCTCGTCTAGGGAGACATTGGCCCCAGCAGATGGTGGAGAGCAAGCGTTTGGGCCTGAGGGGTGGTGGCGTAGAGGTGTAAAAAGGGGATCCGCTGGGGGGGCAGGATGGAGGCTAAGGATTGGGCTGGGTGGGGATGTCGGTAGAGGACGCAGGCCGCCAAACTCGCCAGGTGATCCTGGAGTAAATGGGGCACCACCGGATGAGACTGACCGGATCCACCGATCCATTGGAGGATGATCTGAGGTGCATCCCGAAGTGCTTTTTCGAGCAGGGGTAGGGGGGTGAGGCTGTCACTGATCAGGGTTGGGATCCCTTTGGCCTGAAAGCGGGCCACCATTGGATCCGCCGACATCGGTCTTTGGGCGTCATCCTCCACCCAGATCCAATTGAGCCAATCAGGAGCAGGCCGGAGAGGGAGCTGACCACAGGGATCCCCTCCTAGGGACTGGATCAGTAGATGGCGGGCAAAGGCAATCGCATCCGGCTGAGCCAGACGGGTTTGTAGGGCACGGCTGCCCCGCTGACTGGTCAATAGGGTTGGGACAAGCCGCTCTAGCGAGGATCCGGCCCCCTGACCTCTGGGGTTACCCAAGAGCAAACTTGACGAGGCCTCAGAGAGGATCCGGCCTGGGTCGGGGGCATCGGCCTCACTGGCAGGTAAGGCGGGCCAGTATTGGCGCAGCAAACCTCTTGAGCCGGGATGCAGGCGGGCTTTGGTGGCTAGGATCCGCTGAACCGATGAGGCCACCCGTTCGGGGGAGAGCTGGCCTTTATGAACGGCTTGGGTCAGCCCCTCCACCGCCTGCTCGACCGAATCCACCACCAGCAGATCGGCTCCAGACCGCAAGGCTCTGAGGTGTGACTCTGCTTGAAACATCGGATCTGGATCCGTCCGGTCGGGGTTGATCTGTGCCAGGGGATCCCGGCGCACATCGGCAATGATCAGGCCCGCCAGCCGATTGCGTACAGAGCCTAGATCCAGGTTTTCCAGCTCTAGGCCCCCTCCTGAGGCATTCAGAAGTTCTAGCCAGGGGAGCAACATTGGATCCTGAGATGATGGATCCTGAAATGAACGGTGTTGGGGTGGCCTGACACTGACCCAAACCGCTTCGGTCTCAGCCGCCCGCAGATAAGCCCCTACCCGTGCTGTCACCTGAGCTGGATCTCTACCAAAGCAACCCAGCCCCCCTTGCCAATCGAGGGATAACCCCCAGAGCCAATTGATGCCAATGGCCTTGGCTTCGCGGGCGGTAAAGGTGCCTAACTGTCCTGCGGCCACTTGATCAGAAGGGACTTGGGGAGGATGGGTCGCCTCTCGACTCAGCTCTCCTCGGCTCAGACTTGGGTGGGGATCCCTAGAGCCAGATGGATCAGGTTTGAGATTCTGGAGACAGCGGGGGGGAGGTAGAGGGGTGGTTCCTGCAAAATTGATTCCCACCGAGGCATCGGCCCCCACCAGTAGCGGCAATACAGCCCAAGACTGAAGTTGCTGGATCCGTAACATCGCCTCTGGAGCCGGAGCAGATTCGATCCAGACCGCCCCCAGGCCCCAGTGCTGGATCCACTTTTGCAGTTGCCGCACCGACGGAAAGGCCGGATCTTGCCCCAGGGATCCAGCCTGGGGAGGCAATAGAGCACCCGGCACCACCTTCACCATCATTTGGGCCAGTTGGTGGGGCAGATCAAGGGGTTGTCCTGTGGGGGTCGCCATTGGGGGGTGCCATACTAACCGTTGACACTCTAAGTCCGGCCTAAATCCGGCGGGTGATGTCTAGCCCATGAGTATCGGTGCCACCGGTTTTGTAGAGGCGATGCTCTTGGGCCAGACCCTCGGCCAATCGGGTACGGTCGGGGGTGGGTTCCCAGGGGGAGGGATTTTTGTAAGCGTAGTAGACTTCAATCCCATCAATGCCTCGACGGGCAGCAGCCCTGACCAGCTCCTCAGCGGAGCGACTATACCGAGACGGATGAGCCAAGACCGCCAAACCTCCCGCCTGATGCAAAGCCTTGATCACATCAGTGGCCATTGCCCCTGGCACCGCATCCCCCTGTAAGTAGGGATCCAAGACCGGGTGCTGAGGATCAAAATCGTAGCCGAGAATATGCACATCCACACCGATCAAATCTGCCGTGATCTCGATGCCAGCCCAAAGCTGAGGATCCCCTGGTTCGATCAGGGTTTGCAACGTTTCAAAGCCTGCTGTGGTGTGGTGATCGGTGAGAGCCAAGCCTTTTAGCCCCAAAGACCGGGCCTGCTTAAGGACTTCGGCGGGTTGCAAAGATCCGTCTGAATAAACGGTATGGAGATGAAAGTTGTACTGGTAGGGACAGGACTCTACATTCATCCCCTGCCAAGCCTTGAGGAGGGTCTGGCGACGACGGGGAGCAATAGTGGGCATCTCCAAGCTAGCAACCATAATTTCGCCAACTAAACAACAGGATGAAACCTCAAGTAGGCGGTCGAATTGCAAGCTCAAAGCCTGCTCAAGCCTTCATCAATCTGCGATTCAACGATTCAGATTTGATTCAGATCTGTGGGATTTTTAGACCTGAGACAAACTTGGGTTTGTAACAAAATTAAACAAATCCATCATAGGCTCAGTATGCCCAACCTGCCACCCATACGCTGCTACACGCTGCTGGGTTGAGTCAAACCTGTCTTGGCTGTGTGGGCTGCCGCCATTGGCAACGGGCTAGGTGACCGCAATCCAGCCTCCTTTAGGGATCCTAAAGATTGGCGGGCCTATTCTTGGCGGGCATACTTTTGGCTTGCATACTGTTGGCGGGCATAGTCTAGGGCCTCCGTTTGGGTTTGGATCCGACCTGCCGCTTGGGCTTCTCCGACCTCTGTCAGCAACTGCCCCACCTGTGGCCCCGGCGTCAGACCCAAAGCCTGCATCAGGATCCGGCCATCCAAGAGCGGCACCGGATGAGCCAAAGCATCCTCAGGATCTTCGTAGTGTATGAGCCAAGGGACGGCAGCCTCCCAGCTCATGCCCACCCCCAAAGCCAGCAGCACCAATCCTGGCATCAGGGATCCCAGCTTTTGAAACCAGCGATACCGCTCCACTGGGCCAAGATCCGGGGCCAGATCCAAAAAAATAGGCAGCTCTTCTAGCCACTTGCTGGCCGCTTGCCATTCGGCCCGACTGTAGCGCAATGATGCCAAAATCTCGGTTACATCAGTGACAGCTATATCAATGACAGCTACATCAGTGACAGGGGAGTCAGCTCCTGACAGCAGCGCGGCCCAGAGCACCATCAAAAAGGTGGGACGTTGATCGGCTAGGGCACTTTGCAGCGTTTGCCCACAGCGGGGAAAGCCCTGCTCAAGTTTAAGTTTCTGCCTGTGAACCGCTGCTGCTGCTGTGAGACAGAGGGGCATCGGCAACCAACTCTGCAACACCCCATCGGCCAGCGCCTGGTGGAGATAGGCCAAACCACGGGATCCCGTCTGTAGCAAGCCGTCCAATTCTGATCTGACCCGCTCTGCCGCCACCTGCGAGAGTAGGGATCCCCGCTGCCGAATCGCTTCACGGGTGACAGGCTCAATCTCGAAACCCAACTGAGCTGCCTGTCGATAGGCCCGTAATAGTCGCAGCGGATCCTCGGTCAAATTATCGGCATCCACCATCCGAATCCGCTGGTTTTGAATATCCTGATGGCCCCCGAATGGGTCGATCCACAGCGATGGATCCAACTTATGTAACTGGATCTTTTCTAATTGAATCTGATGTAACTCAAGCTGATGTAATTCGATGGCCATTGCATTGCAGGCAAAATCCCGCCGAGCCAGATCCGCCTCAATCGAGGATCCCATCTGCAGGGCGATATCCAATGTCCAGGCTTGGCCCACCAGCCGTACAATCCGTCGCTCTGGATCCAGCACCACAAAACCAGTCCTGAGCTGCCGAGCCAGGGGTTTGGCCCAGATCACCGGATCCTCTGTTGTCACCAGATCAAAATCCTGTTTGCCCTGAGCTTGTCGTCCCAACAGCAGATCCCGCACGGATCCGCCCACCAGATAGATCGGCTGCGGCAGGGATGCCAGCGCAACCGGCAGAGGGTTGGCCCAATTCCATAGTGCTGCTGGATACTCCGCGCTCATTCGTCTCCAGGGGTCGAGTATGCCATGACCAGTCATTTGATTTTTTGTTGATGTATCTCAGTTGATTTATCTCATGGGTGATCTATCTCATGGGTCAGCAGCCCTACCACCAGGATCCCGCAACATTCGGCCCAATGGATCAACCTTGCCGAGGGATCCGAAGTAGTACGGTCGGTACTGGAGGGATCCTTGGCTTTTAGCTGGATTGGCAAGCTGGGAATTTGCCCTGAGTGGAGGGTGTCGCGGCTGAATTGAAGATCAAGGTGCAGGCCAAGCTGCGGGTGCTTGCTCTATGAAAGAAAAACGGCGAAAATTGGCGATTTTTAGAGCTATTGAGCGCAATAACGAGATTTTGATCCAAATTAAAGATGACACACGAACCACTCAAACCCTGATCCAGACAGGATCCTATTGGCCCGACAGAGAACTGGGTCTGGGCTGGAAATTCCTGCCAAATCTTGACATATCCCGGATAAAATCGCTAAGTTGGTGATTCTGTGGAAACCGATACGATCCTGGTGTCAGGGATCCCACTGTATCCAACAACCTGTATCCAACGATGCCCGCATAACTCAGCCCAAATCATCTTTCATCAATCATCTTTTCATCTTTCTGGGGGGGAAAGCTAATGCCGACTTTGACCCGCTCACCCTGGACAGTACAGGACAGCGAAAAACTTTACCGCACCAGCGGTTGGGGCGCGCCCTATTTTTCTATTAATCAGGATGGGCACGTGGAGGTGACTCCCAACGGGCGATGTTTGACCCATCAGACTATCTCTCAGGATCAAAATGTTGATGATCTGGGCAGCCCTGGGCCATCGGCACCTGGGATCGATCTGTTTGAGCTGGTGACCAGTTTGCAGGCTCGTGGGATCCAATTGCCGGTGCTGATCCGCTTTACTGACATTGTGGCCAATCGGATCCAGCGGCTGTGCCAGAGCTTTAATCAGGCCATCCAGAGGCTGGGGTATCCCAATGTTTATCGGGGGGTTTATCCGGTTAAGGTCAACCAACAGCGGCACCTAGTCGAAGAAGTGGTGGCCCATGGTCGCCCTTATCACTACGGACTAGAAGCAGGATCCAAGCCGGAACTGCTGATCGCATTGGCCAGCTTGGACACTCCAGAGGCCCTCCTGGTCTGCAATGGCTATAAAGACCGGGAATACATCGAGACGGCTCTCTTGGCCCAGAGACTGGGACGCATCCCGATTATTGTGTTGGAGCGGATGCACGAACTCACCCTGGTGATCGAAGTCGCCCAAAGGCTGGGGATTGATCCGATTTTGGGGATCCGGGCCAAGCTGTCGGCCCAAGGGATCGGACGCTGGGGTACGTCTGCTGGAGAACGGGCCAAGTTTGGTCTCAGTGCCACCGAGGTTTTGGCGGCGGTGGCTCAGCTCCGGGAGGTGGGTATGCTCCACTGTCTCAAGCTTTTGCACTATCACATCGGATCCCAAATCTCCACGGTGGGGGTGCATGGTCGGGCGGTGCGGGAAGCCTGCCAAGTCTACGTGGAACTCAAAGAAATGGGCGCGCCCATGGGCTATCTGGATGTGGGGGGTGGTCTTGGCATTGACTATGACGGCACCCAATCCATTGCCCATACCTCCCAGAGCTACACCATTGAGGACTACGCCGCCACCATTGTCCAAACGGTACTGACCACCTGCCAGCAATACCATGTGGATCCGCCGGCACTGGTCAGCGAAAGCGGGCGGGCGGTGATGTCCCATCAGTCGGTGTTGGTCTTTGATGTCTTGGGCTGTAACCACAGCACAGTGGGTGCTCTGCCCACCGTTGAAGCCGACGATGCCCCTGTGGTATTCGAGCTGAATGAGCTGTATCACCAGATCGATAAAGAGATGTTGACCGCTCAATACCGCCGTGCCCAAGATCTCAAAGATGCGGCCCTGCGAGGGTTTACCGATGGATCCTTGAGCTTGGCGGAGCGGGCCCGCGTCGAACAGCTTTACTGGAACTGCTGCAACAAAATCTGCAATCTGGCCTATGAGCATCTGCAACTGACAGGGCGGGATCCGGTGGGGGTAACCGATCTCGATGAATTGCTGGCCAGTACCTACTACTGCAATTTCTCGTTGTTTCAGTCGGTGCCAGATAGCTGGGCCATCGATCAGGTGTTTCCGATCATGCCGATCCACCGCCTCAATGAGGAGCCGCGCCAATGGGGCACCCTGGCGGATCTGACCTGCGACAGTGATGGCAAGATCAATCGTTTTTTTGACGATGATGGCAAAACTGCCTCGGTGCTGCCCCTGCATGAGCTGAACGATCAGCCTTATTTGCTGGGGGTGTTTTTGGGGGGGGCTTATCAGGAGATTTTGGGGGATCTGCACAATCTATTTGGGGATACCAACGCCGTGCAGATCCAGCTCAAGCCTGATGGCTACCGGGTGGCCCAGGTGGTCAAGGGGGATAGCATCAGCGAGGTGCTGACCTATGTGCAGTACAACAGCGAGGATCTGGTGGAACGGATCCACGATGCCACCGAAGCGGCTCTGCAAGCCAAGCGCATCACGCTCAAAGAGGCCAATTTGCTTCAAGCTCACTTTGAGGGCAGCCTGCGGGCCTATACCTATCTCCACTAGTGGTGGGCTTTGCCGATTGCTTGTCATTGAATGCTTGTTAACGTAACGCCTGTGAACGCTCGGTGACCCGCTCAGGGATCCGGGCGTTTTTCGTGTCATTTTTCCTGCCAGAGTAGATTCCCCCCTCTTGATAGAATCAAAGACTGATATTTTTGGATCTTCTACGCTCTCTTGGTCTATGGCCTCTTTATCAACCTGGCGAGCCTACACCCGGATCCCGCAGGCGCAGCAGTGGTGTGAAAGGATCCTCAAGTTGGATCCACATTTTGTCTGTGGATTGGGTTTTACAGCGACGGCTTTGATTCCGGGGATCTCGGCGGCAGGGGCCACCCCAGCCCATCGCCGTCAGACGGCCATGGCTGATGCTGAGGTGTTACTGCGGGGTTATTCCACCCGATTGCCCACCTCCCCCGATGGGTATCCCTCGCCGGTGGTGATCAGCCGCGCTGTGATCCAACACCTGGGGATGCCTCTACACTTGTTTGACTGTGGCCTGCCCCAAACCCTACCTGAGCTGATCCCAGCCCTGCCGATGCCGGCCCAATGCCTGAGTAGCGGTCGTGCTATGTCCCCAGAGGTCGTCCAGAAGCGGTTTGAGCTGGGGCTGAACTGGGGATCCCGGTGGGGCAGCCCAAATCGATTGCTGGTGTTGGGGGAATGTGTGGCCGGGGGCACCTCCACAGCCCTGGCGGTGTTGTTGGGACTGGGGTGGCCGGTGGCGGGCATGGTCAATAGCAGCCATCCCACCTGTAATCACGCCCAAAAGCTAGCCCTAGCCCAACAGGGCTTAGCTCACCTGCCCCAGTCGGCCACTGCTTTGGAGATCCTGGCGGCAGTGGGGGATCCGATGCAGCCCTTGATGGCGGGGATCACTCTGGGGGCCTCTCGGTCGGGGCCGGTGTTGTTGGCGGGGGGCACCCAAATGTTAGCCATCGTTGCCCTGAGCCAAAAGCTGGCCCAAGATCAAATGTTGACCTGGGATCCGACTCAGGTGGCGGTGGGTACCACCCGGTGGGTGGCCGAGGATCCCACAGGCAATACAGTGGGACTAGCCCAACTTCTGGATGCGGTGCCCCTTTTGGCCCCTCAGCTCAGCTTTGCCCACAGTCGCTATCCTCAATTGCAAGCCTACGAACGGGGTTACGTCAAAGAAGGAGTTGGGGCCGGTGGACTGGCTTTGGTGGCCAGCCTCAAAGGATGGGATCCGCAGGAGATGGTGGCGGCCATCGAGCAGGTGTATCAATCCATGCAATCTGTTTCAGTGGCCTAAACCCCGCAACTCTATCCCCAAACGGGGGCAATCTAGGATACATCCTCTGTTGGCTTCCCTGTTGAGCTGGTTCCCTGCCCCAAGCCAACCACCTAGCCCTAGCCCTTATCCCCAGTGAGGATACTCGATGCCAAAGGTGAGCACAGGTGAAGAACTCTTAGCCCGCTATGCCCAGGGAGAGCGTGATTTTGACGGATCCAACTTGGTCTCGGCCCTTTTGATTGGCGCGGATCTGCGGGATATCCGGCTGCGCAATGCCACCCTGCCCTATGCCCAACTGAGTGGAGCCAACTTGAGTGGAGCCAATTTAGGCGGATCCGATCTCAGCTCTGCTAACTTAATCTCCGCCAATTTGGAGGGGGTCAACTTTTGGGAGGCCAATTTGATTGCTGCCGATTTGAGCTTTTCCAATTTGCGGCAGGCCAATTTGAGTGGGGCTTATCTGTGGGAGGCCAAGCTCAAAAGTGCTTGCCTGGAGGAGTCTGACCTGAGTGAGGCCAAGTTAGGCGGGGCGATTTTGATTGGAGCCAATTTTCACCGGGCGATCTTGCCAGATGGCAAGGTGTTTGTCCCTGGATCCCTGCCCGATCCGTAGAGGGCCACCCCCAAGGCTGAGGACAATACCTAAGACTAGAGACTTAGACTTAAAATGCTGGACTTAGGATGCTGGCAACTGATCAAGATCGGTGGAATCTGTGGAGCCGGTTGTCCCAATGGGGGCAATCCGAAAGCTCACTTCTAAAGGACCAGCGGTATAGATATCTTGATCGGTCACCACATGCACATCCACTGAGGTCTGGATCCGTTGCAGTTGGCCGACCATTTCAAGCAGCTTGACCTGCGAGAACTCCCCCACCGTCCCGGTCAGTGGATCCGACAGTAGGCCCGCCTGCCGTGAGCGCAGATTAGCGGTGGAGAGCAGCCCCAGCAGATCCTCTTGCAGTTCCTGCGGATCCCGACCAGGGGAGATTTCGATTCGGGCCAGGGTATCTCCGGCTGTAAAAAGGTGCTGATTGGGGGTCAGATCTAAAATGGCGGGCACCGCTTCTCCTTCGAGGCGGTTGGAGACCGAGATCACCCGCACCACCCAACTGTCGGGATCCTGAACCATCTGCTCTAGGGCTTCGTCCACATGATCGCGCCGCACCTGGAGGGCTGTGGGCAGCGAATCCGGGGGGCGTGCTCCCAGTTGGCGGACTTGGGCTTCGGCCTGCGCCAAAATGGCGTTCACCTGCTGTCGTAGAGGATGCTCGTCTGAGCTGGGATCCGGTAGTGGGCTGGACAAATCCTGACTATCCACCACCCCCACCGCCAAAATCTCCCCCGCCAGAATCACCACAGGCCCCTGACGAAATCGCTGGGCCGATTGCCAGAGCAGTTGGATCTCGCTTTCGAGTCGGGTTTTTTCGGCTTCGAGGCCCGTCAAGGTGGATTGGGCAACAGAAAGGGATCGTTCCAGCCGATCTCGATCCAGCTCTAGGGCGCGCTTTTGGCTTTGGGCGTCCGCCGCCTCGGCCCGCAGTTGCTGGAGATCGGATCGCAATTGGGGTAGTTGGTCTTGGGCATCGCTGCGCTCTTGCTCGATCTGAGCCAATTGATCCCGCAATTCTTGCACTTGATCTTGGATCTGTCGCAGTCGCTCTTGGGCATCTCCCCGCTGGGTTTGGGTGAGGCGCAATTCCGCTTGGGCGTTGCTGAGGGCGGTACGGGCGGTTTCCAGCTCCGCCTGGATCCCTTGCAATCGGCCTTGTTCCACCTCGATCTCGCGGGTGAGGGTGTTGATGGAGATTTGGTACGTGGAGATGGTGCGCTGGTAATCAAACAGAGCAGTGGTCAGGGAGCGATTGAGCAGCAATAGAGTGGCCAAGGTCAGTGAGGAGATCGCCAAACCCGTAACGATGGCCACCAAAATAGCGGTGTGACGGGGCCGCAGATTAAAAAGGGTGAGGCGTTTCTTGCCGACTCGGTATCCCACCCGATCGCCCACCACAGCAATCAGGCTGCTGATCACCAAAATGTAAAGGATCAGAAGCACCCCTTGCATGGTGGTTCCTAATGACTCTGGATGTGTATGACTCTGGATGTGTCTGGATTTGGCCTGGATTCGGGTTGAGATGGATAACCGCAGGTCAAGCAAATCTTAGCAATGATCCCTCTAGGTCGGGATCCCCTCTGGCCCAAACGATTCTGGCTCCAAGGCTTGGGGGTTAGGAGTGATGTGCTTTTGGAGGTCTGAGCGGATGCGGGCGGTGATCGATCCCTCATCCAATCGGGCCAGGATTTGGGCAATCGCTGCTTTTGGCCCCTGGGGTCCCCAGGTGGATCCCTGAGCCAGGTAGGTGCGGGCAGCCGTGCCAATGGCATAGCTAGACATCCCTGCCAGGGTGGCCTGGGTGATCGCAACGGAGGCATAAGCCCCCAGAGACAAGCCCCCAGACCCCGGAGCCGCCAGCCCCAGCATTGATTTGAGGGATCCCAGTCCCAGCATCGCCACCCACTCTCCGGCCCCCAAACTCAGCATACTGAGGAGGATCTTTTGCAACAGTTGAGTGGCTTTGTGGGGGGTGAGGGGCAGGCCATAGAGTTTGGCCAGACGCAAGATCAGAGCCACATCAATCGCCAGACCGCTGAGGGCATCCACCACCGTAAAAGGATTGAGGGCCACCGCTAGGGCTTTGGCTTGGGCCGCTTGCCAGATCAGGTCTTGGGCCTGTTGGTCACGGCTTTCGAGCTTGCGATCAAGCCAGTTTTGCTGCACCCGGTCGGCAAACAGCAGGGTATTGAGGGCCAATAACGACCGGCCCTCCTGCCGCAAAACCTCTAAAATGCGGTGCCGTAGAGCCTCCACCTCAGGCACCCCCTGGGTCAGCTCGGCGGTGATGGATCCATCAGGATGCTGGATGGCCTTGGCGATGCGAGGAGAGGCCGCCGCCATCACCACTTCAGCGGGGGAGAGCAGTTGCCGCACCCTCTCATTGCGAATCTTGTCGTAGACCGCCTGTCGATCCACCTCTGGATACTGATCAATTTTGTTAAAAACCAGCAGCATGGGCTTGTTGGCCTCCCGCAACTGGGCCAGGGCTTCATACTCCAGCCGGGTCATATCCCCCGACACCACAAACAAGATCAGATCCGCCTGTTGGGCCACCCGTTCTGCCAACAAGGCCCGCTCGGATCCATTGACTTCATCCAGTCCCGGGGTATCAATCAGCACCATCTGCGCCCCAGGCCCATAGAGGCTGACCCTCTGGGACTGTGTTTCAGGCTGGGGGGAGTTTGCGGCTTTGGATCCTGTGGTTGCAGATCCTCTGTTCGGGCCGGGGATCCCCTGCCATCCAGCCCGCTGATGGGTGCGGGTCACCCCGTGGGTGGGGCCAGTGGTAAAGGCGGCATAGCCCAGCAGGGCATTGAGCAACGAAGATTTCCCCCGTCCCACCATGCCAAAGGCGGCAATATGGATCACCTCAGACTCTAGTTTTTCAATAAACTGATCTAGATCTTCCAGATCCGGCTCTAGCCCCGCCCGCTCCAGTGCACTCAGATCAAAGCTGGCCACCAACTGTCGCAAGCTGTGTTTGGCCTTGTGATAATTCAGCTCATCCGTGAAAAAATTGGACATCAGGATCCGGCCCACCGGGAGTCAATCAACAATCTAAAAACAACAAGCTAAAAAGCTGGCAGAGTTGCTGCAATCCTCAATTTAGCCCAATCACCTACTTCCCCCAGAACACCTCCAGACCCCTCAACTGAAATCACCCCTTCCCTGCAATCAAACTGGAAATCAAACTGGGCTAGGCCATACTGGAGACGCACTCAGCTTGAGCCATTTTAGTTTTCGGATATTGGGATAGTTATGGGATCTCGAACCCGCTGCCTGGGGCTAGTCTTGGCGATGATGGCACTCAACAGCATCTATATGCAGACACTGCGTCAACAAGAGGCCACCCGTCTCCTAGAGTCTCAGGATCCCGCCCTCAACAGTTTGGAGACGGATCCATTGACCGAGATCCGTTCCGAGCTAGATCAATTGGGTTCAACCGATGGAGCCAATCGATCCAATCCAGTCCATCCAACTGACGACCCGTGACCCATGCACCGGTGATCCCCTCAACCCCAAACAAACTCAAATGGCCATCTCGGCTCTGTGGGTCTCTTGGATCCAACGTTGCACCAGCGGTGATAGAACCTGCCGCTGACGGGTGGCCGGGTTGAGGCAGAGATGCTCTGTTGTTGCGGTGGCCACCAATGGGGCAGTCTCTTGTGGATCCGTTTGCTGATCTATGCGCCCCACTCGATACCTGATCCGAAAAGCGTGGTCACTCACCTGCTGCGGATCCAGCTCCACCCAATAGGGATCTCCACAGTGCAAGGGCTGGCGAAAGTCGATCTCAGCCCGGATAATGGGCACAATCTCGCCTGCTTGAGCACTAAAAAACCGATCCAACCGGATCCCCGCCTGGGCCAGGGACTCTTCATAGGCCGCATGGCACAAACTCAAAACCTGGGCGAAATAGACCACCCCCGCCGCATCAGTTTGCTCAAATCGGATCCGATCCTGGTGGCGAAAAGGCATGGCTGGCTTTCTAAACTCAATCAGGATATCTATCAGTAAGATTTCAGTAAGATTGGATCGATCTGTGAGACCCCTATGCTGAATCGGTTTAATCCCCTGCAACGCTGGCTGCTCACCTGGATCCTGATTGTGATCAGTGCCTGGCTGGCAATGCAGGTGGGGCGTGTGTTTGGCCATTTGCTCACCATGCTGCTGACTGCGGCGGTGCTGGCCTTTTTGCTCAATTATCCCGTGCAGGCCCTCCGCCAAGCCAAGGTCAGTCGGGGGTTTGCGGTTGCTATTGTCTTTTCGATATCGGTGCTGGTGTTTGTGCTGCTGGGGATAGCCCTAGTGCCCACCCTGACCAAACAGATTGCCCAGTTAGGGGCCAAGATTCCCGGCTGGGTGGATACCTTTCAGATCCAACTGGAGGCCCTGTCCCGCTGGGCTGCCGATCGCAACATCTCCCTTGGCCAAAAGGAACTGCTGGAGACCCTGACCAGTCGCCTGCAACTGGGGGCCGAACAGATCGCCCGCCAAGGATTGGACATTTTGCTAGGCACCTTCAATCAGGTGGTGGATCTGGTTTTGGTGTTGGTGTTGGCCCTCTATATGCTGCTCTATGGCGGCACGTTTTGGCAGGGGCTGATGAGTCTGATTCCGGATCCCTGGGGACCACGGGTGGGGGAGGCTGTCGCCCTCAGTTTCCAAAACTTTTTGATCAGTCAGTTGGTGCTGGGCTTGATTATGGGGCTGATGCTGGTGCCTGCCTTTGGGGTGCTCAAAGTGCCGTTTGGGCTGCTGTTTGGCTTGGGGATCGGCCTGCTGGAAGTCATCCCATTGGTGGGGGGTTTTATTGGCATTGGGGGAGCGGCAGGATTGCTGGCCTTTCAGGATGTCTGGCTGGCCCTCAAGGTGGTGGCGGTGGCCTTGGCGGTGCAACAGGTCAAAGATCGGGTTATTGCCCCCCGCCTGATGGGAGAGCTAATCGGTCTCAATCCGGTTTGGATCCTGGTTGCTCTGTTGGTGGGGGCGCAGCTCGGCGGGATCCTGGGGGTGATCGTGGCGATTCCTCTGGCCAGTGTCACCAAGGGACTCTACGAACTGGCCCGCCAAGCTGAGTCTAGTCCGCCGGATGCTGGCTCCCCACCGTTGGTCACCTCAGGATCCATTGGCCGTGAGCGATAATAGCTTGACGGATTCCTCTCAGTCTCTGGGATCCCAGGCCAGTGCTTCTGATGCTGTGCCGGATCCGTTGCGTCAGTGTGTCAGTTGTCGAGTGCTGAAGCCCCGCTCTCAACTGTGGCGGGTGGTGCGTCTGGCCAGATCCTCAGATCAACCCAAGGGTCATAAACCCAAGACTGACAAACCCAAGACTGACAAACCGATTATTCAACTGGATCAAGGTATGGGCCGCTCCGCCTATCTCTGTCCCCAAAAAAGCTGCCTTGAGGAGGCTCAAAAGCGAAAACGACTGGATCGATCCCTCCGGACTCAAGTACCCGTGGCCATCTACACCACATTGGCTTCACGCTTAACGGATGCGGATCCAGCCCATCAATCTAAAAAAGACTAGACATATCCAGTCGGTGCCCTCTACAATGGAACACTGTCGCTAAAGGCGGGCTTTGAACTGCTGGATAGATACTGTTGGCTCAACTGATCAGGTCACTGACACAGGGCAAGTTAGCAAGTCTGAGGGGTTCATCCGTCCAAGATTCTCAAGTCACAGACTGCACAACCGAATTCTATTCGGTGAGGCTCTAGCTCGGTGGGTAATGCACTGGCTCCACCAGTCTGGCGAGGCTCAGTTAACATCAAACCCCAGGGATTTGGATCCCAAAACCGAGCAGGATGACATCAATCCTGTGACCACGTTGTGACTAAGGCGCAGCCCTGAGTCTGACTGTTTTGGGACTGAAATGTTGCTGGTGTTTGGGAAGGGTTCTGAACCTTCTGGCAAGAGCAATGGGGCAAGAGTGTGACAAAGAGGATCCGACAAGACAGACAGATCGACAGATCGATAGCCTCTAGTTTTAGTTGATTGGGAGAAACGGTCGTGGCACTTGGTCTATTGGGCAAAAAGCTCGGCATGACTCAGATATTTACTGAAGAGGGGTTGGCGGTTCCTGTCACGGTGCTGGCCACGGGGCCGTGTAAGGTGACTCAGGTCAAGACCCCAGCCACGGATGGCTATGCTGCTGTGCAGTTGGGTTTTGATCCGACCCTGCCCAAGCGACTGACCAAGCCAGAGCGAGGCCATCTCCAGAAGGCTGGGATCGAAGAATCTTTGCGCCATCTGAAAGAGTTTCGAGTTGATCAGCCGGATCAGTTTTCGGTGGGCCAAGAGGTCAAGGCGGACATTTTTGAGGTGGGCCAGTTGGTGGATGTGGCCGGTACCAGTATTGGTCACGGCTTTAGCGGTAACCAAAAGCGGCACCACTTCGGTCGCGGCCCCATGAGCCACGGATCCAAGAATCACCGTCTCCACGGATCCGTTGGGGCAGGGACAACGCCGGGTCGTGTGTTTCCGGGCTTGCGGATGCCGGGGCGGGATGGAGGAACGCGAGTCACCACCCGTCGACTCACCATCATGCGAGTGGATCCTGAGCGCAACCTGCTGTTGGTGAAAGGGGCCGTACCCGGCGTGGAAGGGGGACTGCTGGAGATCCGTCCCACCAAAGTATTTGGCAGTGGCAGGAAGGCTAAGTAACAAAAAGGCTAAGTAATAAGGCTTGAGGATCAGGAGACGTAGGGAGCGCAAAGTTATGGCAAGTTGCACCATCAAAGACTGGCAAGGGCAGAGCGTCGGCAGTGCGGATTTAAATCTGGCGGTGGCCCGACCGGAAACAGCCCGTCATTTGCTCTATTTGGCCCTGCGTCGCCAGAGTACCAACGCCCGCCAAGGCAATGCCCACAGCAAAACCCGCACAGAAGTGCGTGGGGGGGGGCGTAAGCCCTGGAAACAAAAGGGTACCGGGCGTGCTCGAGCTGGATCCATTCGTTCACCGCTCTGGCGCAAGGGGGGGGTGATTTTTGGCCCCCGCAAGCGCGAGTTCAACCTTGACATGAACCGCAAAGAACGGCGTCTGGCTCTGCGGACAGCCTTTCAGAGTCGAGTTGAGGACATGATTGTGGTTCAAGACTTCAGCAGCCAACTGGCAGCTCAGCCCAAAACCCGGGAGATGGCTCAGGCCCTGCTGCGGTGGGGGGTAGCCGAGGATCAGTCGGCCCTTGTGATCGTGGCCGAAAAAAATGACTTTGTCTGGCGGGCCACCCGCAACATCGCCCGCACCAAGCTCATCACCGTCAACAATCTCAATGTTTTTGATCTGCTCAATGTGGACTGGATCATCATTACAGAGCCAGCTTTTGAGTTGGCCCAGCGGGGGTTGAGTGGTGAAGGGCATCTCTTGGCAGCTCCTGGATCCACGGGATCCCTTCGAGAGGCCGATCAAGAGGTGGAGTCGGTGGCTGTTGCTGATGATTCCTCTGCTGCAGCCCCTGTGGTGTCTGAAGATGTAGTGCCTGAAGATGTAGTGCCTGAAACTGCGGTTGAGATTGCTCCGGAGCTTGTAGTCCCTGAGACAACGGCAGTCCCAGCGACTGAAGTGCAAGCTGAGGCCAGCCAACCTGTAGAAGCCGAAGCATCCGCCGAAGCAACTGACGACGCAACTAAGGATGGATCTGAACCTGGAGGTGAAGCATGAGCGCGAGCAAACGGATCCTGGCGGATGTGCTGATCAAGCCCGTCATCACTGAAAAGACCACCCAGATGATGGAGTTGGGCAAGTATGTTTTTGAGGTGATGCCAACCGCCTCCAAGCCTTTGATTCGAGCTGCTGTTCAAGAGATGTTTAATGTGCGGGTCACCGCCGTTAACACCCAAAATCCCCCCCGTAAGCAGCGGCGAGTGGGCCGATATGTGGGTTTTAGAACCCGCCATAAGCGAGCTATTGTCACCTTGGCGGAAGGGGACTCCATCACACTCTTCCCCGATGTCTAGGGATAGGTCGTGGTATTCAAGACTATTTGAGACCGATTGATTCCGATTGATTGATGTTTAGTATTAGCCACCCCTCAGCGCGAGTTCAGTTATGGGCATTCGATCTTTTAGACCCCTGACCCCCGGCACCCGGACGATGACGGTCTCCGATTTTTCGGAGATCACCACCGATAAACCTGAAAAGTCTCTGGTGGTCTACATCCATCGCCGCAAGGGGCGAAACAATCGGGGTGTGATCACCTGTCGCCACAAGGGGGGGGGCCACAAAAAGCTCTACCGGATCATCGACTTTCGCCGGGATAAGCGGGGTATCAATGCCGAAGTTAAGACGGTGGAATACGACCCCAACCGCAACGCTCGCATTGCTCTGGTGCAGTACGAAGATGGGGAAAAACGATACATTCTGCACCCCCGTTCCCTGGCGGTCGGATCCGTGATCACCGCTGGGCCGGATGCCCCCTTTGAAATCGGTAATGCTCTGCCACTGGAGCGGATCCCCTTGGGTACGGTTGTCCACAATGTGGAACTGATCCCTGGCAATGGGGGCCAGATGGTGCGTTCTGCTGGGGCTGGTGCTCAGGTGGTGGCCAAAGAAGGCACCCATGTGGCCCTGAAGCTGCCATCTGGTGAGGTGCGCCTGATCCCTAAGCAGTGCTATGCCACCATCGGTCAGGTGGGCAATGTGGAGGCCAGCAACATCAGCTTGGGTAAAGCGGGTCGCACCCGCTGGCTGGGCAAACGTCCCACCGTGCGGGGTAGCGTCATGAACCCAGTCGATCACCCCCACGGCGGTGGTGAGGGCCGTGCCCCGATTGGTCGCTCTGGCCCGGTCACCCCCTGGGGTAAGCCCGCGCTCGGCTACAAAACCCGCAATAAGAAGAAAGCCAGCAATAAGTTGGTGATTCGGGGCCGCAGCCGGGGTGGTAAACGCAGTAAGGGTGGTCGGGCCGGGCGTTAGCACCAGCGGTTGCCCCATTCGATTGATTTTTGGTTTTGTTGTCTTTTCTTCACTTGTTTCTTTATCTACGGTTCTAACGATGGCACGCTCCCTCAAAAAAGGTCCCTTTGTGGCCGCTCACCTGATGGAAAAAATCGAGAAGCTCAATGACCGCAATGAGAAACAACTGATCAAAACATGGTCAAGAGCCTCCACCATCCTGCCCAATATGATTGGCCACACCATTGCCGTACACAACGGCAAGGTTCATGTGCCTCTATTTATCTCGGATCAAATGGTGGGGCACAAGCTGGGGGAGTTTGTGCCGACCCGCAACTATAAGGGTCACGCAGCTTCTGACAAAAAAGCCTCTCGCCGCTAGCTTTTCTCCCCAGAGGATCCCCAGTCCAGTTTCACCTCCGTTGCCCGCTCATCTTCATCGCCCTCAGGCCGGTTGCCATGACAACACTCAGTCCTACAGAAGTCAAAGCAGTTGCCCGCTCCATCCGGATGTCTCCCTTTAAGGTGCGGCGGGTGCTCAACCAGATTCGGGGTCAAAGCTATGCTGATGCCCTGATTTTGCTGGAGTTTATGCCCTATGCCGCCTGTGATCCGGTTCGGAAGGTGTTGCGGTCGGCGGTGGCCAATGCTGAGCATAACAATGGCTACGATGCCCGAGATCTGATCATCAGTCAGGCTTTTGCCGATGAGGGGCCAGTACTCAAGCGATTCCGGCCTCGGGCTCAAGGGCGAGCCTACTCGATTCATAAGCGCACCTGTAGCATCACAATCGCTGTGGCTCCCGCTTAGGATCCAGGATTGCTCTTGCCACCGTTAGAAAACCTTGAACCAGCTCTTTCCAGCCCACTTCCAAGACACTCCTTCAGGACACTCGACTCTCATGGGACAAAAGATCCACCCGAATGGATTTCGCCTCGGCTTCATCAAAAGCCACCGCAGCCAGTGGTTTGCGGATCCCTCACGCTATCCCGCTCTGTTGCAGGAGGATCTCAAGATCCGCACCTACATCATGAACAAGCTGGATCCTGAGACCGACAGCAATACCCGCAACAAAGATCGCCAGTCCAAAGCAGGGATCTCAGACATCATCATCTCGCGCAAAGCCGATCAGATTGAGTTGGAGATCAAGGCCGCTCGACCCGGTGTGGTGGTGGGGCGGGGCGGATCTGGCCTGGAGGAATTGCGGCAGGGGCTGCAAAAAGAAATGGCTCAACCCGGTATGGGGGATCGGGCCATTCGCATCAACGTGACCGAGGTGGCCCAGGTGGACGGGGATGCCACCCTCTTGGCCAAGAGTATTGCTGAACAACTGGAGCGGCGCATCGCCTTTCGACGGATTGTGCGCCAGATTATCCAGCGCTCCCAGCGGGCCGGGGTCAAAGGGATCAAGATCCAAATCTCTGGCCGCCTCAACGGGGCCGAGATCGCCCGCACCGAATGGACTCGGGAAGGGCGGATCCCCCTGCACACCCTGCGGGCCGACATTGATTACTCCGAGACGGTGGCCCGCACCACCTTTGGCATCATCGGGGTCAAGGTCTGGGTTTTTCGAGGCGAGGTGCTACCCGGTCAAGATCGCTCTGACAAGCCCGCCCCCTCCGCCTTGCCGCAACCCCGCCGTCGCCAGCAACGTCGCCGCCCAACTTTTGAAGATCGCTCCGATGCCAAGGATTAGTCCCAGCCCTTTCGGATCCTGTCAACGCCTTAACCTCCGCCGAGAATCGCCATGTTAAGTCCCAAACGTACTAAATTTCGCAAACAGCAGCGCGGTCGCATGAGAGGCAAAGCCTGTCGCGGCAACAAAATTGACTTTGGCGAATTTGCTCTGGTGGCCCAGGAACCCAGTTGGATCACCGCTCGCCAGATTGAGGCCAGCCGCCGAGCCATGACCCGCTATGTCCGCCGGGGGGGCAAAATTTGGATTCGGATCTTCCCCGACAAGCCCATCACCATGCGAGCCGCCGAAACTCGAATGGGATCCGGTAAAGGAAACCCTGAGTTTTGGGTGGCGGTGGTCAAGCCTGGCCGGGTGCTGTTTGAGATGGGCGGTGGGGTAACAGAGGCAATCGCCCGCGAAGCCATGCGACTAGCAGCCCAAAAATTGCCGATCAAGGTCAAGTTCATGACCAAGGCCGATTTTGAGAAGGCGGAGCTTGACCAGGCGGAGCTGCAACAACTGTCCGCCAAAGCAGCTGATACTGCCGACAGCCCTGAACCTGTTGCCACCACCCAAGAGTAGAGAGGACCTGTGATTATGCCGATGCCCAAAATCGAAACGGCCCGCGCCCTTGATGATGCTGCCCTGTCAGCCGAGATCCTGACGGTCAAAAAAGAATTATTTGAATTGCGGTTGCAAAAGGCCACTCGTCAGCTCAATCAGCCCCACCTGATCCGGATGAGAAAGCATCGTTTGGCCCAGCTCTTGACCGTCGAAGGTGAGCGAAAGCGGGGGATCCGCCCATCGATATCACCAGCCATTTCATCCCCTGATACCGAGAAGGAGGCCTAATGCCAGCACGAGAAAAAGTAGGGGTCGTGGTCAGCGACAAAATGCAAAAGACCGTTGTGGTGGCGGTTGAAGACCGAGTTTCCCACCCCAAATACGGCAAAATTGTCGTCAAGACCACCAAGTTCAAAGCCCATGACGAAGGGGATCGTTGCAAAGCCGGGGATAGGGTTCGGATCCAAGAATCCCGCCCCCTCAGCCGCACCAAGCGCTGGGTTGTCACCGCCATCCTAGAGGAGGCCACCAGACTATGATTCAGCAACAAACCATGTTGACTGTGGCCGATAACACCGGTGCCCGCAAGATCATGTGCATCCGGGTGTTGGGTAGCAGTGGCCGCCGCTACGCCGGGGTTGGGGATGTGATTGTGGGGGTGGTCAAAGACGCCCTGCCCAATATGCCCGTCAAACGCTCTGATGTGGTCAAAGCCGTGGTGGTGCGAACAGTGGATACGGTGCGCCGGGCCGACGGTCTCAGCATTCGGTTTGATGACAACGCCGCCGTGATCATCAACAACGAGGGCAATCCTAAAGGCACCCGTGTGTTTGGGCCTGTAGCCCGCGAGTTGCGGGAGCGCAACTTCACCAAAATCGTTTCACTCGCGCCGGAGGTGTTGTAATGTCACGCCGTCTCAAACCCAGTCAAGTCAAAGAGCTGGTCAAGCAGCCAGGGATCCGTCCCCACCGCAATGGTCTCCGCTACAAAATGCGGATCAAAAAAGGTGACACCGTCCAGGTGATCTCCGGCAAAGACAAGGGCCGAGTGGGAGAAGTCCTGCGCACCATCCCGGCCAAAAACAGTGTGGTGGTGGAAGGGGTCAATATCATCACCCGTCACCGTAAGCCCACCGCCGAGGGAGAAAGCGGCACCATCGAGACCTCCGAAGGGCCGATCCATGCCTCCAACGTCATGGCTTACTCCAAAAAACAGGAGGTGGCCAGTCGAATTGGTTATACCTTCACCGAGGATGGCCGCAAAGTCCGTGTCCTCAAAAAAACCGGAGAAGTTCTGGACTAGATCCAGCTTTTCCTCCACCGTTCACCTCATCCTCCCCTCTGACCTAGCCCAGAGATCTCAGGAGTTTCCCCCATGCCCCAACGTCTGTATACCCTTTATCACGACACCATTGCCCCCAAGCTCAAGCAAGAGTTGGGCTACACCAACATCCATCAGATCCCCAAATTGACCAAAGTGGTGGTTAACCGGGGTCTGGGGGAAGCCTCCCAAAACGCCAAGGCTCTCGAATCTTCGATTGCTGAGATCGGCGTCATTACCGGTCAAAAGCCAGTTATCACCCGCGCGAAGCAGGCCATTGCCAGCTTTAAGATCCGAGAGGGAATGCCGGTGGGGTTGATGGTAACGCTACGCCGGGAGCGGATGTATGCCTTTGTGGATCGCTTGATCAATGTTGCCTTGCCTCGGATCCGTGACTTTCGGGGGGTCAGCCCCAAGAGCTTTGATGGACGCGGCAATTACACCCTTGGGATCCGGGAGCAACTGATCTTTCCGGAGGTCAGCTATGACTCGATCGAGCAGATTCGCGGTATGGACATCTCCATTGTTACCACCGCCAAAAACGATGAAGAGGGACGTGCCCTGCTGCGAGCAATGGGCATGCCTTTTACCTCCTGAAGTTAGCTCTAGTTTTTGTTACCCTTCGCTTCGGCGACTTTGCCCTTTACCCCCATGACCATCCCCTGAACGAACAGAGGATACCCCGCATATGGCTCACACCAACGACACCATTTCCGATATGCTCACCCGGATCCGCAACGCCACCTTGGTGCGGCACGAGACGGTTGCAGTCCCCGCCACCCGCATGACCCGCAGTATTGCTCAGGTTTTGCAGGCGGAGGGCTTTATTGGTGAGGTCACCGAAAGTGGCGAAGGGTTTCGGCAAAATCTGATGATTGAGCTGAAATACAAAGGCAAAGGTCGCAAACCGATTATCACCGGTCTCAAGCGAGTCAGTCGTCCCGGCCTCAGGGTCTACAAAAATCGCCGGGAGCTACCCCGTGTGCTGGGGGGGGTGGGTATTGCCATTATTTCCACCTCCAGCGGCATCATGACCGACCGCGATGCCCGTCGCCAAGGGGTGGGGGGAGAAGTGCTCTGCTACGTTTACTAGCCCAGTGTGTTGACAGCGTACTCACTGGCCCAGGATCCAGGTTTATCCCAGCTATTTTGAAATACCCAGCAGCCCATTCAGGAGAGATCCCTCATGTCACGGATCGGAAAACAGCCAATCACCTTGCCCCCCAAAGTGGAGGTGTCCATCGACGGCCAATCTGTAGCGGTCAAAGGACCCAGAGGCAATCTGAGCCGCACCCTACCCCAGCAGGTGATGGTGAGCCAGGAGGCCGGCATCCTCAAAGTAGAGCGGGCCGCCGAAACCCGTGTGGCTCGCCAGATGCATGGACTGTGCCGCACCTTGGTGGCCAATATGGTGGATGGGGTGGCCACCGGCTTCCAGAAAAAACTGGAGATTCAGGGGGTGGGCTATCGGGCCTCGATTCAGGGCACCACATTGGTGTTGAATGTGGGCTATAGCAATCCGGTGCAGATTCCTTTTCCTGAAGGGATCACCATTGCTGTGGAAGGTAATACCAACATCATCGTCTCCGGCATTGACAAAGAAGCCGTGGGCAACATTGCTGCCAAGATCCGGGCCATTCGTCCCCCTGAACCCTACAAGGGCAAAGGGATCCGCTATGCCGGCGAGTTGGTGCGCCGCAAGGCTGGTAAGTCCGGTAAGAAGAAGTAAGTTGGGACTTTAACAATCCAGGCAGGGTCTACCTGCTGCTTGCGTGATTATTTTTAGCTATCGTTCGCTATCGTTTTGATCTTCAAAGGCCATGAAAACCAACCGCAAACTCACCACCCAAAGCCGTCACCGCCGGATCCGGCGCAAAGTTTCTGGCACCCCAGAGCGACCTAGATTGGCGGTTTTTCGATCCCATCAGCACATCTATGCTCAGGTGATTGACGACGTGGCTCAACACACGTTAGCAGCCTCCTCCACCTTGGACAAAGACCTCCGGGATAGTCTTGCTGCCACCGCCACCTGTGAGGCTGCCGCCGCTGTGGGCCGCTCTGTGGCTGAACAAGCCTTGGCCGCTGGAATCTCTGAAGTGGTGTTTGATCGCGGGGGCAACCTCTATCATGGCCGTGTTCAAGCCTTGGCGGATGCCGCTCGCGAGGCCGGATTGCGCTTCTGAGTTACTTTGCTATGTTTCTGGGCTTTTGAGTTAGACTTCAAGGCCCTCCCCTGTATCCAGTAATGGACTATCCAGTAATCAATTACCAGTAATCATCTATTAATCTATTAACTGATTTCTAAACTGCTGAGGACTGAGTTTTCTAGGACACACCATGTCAGAACAACAACGAGAACGCCGCAAAGGCCGCAATAAAAATCGCGAAGTCCGAGAGTCCACTGAATGGCAGGAACGGGTGGTGCAGATCCGCCGAGTCACCAAGGTGGTGAAGGGGGGTAAGCAGCTCAGCTTCCGAGCCGTGGTGATCGTGGGTAATGAGCAGGGCAAAGTCGGGGTGGGGGTTGGCAAGGCCAAGGATGTGATTGGGGCTGTTCGCAAAGGGGTTGTGGATGGCAAAAAGCATCTGGTGGAGGTGCCCCTTACCTCCGGGCTGTCGGTGCCTCATCCCATGCGTGGGATCGGGGGTGGATCCGCAGTGCTGGTGATGCCTGCCGCCCCAGGCACAGGGGTGATTGCGGGGGGGGCGGTGCGCAGTGTCTTGGAATTAGCGGGGGTGCGCAACAGTCTGGCTAAGCAACTGGGATCCAGTAATCCCCTCAATAATGCTCGCGCCACCGTGGATGCCCTGAGCCGGATGCGGACGTTTGAGGCGGTGGCTGAAGAGCGGGGGATCCCGGTCGAAAAGCTGAGAATGCGGTAAGGATTGCGTAACTATTGCTTAACTATTGTTTGAGGATCACAAGACTATGCGACTAGCAGATATTCAACCTCAGGAGGGATCCACCCGTCGTCGTCGCCGTTTGGGTCGAGGCATCTCTGCGGGTCAAGGGGCCTCTGCCGGCAAAGGGATGCGGGGTCAAAAGGCCCGTTCGGGGCGGAGTACTCGGCCTGGATTTGAGGGGGGACAGATGCCCCTCTATCGTCGGGTGCCCAAGCTCAAGGGTTTCACGCCGGTCAATCGCAGAGAGTACACCATCGTCAATCTCAAAAATCTGGCGGATTTGCCCGCTGGCACCGAGGTCACCCTGGAGAGCCTGATGGAACGGGGGATCATCACCGCCAATGATGGCCCTCTCAAAGTGCTGGGGGATGGCAATATCGCGGTGGCTCTGACTGTGATAGCAGCCGGTTGGACTCAATCGGCTCAAGCCAAGATCGAGGCAGCAGGGGGATCCCTGACTTTACTGGGGGACTGACCCTTTAGTCGGACCTGATAAAGGTTGCCCTCAGGTTGCTCTCAAAGGGCGCGATGGGGGGTGTGCTGGGTTCAGCAAAAGCCGGATCCCATGCGCTCCATAACCTCCAGACGCTAAACTCTTAGCAGAGGGTTAATTTTACGGAGATCCCCCCAAATTGACAGGGATATTAAGTTAGTGGGTGACTGCGAACCATTAGACTCCATTAATCTCCCTTGAATGCCCTCCTCCATTCACGTCACATCACCAAAAAATTATGGTTGTAAATCGCGGATCCACCCCCAGTGCCCAAGAGACGTTTGCCCAAATGGCCAAGGCGGCAGGCTTGCGGGGGCGGATTGTCCTCACCTTGGGGCTTTTGCTGCTGGTGCGGATTGGGATCTACATCCCAATTCCTGGTATTGATCGGGTGGCTTTTGCAGAAAATGCCAGCAACAGTCCCGTGTTTGGATTTTTGGATATTTTTTCGGGGGGTGGCTTTTCGGCCCTGGGGGTCTTTGCGCTGGGGATCCTGCCCTTCATTAATGCCTCGATTGTGATGCAGTTGCTCACCTCTGCGGTACCCTATCTGGAAAACCTCCAGAAAAACGAGGGGGAACAGGGGCGGCGGCAGATCTCTCAGATCACTCGATATGTAACGCTGGGTTGGGCCATCATCCAGGGGGTGGGGCTGGCCGTTTGGTCGCGGGAGTTTGCCCTTGGATCCAACCAGGTGGCCTTTGTGATCTCCACAACGTTGGCCCTGGCGGCGGGATCCCTGTTTGTGATGTGGCTGGGGGAGGTGATCACGGAGCGGGGAGTGGGCAATGGGGCGTCCCTGTTGATTTTTGTCAATATCGTGGCGGTGTTGCCCCGTGCCCTAGGCAATACCATCAGTTTGGTGCAGCAGGATAGCAGCCGAATCGGGGGGATCGTCCTGTTGGTGGCGGTCTTTTTGGCCATGATTGTGGGGATCGTCTTTGTGCAGGAGGGCCAGCGCCGGATCCCAATTGTGTCCGCCAAACGGCAGGTGGGGAATCGACTCTATCGGGAGCAAAAGAACTACTTGCCCCTCAAGCTCAACCAGGGGGGAGTGATGCCGATTATTTTTGCCACCTCAGTGTTGATTTTGCCGGCTTCTCTAGCTCAGTTTGCTCAGAATGAGACCTTGGCTCAGATTGCGGTCTTTTTGTCGCCTAGCTCCTGGTTTTATATCTTGGTCTATCTGGTGCTGATTTTGTTTTTCAGCTTTTTCTACGCGTCGCTGATCATCAACCCAGTGGATCTGGCCCAAAATCTCAAAAAAATGGGCTCCAGCATTCCAGGGATCCGGCCGGGCAAGGCGACCGCAGAGTATGTGGAGGGGGTGCTAAACCGACTGACCTTCTTGGGAGCACTCTTTTTGGGGGCGGTGGCCATTGTGCCCACGGTGGTGGAGCGGGCCACAGGGATCACCACCTTTCAGGGATTAGGGGCGACCTCATTGCTGATTTTGGTAGGAGTTGCAATTGATACCTCTAAGCAGATCCAGACCTATGTGGTGTCCCAACGTTACGAAGGGATGGTGAAAGAAGGGTGACACGACTGATTTTTTTGGGGCCACCGGGCGCAGGCAAAGGCACACAGGCAGGTCTACTGGCAAGTGATTTTGGTATTCCCCAAATCTCCACCGGCGACCATTTGCGGGCGGAGGTGAAAGCTGGAACTGAGCTGGGCCTTGAGGCCCAAGGCTACATGGATAGAGGCGATCTGGTGCCGGATCCGATCTTGATTACGCTGGTGAGAAATCTGCTGCACCATCAGGCCAGCGGCTGGATCCTGGATGGCTTTCCCCGCACCCTACCCCAAGCTGAAGCTCTCGATCAGCTCTTGACTGATCTGAAGCAGCCCTATGACTCGGTGATCAGCTTAGATGTGCCTGATGATGTGATCGTGGAGCGGCTGCTGAGTCGAGGCCGTTCCGACGATACTCCTGAGACGATCCGATACCGGCTTGATGTTTATCGCCAGCAGACCCAGCCTCTGATTGAGTACTACAGTCGGCGGCGATGTCTCCAGCAGGTGGATGGCAACCAGGGGGTGGAGCAGCTTCACAGTCATCTACATGGCTTAGTTATTGCCGCAAAAGCCAGTTAGCCCTCACCTGGCTTGACCCGCTCTTGGGCCATGTCAATCTTTTGAATAGCCCGCTGGAGGACTTGCTCCCAGTTGGTGTCGCTATCCCAGGGGGCAAAGGCTGCCTCGCCAGTGAAGGGATTGTAGATGCGACAGAAGAGCACCTCTTCGCTTTCGCCCGGTTCGACAGCAATGGTGATGGGTTGCTTCAGCTTGACGGTTGGGATCAGCGATAGCGTGTAGAGAGCACTTTTGGCAAAATTAGAGTCCAGTCCAGACTCCAGCACATACCGCCGATCGGCTTTGAGGTGAATATGGAGTTTTTGGACCGTCTGGTTGCGGCGGATAGCCTCGATTTTTTCGAGTTTGGTGACAATGCCAGTCAGGGCCTCCGCTTCGATGGGCTGCGGTCTGCGCTCGTCATCGAGGGTGTACCACAGGGATCCGTGGGAACGATTGCAGTAGATAAAAAGCGGACGAGGTGAACGCCCAAAGCCCAGAGGGATCTCTGAAGCAGCCTCTTTCGACGCAGACAGAGCCAAAAGAATTTGCTTGAGCAGTTGATTTTGTTCTGCAATCAATGTCGCTTGATCAGATGTGGTGTCCATGCTTTCACCCTGTTTAATGTCTCAAAGTTTAATGCCTCAAGCATACGAGAGCGTTACGCCGCAGCGTCAAGGGGAAGATCAGTTCATCCCCAAGCCCTAGACCAGGGGACGCTTGGCTGGGATGCCGATTGATCGCGGATAGATGGCCGGGGTTGGGGCTACTTTTTGGAGCAGGATCCCATGTCGGATCCCTTGGGTGATGGGGGTCACAAACGGATCCACAGCTTTGATCTCAGCCCCTAATTTCTGACAGGCCAGGGCCAAAGCCTGCTCTTGTTCAAGATCCCAGTGGCCTCGATAGAGCAAGGCATAGCCCCCCAACTTCAGCAGGGGAAGGCTCAACTCAGCACAGACGCCGGCGGATCCAAGGGCACGATTGAGGGCCAAATCATACTGATCTCGTTGCTGACGCCCCACAATCTCCGCCCGTTCGGCCATAGTTGCAACCGTGAGTCCCAGAGCTGAGACCGTCTGCTGGGCAAATTGCATCCGCCGCTGGGTGGCATCCAACAGGCTGACCCGCCAAGCAGGCGCAAAAATGCCCACAGGGATCCCTGGAAACCCGGCCCCACTGCCGATATCAATCACCGATAAAGCCGCTTCAAAATACCCAGTATCCACAGCCTCAATACTCCGTAGAGGCCGCAGCGAGTCCCAGAGGTGCTTTTCCCAAAAATCGGTCCGTTCCGTGATCCGGGTGAGATTTTGGGATTGATTACCTGCCAAGACAGCCTGATATAGAGCCTGAAACTGGTCCAGTTGCCGAGGGGAAGGATCCCAGCCCAGATGCTGATGCCACCCCGCCTGCGACCAAAGGTTGAGATCACTCTTGACATTACTCACGCGGATTAACCCATGATCTCAACTCGGATCTCAACTCGGATCTCAATTCGATCGAACTTGACTCAAGCGAACTTGACCCGACCCGGCGAAACACTTGCTCCACCTCTTGAGTAACCCCCCGCAAGGATCCATCCACCTGATGTAGATCCTGACTTAGGGCCATCACCGGCACCAGATCCAGCTCTCGCAATTGTTCCCAGCCCTGATCCTGGCCCCCATCCCACATCTGCAGAGAAACCAGTTGAGGGGACTCAAAATAATCCTCTAATTCCTGTTCGATGGCACCCAAGACCGCCTCAAATCGTTCAATACTGCTCTGGAGCTGGGGTAACAAGCTGGTCAGGCGGCCATGGTGTTGCTGGATCTGGCCCACATAGCTGAGCCAGTCTTGGGGCGGGGGATCCCCTGGCAAAACCGATAGCCAGTAATCCGCCTCCACCAACTCCAGCCAAAGTTCATCGCAAAGCTCTAGGCAGCGGGTCAGCATCTGCCGTGCCCCCTCCAATCGTCCATACTGCGGATCCAGCCACATCAAGCGCAGATCCCACAAATAGTCCTGCCAAAGCTGCTGCAAGTCCACCTGCCAAACCTGGCCGGATCCTTCTCGACGCGGGGATCCCAACCGGGGTGCCAAGGCAACTGCGGATCCAGCCCACAAGCCCCATCCCAATGCCAACAAGCCTGAGAGCAATAATCCTGAGGGGATCCCCAGCCGCCCCCTGTCGTCCTCAAAGCTCCAGCTCACTGCCCCCACCGCCGTGATCACCATGCCCGTCACCAGCGTTGATCCCTGTTGCCACCACCCCCGCGCCATCCCCCACAACCCAGGCCCCCGACAGCGACGCTGGACATACTCTCGAAAAGTCTCGGTGGGATCCATAATCTAGTGAACAGCTAAGAGGCTATCAATCTGAGTATCAGATCAAGGCGCGGGATTGGCAGATGAAAGATTTCATTCTGATTTGGCTTGCTTTCATATCCCCATTTTGGATCCATTGTTTGTAGATTTGCAAAACTCTGCCTAGCAAAGCCATCAAGTCCCAAACCGATTCTTGGTTCGGGGTGTCCGTTGTTCAGTGTTTTCGTGGTCACTCAAGACCAATCGCTATCATCCGGTTAATTCCGTTGGCTTAGTCTGTGGCATCAGGGCAGCCCATTGGTCTGGTCAGGTAACTCTGAGCAGGTTTTTAGTTCAGGTTTTTTAGATCCATCCTGGGCAACGACCGGTGGTAGGGGCTGTGCCGATAACCCCAACGCATCAGGATCCGGCCATGAGACTCTAGGGTGGCCATGAAGCTGGGCAAGATTTTTTACCATAAGGCTCGGTACTATATCTGGGGCAGCCTGACCAAGGTTCTCTTCACTTCTCAATACAAAATTGAGAGCAGTTAAGCTGTAGCCATCGGATCCTATGGAGTCTGCCTCATGGCTTTCACTTCGACACTGCCCCAATCCAGCACTGATCTTGAATTGTCCAGAAATGTCTTGACTCTCTCCCGTCACGTACTCCAGCAGTTTGAAGACTTTAGTCCAGCCGCCCAAGACTTTAGTGCGCTGATGAGCCGGGTGGCTCTAGCTGGCAAAATGATCGCACGACGGCTGAGTCAATCGGGTCTTGTGGAAGATGCCCTTGGGGTGACCGGATCCATCAATGTGCAAGGGGAGGTGCAGCAGCAACTGGATGACTATGCCAATCGTGCATTTATTCGGGTGTTGGAGCAAACCGGACTGGTCTGCCGCATTGTCTCCGAAGAAATGCGTGCTCCGGCCCGACTACCAGAAAATTGTTCCCTCAGTCGATTCGCCCTTGTGTTTGACCCCCTAGACGGATCCTCCAATATCGATGCCAATTTGACTGTGGGATCAATTTTTGCTGTCTTACAAGCGGAAGGTGTGGATCAAGGCAATAGTGAAGATTTATTCAAAGCGGGCCGTGACTTTGTTGCAGCAGGTTATATCCTTTATGGCCCCAGTACTCAGCTTGTTTACTCTCTCGGCAAGGGGGTCCATAGCTTTACATTAGATCCCAGCCTTGGAGAATTTATTTTAACTCAGACTGATATTCAAACCCCTCAAAAAGGATCAATCTACAGCGTCAATGAGGGCAACTTTGGGCAATGGGATCCGGGCATGCAGGACTACATTCGCTTTGTTCATCGCCAGGGCTATACCTCTCGCTACAGCGGCGCATTGATAGCAGATTTTCATCGGATCCTGCTGCAGGGGGGGGTCTATCTATATCCCGGTACTGTCTCTAAGCCTGATGGTAAATTGCGACTGATGTATGAGGCGGCCCCTCTGGCATTTCTGCTGCATCAATCGGGGGGCGTGGCTACCTCTGGTACTGTAAACATCATGGATATTGTGCCTCAATCGCTTCATCAAAGGGTGCCGCTCATTCTGGGCAGTCCTGATAATGTCCAAGAGGTTTTGGACTGCCTTAAATGAGCTAAAAGCCAGTCAGCTAAAAACTAACTTGAGTAGCTTCCCTGGAGATCCCTATTGTCCCGCCTTTTGCCTTCTTCTCGGTGGACTGATCTCGGATCCCGATTTATGCGGCTGGCGGCAATCAATGTGCTGTCCAATATCACAGTGCCCTTGGCTGGCCTTTTAGACAGTGCTTTTTTGGGATATCTTTCGGATCCGGCTCCCTTAGCGGGGGTAGCTTTGGCAACTGTACTGTTCAATTTTTTCTACTGGTCATTTGGTTTTTTGCGGATGAGCACCACCGGTTTGACGGCCCAAGCGGTGGGGCAGCAGGATCCGGCAGCGGTACTGGCGGTGGGGATGCGCAGTGTCATCTTGGCCCTTGGGATTGGATTGGGATTGCTGCTGCTGCAACAGCCCCTAGGGGAGCTGGGCTTTGAGTTGTTGCAGGGATCCCCAGCGGTCAAAGGGGCAGGACAGGCCTATTATGGGGCGCGATTGTGGGGGGCACCGGCCTATCTGCTCAACCTGGCGGTATTGGGCTGGTTTTTGGGCTTTGAAAAAGGGGGGCGGGTGCTACTTCTGGCGCTGGTGGGCAATGGATCCAATGTGCTGCTCAACTATGAGCTGATTGTGCAGCGGGGCTGGGGCAGTTTGGGGGCAGGGTGGGCCACGGCTGGGTCGGACTGGATCACGCTAGTGGTGGCAATTGTCCTCGGCCTCCCCTTGGTGCGCCGCTATCCTTGGGGGACGGCTGTGGCTCAGCTCTGGGATCTAGGTCAGATCCGACGGATGGTCAGTTTGAATGGGGATATCTGGGTGCGGACCCTGATGTTAGTGGGGGGCTTTTCGGGCTTTACGATCCTGAGTGCGGGTTTGGGAACTGTGGTGTTGGCGGCCAATAGCCTGATGATCCAGATGCTGAGCTTGGCGGCCTATTTTATTGATGGCTATGGGTTTGCCACCGAAAGCCTGGCGGGTTTGCTCTATGGACAGCGGGATCTGGCCCAATTGCGGGTGTTGTTGTGGCTATCCGGGGGAGCCAGCTTGGGAACTGGGATCCTGGCTGGTCTGATGTTCTGGGCATTTCCAGAGTTTTGGTTTGGACTGCTGACCCAGCAGGAGCCACTTTTGAGGCATATTCAAGCTCATGTGGGCTGGCTGGTGCCGGTATTGGGCTTTGGATCCTTGGCGTTTATGCTGGATGGCTACTTTTTGGGTCTGAGCCAGGGTCGGATCCTGCGTTGGGGGAGTGTGGCAGCAACCGGTCTGGGCTTTGCACCGTTGGGGGCGCTGGCCGGATGGTTGGGCAGTAGTCACCTGCTCTGGTTGGCGATGGTGGGCTTTATGGCGGGGCGGGCCATCAGCTTAGGGGTTTGGGTGCCCCATTCCCTGCGAGTGGAGGTTTTGAGTGACTAGCGTTTGAGTGACGGGTCTTAGTGATCCGATATTAGTGATCCGATATTAGTGATCTGAACTTCCCCTACGCAGCTCAATCTCCCATTGCTGCAGTTCCTCTTGGCGGGCTTCGATCTCCGCCTCCCGCTGCCGCAGATCCTGACTTTGGCGGGTCAAGGTTTGCCGCCACTGCTCAATCTCAGTCATCTCCGCCTCATAGGTCTGACGGTTAAACTCTGGGCTTGGATTCGTGCCTGGTGAGGTGGCATCTGGGTCAAAGCGGGAAGCTCCCTCCTTTTGATTCATCAATTGATCAGATTGATCTGAAGCCATAGCTGAAGCAGGATCTTGCTCAGCCCCCCCCCTCGTAGACAGCAACTGAATCACCCAGGGCAAGGCATCTTTTAGTTTGACCACCTGTTGCTGGGCATCCACCTCAGCCATCAGCAAAACCCCAAGACCGTAGGCGTCGGCTCCTGGGGCTTGGATCCAAGGCACCACATCCAGCACCCGCCACTGGGATCCGGCTTGGTAGGCCAAGAGTTGCAGCCCCACCTGCCCCACATCTTGGCTGACCTGATCTTTTGTGGGATCTTGTGTGGCCTGATCGGCCTTCTTGCTCACACGAGCCAAATACAGCACGGCCCAGCATCCTTCGAGCAGCTTAATTGGATTGATTCTATCTGGGTTAGAGCTGCTTTACTAGCAATGCCCAGATCAGCAGCCCCTTTGCCCATCAGCCCAAACCATCAACCCACCTAAACCATTACCCGAAGGTTATGGGCAGACCTCAACTGCCAGCTATGGGGCTGCTAGGGATAGGATGGGGGCATCAATGGGTTTGGCACATGGCACACAACCTCCGGATTCTAGTTGGGACTGTGTTGGGACTGGTGGGCTTGGGCAAACCGGTCTGGGCTAATCAGCCGTTTCAGTTGGATGTGCAATTGGATTCTGCGGTGCAAGAGGACGGATCCGCCATCCGCGAGTGTATTGCCTGCGACTGGAGCAACGCTATTCTGACCGGATCCAATTTGAACGGGGCGATCCTCAAAGAGATCAACTTGACAGGAGCGGATTTGCGGCAGGCCCAACTGGAGGGGGTGGTGTTTAACTTTGCCACCTTGCGAGGAGCGGATCTGAGCGGATCCCGGCCTCATTTTTCGTTTATGTGGGAGGCGGATCTGCGCCAGACCAATTTTCAGGGGGCGGATCTGAGTGGGGCGAGTTTGAGTGGGGCCGATCTGCGCCAGGCCAATTTGCAAGGGGCCAATTTGCAGGGGGTGGATCTGACCGGAGCGCAACTGGAAGGGGCCGATCTACGGGGAGCCGATCTGCGGGGAGCGTTTTTGGAGGGGGTGGATCTCAGCGGTGCTCGGATGGATAAGGCCACCCTGCTGGATCCACCCGTGGAGACTCAGCCTTGACGCCCCGAACGGGTGCGAGAGCGACGACTGCGCGGGCTGGGATCCCGATCCGGAGCGGTTCTGGACTTGAGGGTGAGTTTGGGCTTGACAGGAACTGAGCCGCTCTCGGCGCGGGCATGGCTCTGGGAATGACCACCACTGGCCTCTCCTGCCGGAACCACCCGTTTAGGCTCCTCCGGGCGGTCAGAGCGACGACGGCTGCGCCCCCTTGAGTCTGATCCGGAGCGGTTTGAGGGGGCGGACCACTGCCGGGATCCGGATCCTTTGGCGGGGGGGCGACGTCCCATCTGAATGGGTTCGGGAGCAATGGATAGATCCGGCTCGTAGCCAGGGGTGACCTCGGTAGATATCTGCTGCTTGAGCAAACGTTCAATATCTCTCAGCAGGCCATGTTCATCCACACACACCAGTGACAGGGCTTGGCCGCTATTGCCCGCTCGTCCGGTACGACCGATGCGATGGACATAATCCTCAGCCACATTGGGCAACTCAAAATTGACCACATGGGGAAGCTGGTCAATATCCAACCCCCGGGCCGCCACATCGGTGGCCACCAATACCCGCACGGATCCCTGCTTAAATTGTGATAGGGCACGGCTGCGGGCGGCTTGGCTTTTGTTGCCATGAATCGCTGCGGTGGTCAGGCCATCTTTTTCTAATTGTTCCGCCAGCCGATTGGCCCCGTGCTTGGTGCGGGTAAAGACCAACACCTGCCGCCAGTTTTGGGATCCGATCAAATAGGAGAGCAATTCTCGTTTGCGATGGCGATCCACCAGATGCACCACCTGGCTGACATTTTCAGTGGGGGCATTGCGGCGGGCCACCTCGATCAAGGCTGGATCCGTCAGGAACTCATCCGCCAGTTTTTTGATCGGATCCGAGAAGGTGGCCGAAAACATCAGGGTCTGTCGTTGGGGGGGGATTTTGTGCAGGATCCGCCGAATGTCATGGATAAAGCCCATATCCAACATCCGATCCGCCTCATCCAACACCACCATCTCGATCTGGGATAGATCCACCGTGTCTTGGCCCACATGATCCAGTAATCGCCCCGGTGTGGCCACCAGCAGATCCACCCCCCGCCGCAGTTGATCGATCTGAGGGTTGATGCCCACTCCCCCGTAGACCGCTGTGGATCGCAGGGTCATATAGCGGCCATAGGTGCTGACACTCTCGGACACTTGGATCGCCAATTCGCGGGTGGGGGTCAAGATCAAGACCCGTGGCAGCCGGGGTGCTTTGGATCGGATCACCGGTTTACCCGATTTGTTGAGCTGGGGAGAAGAGGATCCTGGGGCGGCAGCGGTGGCCTGCGATTGGCTGAGCCGGTGCAGCACAGGCAGCGTAAACCCAGCGGTTTTGCCGGTTCCGGTCTGGGCACTGGCCAATACATCCCGCCCCGCCAAAATCATCGGGATCGCCTGCTGCTGAATCGGGGTTGGTTCGGTGTAGCCTTGGTCGGATACAGCCCGAAGAATGTCGGTCGCTAAACCGAGGTCGGAAAATAACATGATGAGACGTACTCCTCGATTGCCCCTACCCCTGAAGCGGGGACTAGTCTAAGAGCAGTGGTCATTGAATCAGGTCTGACGGGGCCTGGATCCTGAGAAAATCTTGACTGGAAAGAATCTGGGCTGGATCTGGGCTATCCCACTGAGTCGGCGCAGACTAGAACGCGCTTAAACAGTATAGTTCTTCTGATGAAATAGGATCCAATAGGATCTATGTCTGGAATTAATACCAATTTGATCCCTGCCTTTACTATCGAGCTGTTGAGCACCTGTCCATGACCTCGATCTCTCCGTCTTCCGAACCGTCCCCTCAGCCGCCATCCTCCCCACAAGAGGCTGGGCAAGACCTGCATGATCTGCGGGCCACCCGTCTGCAAAAGGCCGAGGACTTACGCCAGCAGGGGATCCTGCCCTATGCCTATCGCTTTGAGGTCAGCCATTTGGCGGGGGCGTTGCAGCAGCAGTTTGCTGAGCTTGAGGCCGGGGCGGAGGATCCCACTCAGGTTTCTATGGCGGGGCGGATCCTGGCGCGGCGGGTGTTTGGCAAATTGGCCTTTTTTACCCTGCAAGATCGCTCTGGCACCATTCAGCTCTATCTGGACAAAAAGCTCATCAATGCCGAGATGGGGGATCCGGCCTTTGATATTCTCAAAAAACTCACCGATGGCGGCGACTGGATCGGGGTGAGCGGATCCCTGAAGCGCACCGAAAAAGGCGAGCTTTCGGTCATGGTCAACCACTATCAGATCCTGACCAAATCGCTGCTGCCCCTGCCGGATAAGTGGCACGGCCTCAAGGATGTGGAGAAACGCTATCGCCAGCGGTATGTGGATCTGATCGTCAACCCAGAGGTGCGCCAGACCCTGCGGATTCGGGCGGCCATTGTCTCCTCCATCAGGCAAGCTCTGGATGCTCAAGACTTTGTGGAAGTAGAAACCCCCGTCCTGCAATCGATCCCCGGCGGGGCAGAGGCGCGTCCCTTTGTTACCCATCACAATGCCCTCGACATCCAGCTCTATCTGCGTATCGCCACCGAATTGCACCTGAAGCGGCTGGTGGTGGGAGGGATCGAGCGGGTCTACGAGGTTGGCCGCATCTTTCGCAACGAAGGGATCTCGACTCGGCATAATCCTGAGTTCACCTCGCTGGAGGTCTATCAAGCCTTTGCCGACTATCACGACATGATGGAGCTGACCGAAACCTTGGTGACCCATGCCGCCCAAGTGGCCTGTGGTACTTTGCAAATCACTTACCAAGGGATCCCGATCGATCTGACCCCTCCCTGGCGGCGAGCCACGATGCACGAGCTGGTGCAGGAGGCCACCGGGATTGAGTTTCCGATCCAATCTCTATCTCAACCTGAATCTCAATCTGAATCTCAGTCTGAGCTGGCAGACCTGGCCCAGCACCTGCAACGGTTCAAAATCCCCGATCTGAACCAAGCGGATTCCATCGGATCTCTGTTGATCTTGGCCTTTGAGCATTGCTGCGAGGAAACACTGATCCAGCCCACCTTTGTGCTGGACTTTCCGGTGGAGAATTCTCCCCTGACTAAACCCCACCGCAGCAAGCCGGGATTGGTGGAGCGGTTTGAGCTGTATGTGGCGGGGCGAGAGCTGGCCAATAGCTATTCAGAGCTAACGGATCCGGTGGATCAACGGCAGCGATTGGAGGCCCAAGCCGCCCTTAAAGCCGCAGGTAACGAGGAGGCCCACTATCTCGATGAGGATTTTATTACGGCCCTGGAGTACGGTTTGCCCCCCACCGGTGGCATGGGTATGGGGATCGACCGGTTGGTGATGTTACTGACCGATGCCGCCAGTATTCGAGATGTCTTGGCGTTTCCCCTGCTGAAGCCAGAGGTGAGTCAACCGGAGAGGTAACGGGTGAGGATCCCTGAAACTAGCCAGATCGGTAGCCCAGAAAATGCAGGCGGGTCTGGGTATGGCCTACTGAGCCGCCGCCGCAATGACAGTAGGGTTACGTCCCCAGAGAAAAAAGCTCTAATTGGATAGGTGAGCCGTAAACTTTTCGTGCCAATCCCGGAGCACCTTTTGAGCGGCTGGTGCGGTAAAGTAATCCAGCTTCATCAATTTTTGATAGGTAACAGTCTGGCGAGCGGCCAAAGGTAAATCAGAATTGCGATAGAAATACTGGATCCGAGAGATCCGTTGCTCCATTTCCTCAAAAGCATCGGTGGGAACCGGCTGAGAGGTGGTCCGCTGAGGCTTAGTCAGAGGCCCGGTGATGATCTTGAGCTGGCCCGTAATCTTGCCAAACATGACGCTCTCCCCATGCCATAAAATCACTGGTTCGGCGAATGTTCACCCACAACGGGCCAAAATCTTTCATTCGCTTACTTTTTATGGTCGCATGAAGCTCTTATGAAGACCATGCCATTCAGCGCATCAAAAAAGTATAAAAAATAGCTTTTAGCAGCGATTAGACGACCGATTGAGCTAGATGTGATCCGCATCACCACTTAAGAGCCATGTGATCGAGACCCCTAGAGCGCGAGCAAAGGCCACCAGTTCTCGGTCGATCACCCGACGCTTGCCTTTCTCAATTTGGCCGATTTTGACGTAATCCAGATGGATCCCATAACGGGAGAGCCGACCCGCCAGTTGATCTTGGGTCAACTGAAGCCGTTCCCGCATCCAACGAACTCGGCCCCCAATCAGATTGGCACTCTGGGATCCCTGTGGCTCCATCGGATCATGATCGAAAATCCATATCTATGCTACTCAATTGGCCTCTGCTCAATGAACAGGATTCTCAGTCATCACAAGTTTTATGTACTGATCGTAGCTCCTGCCCTAAGGGATCCCACCCGATCAACTCAGCTTGGGCCGCAGGATCCTGAGGAGTAGCACAGCACAAAACATGCACCCCAGGAATCGCGAGCATTATCGAGAAAGTTTGTAGATAAAGCAGATAAGGAGACTGACACAAGAGCTACGGCCAGAAGGATCCCTAGAGTTGGTGATGGGATCTCGATCAAGATCCAAGATGGTTCTGGATCCCGATTGAACTGAATTAGGTCATGATCGATTTTCATTTGCTAAGGGGGGAGCTGATTTTTTAGACTAGGGATATGCACAGCACAGACGCAAAACCGTCGGGGAGTCTACTTTGAATCTCACTCGTCCTAGTTTTGAGGATCCAGCCCCAGAAGGTGCCAGAGAGCAAGTCACCAGAGAGCAAGTCACCAGAGAACGTATCACCAGAGAACGTATCAAAGGAGCGCGCCCTCGGCTTACGGTTCATCAGGGTACAGCCCCGTCAGGATCTTTGGAGGTCGGCCCAGCCCAACAGGAGGATACCCAAGCTCAGACGCTGGAACTGGACTTTGATCCATCAGAATCCTACACCGAGGACATGGTGGATCAGTATCTCAATGAGATTGGCCGGGTGGCTCGGATCGACCATGCTCAGGAGATTGAACTGTCTCGGTTAGTTCAAGAGAAGCTGGCCTTGGAGCAGGCTCGTCAGGCTTTGGCAGAGCAATGGGGCCGGGATCCGTCGCTACGGGAATGGGCGGAGCAGATGGGGCTGGAGGTTCGGGCCTTGCGGCAACGGATCCATCGGGGCAAGCGCGCCCAACAAAAGCTGATCAATGCCAATTTGCGGCTGGTGGTGAGCGTTGCCAAAAAATATCTCAATCGGGGGGTACCCTTTCTGGATCTGATCCAAGAGGGCAATATCGGCTTGATCCGGGCCACCGAAAAGTTTGATGCTGAGCGGGGTTATCGCTTTAGCACCTATGCCCACTGGTGGATCCGGCAGGGGATCACCCGGTGTATTGCCAACCAAGCCCGCACCATTCGGCTGCCTGTTCACATGGTGGATAAAGTTCGGCACCTCAAGCGCACGATTCGGGATCTGACCAAGGCCACAGGACGGCGGCCTAGCGAGACGGATCTGGCGGAAGCGATGGGGGTGAGCCTGAAAAAACTGCGGCTGATCCAGCAGGCAGCCACGTTGCCGATCTCGTTGGATCTGACGGTGGGGCATGAGGGAGAAAGCCGCTTGGGGGATCTGCTGGAGGATAATCGGGCCGAGCAACCGTTTGATGAGATGGTATCGCGGTCGATGCAGCAGGATGTGCAGACGGCCCTAGAGTCCCTGAAGCCGATTGAGCAGCAGATTTTGAGCCGCCGCTATGGGCTAGATGGTTACAAAAGTTCTACCCTGCGGGAGGTGGGAGACGAGTTTAATCTGACACGGGAACGGATTCGACAGATCGAGCGGGAAGCCCTGCGCAAGTTGCGGAGTAGTCAACCGTCCAAGCGACTGGGACAGTACCTGCACTGATTTGTTTGATTCCTGCCTAGACTAGGGATCCTGTCTCTGGTTGTGGGTACCGGATATGCTGGCCTCAGATCTCTCTGGCTTAGATCTTATTGTGTGTCATTTGACGGCGGATTTTGACACATTGGGATCCGCGTTGGGGGCAGTGCATCTCTATCCCGGTGCCCGGATCCTGTTGGCGGGGGGGTGTCATCCGCAGGTGCAACACTTTTTGGGGTTACATCGCAATGGGTTGCCCCTGATCGCCCGCAAAGCGGTGAATCCGGCTCAGGTGCGGCGATTGGTTTTGGTGGATTGCGCGGATCCGGGGCGGCTGGGCACCGTGGCTGGCTGGCTAGACCGCGCTGATCTGGAGATTCATATCTATGATCATCACTGTGGGGGCGACGCGGATCCTCGGCTGCGCTTTCCCCATCCGACAGCGGTGACTTTGGTGTGCATAGAGCCAGTGGGATCCACCTCTACCCTGATGGTGGAGCGGCTGCGGGATCAAAAGCGGGATCAGAATGTGTCAGGCTCTACGCCACTATCTGCCTCTGACGTGACCGCCTTGGCCTTGGGGATCCATGCCGATACCGGATCCCTGACCTTTGGATCCACCACAGTTAGGGATGGGCAGGCTTTGGTCTGGCTGATGGAGCAGGGACTCAATCTCGATCAGATGGCCACTTATCTGGAGGGAGGGCTATCAAAGCCGCTCCAGGACTTGCTCAGTCAGGGGTTAGTGGATCTACAGATTGAAACGATCCGGGGTTACCAGTTGGGATCCTGGCTGATCAAGCTGGAGGGTTATCAGCCGGGGCTATCCAGTTTGGCGATGCATCTGCTGGATCTGGCGGATGTGGATATTTTGATCCTGGGGGCACTCCAAGAGTCGGGATCCCACTCTCCACAGCTGAGGTTGCCACGGTTGAGTTTAATCGGGCGGTCGCGGCATGATTTTGCGGCCCTCGACCAGGTTTTGGGAGCTTATGGCGGGGGGGGCCATCCTCGGGCGGCGGCGGTCACCCTCAAGCGGCTAGATCCTCACTCAGCTCAGCCGGAACGGATCCTAGCGGAGATTTTAGAAACCATTGCCCAGCGGATCCCGAAGCCGGTCACAGCCCGTGATCTGATGTCATCCCCGGTTCGCACCATTCGGCCTGAACTGACGGTGGGGGAGGCTCAGCGGGTGTTGTTGCGCTATGGCCATTCGGGGGTGGTGGTGGTCAATGACCAGGCTCAGTTGGTGGGGGTGATCTCACGGCGGGATATTGATCTGGCTCTGCACCACGGGTTTGGCCATGCTCCCGTCAAAGGGTATATGACCAGTCCGGTGGAGACTGTGGCTCCAGAGACCCCCCTCCATCAGATTCAATCCTTGATGATCAGCCGAGATATGGGCCGGTTACCGGTGCTGAGCCGGGATCCCGATGGATCTGAGCAGTTGTTGGGGATTGTCACCCGGACGGATGTGTTGCGGCATCTCCAGGATCGACCCCAGCCGGATCCTGTCCCCCAACCGGAAGCTCTCCTGAAGAGATTGCAGAGCCTAGAGCAGTTGCCCGCCCAGGCAATTTTGCGGACGGCAGCAACGTTGGCGGATCAGATGGGACTGCGGCTCTATTTGGTGGGGGGAGCCGTGCGGGATTTATTACTGGGTCGGCTGGAGGGGGAGATGGATCTGGATCTGGTGGTGGATGGATCCTATCCCTTGGATGCCCAGAATTTGGGATCTGCGCCGGAGGGCTGGGGGGTGCGGCTGGGGCGAGCGCTGCATCAGCATTATCCCGAGACCAAGCTGGAGATTCACGGTCGCTACCAGACGGCGGCTCTGACCTGGCCGGGGGGACGCTGGATCGATATCGCCACCGCTCGGACAGAGTTTTATCCGATGCCCGCCGCCAATCCTGAGGTGGACCTGGGATCAATTCAGCAGGACTTGTATCGGCGCGACTTTACCATCAATGCGCTGGCCTTGCGGCTGAATGGCTCAGAAGCAGGGCAGATTTTGGATGCCTTTGGGGGGCGCGAAGATCTGGAACTGGGACGGATCCGGGTGCTGCATGCCAATAGTTTTTTGGAGGATCCCACCCGGATCTTTCGGGCGGTGCGGTTTGCGGCTCGGCTGGATTTTCGAGTGGCAGAACAGACGGAATCCTACATCCGCAGTGCGGTGGCCAGTGGGCTGGTGGATGCGGTGGGGGGCGATCGGCTCAAACAGGAGCTAAAGCTGATCCTAGACTCATGCCTCTGGCGGCGAGCGATGCGACAACTGGGATCCTGGCAGGCTCTGCGCTGTCTGCACCCTGAGTTGGGTTGGGATCCTCAGCTCGAGCAGCAGGTCTGGCGAGCCGGGGCCTGGTATCGGCATTTTGAGCCGCTCTATCCCCAACTGGATCGGCACCATCGCTGGCAGATCCGCCTAGAGCGAATGCTAGGAGCTTTGCCCCAAGCCGATCAAGTGGCAGCCCAGCTCAACCTGACTCAAGCTGGGATCGAGCGTTTGCGTGATCTAGCCCAGCTCCAGGCCCAGATTTTGCCCCAGATCCAGCCGCCGCTCCGCCCCAGTCAGGTGATGGCATGGCTGGATCCGCTGGAAATCCCGATGGTGATTTTGTTGGCGGCTGTGGCAGATCCGGGATCCCGACGGATCTTTTATCGCTACTTGCGGGAGTGGCATCACATCAAACCTCTACTCAATGGCCATGATTTGCGAGCTATGGGTTACCCCCCCGGCCCCTACTTTCAGGAGATTTTGATAGCTATAAAAAAAGCCACTTTGGATGGATCCTTAACCACCGTTGAGGAGGCTCAAGACTGGGTGATCCGTCATTTTGAGCAGTAGAGTCTGCCCCGTAGAGCCAAGGATCCAATCCCCCAAGAAATGGGTCTTAGTCTTAGCTCAATCCTCAGCGTGGGCAAAGCGGCGATAGAGAAAGTCGAGGGCATCATTGCGCAATTCATAGTATTCGGGCATCTCCATCATGCGGGAGCGGATCCGAGGCCGGTCAAAGGGAATGGTCAAAATCTCACCAATATGAGCAGCAGGGCCATTGGTCATCATCACCACTCGGTCGGCAAGATAAAGAGCCTCATCAATATCGTGGGTGATCATCAAAACGGTACACCGGTGATCCCGCCAAATGGTCAACAATTCATCCTGCAATTCCTCTTTGGTGATGGCATCGAGGGCACCAAATGGCTCATCTAACAGCAACACTTCTGGCCGAATGGACAACGCCCGAGCGATGGATACCCGCTGCTTCATCCCCCCTGAGAGTTGCTTGGGCCGCTTCTGGGCCGCTTCTGTCAACCCTACTAATTCCAAATGTTCGTAAACGATCTGTTTTTTCTCAAGGGCAGACTTTTGGGGATAGACCTGATCCACCACCAAATAAACATTTTCAAACGCTGTCAGCCAGGGCAGCAGGGCATAATTTTGAAACACCATCATCCGATCCGGGCCAGGGGATCCGACGGGCTGCCCCTTGAGGGTGATGGATCCAGAGGTGGGGCTAGAAAAGCCAGCCACCATATTCATCAGAGTGGATTTGCCGCAACCTGAGTGCCCAATCAGACAAACAAACTCTCCGGATCCCACGTCTAAATGGACATTTTCGAGGGCCACAAATGGACCAGTGGGGGTGGGATAGGTTTTGCCCACGTTTTGTAGAGAGAGTAAGGGCAGTCCTGCCATCAGGCCAGAACTTTGGAATTGGGTCTGGGATGTGCGGGTGGAGGTCATGATCATATCGAGATCCAAGGTTTTCAAAAGGGCTTCAAGCGGTTGTGATCTAGGCCAGCGCAGGCAAGAGGTAATCGTGGAGACGATAGTCCTGCCGAATGGAAATAGCGTCTAAATACGCAATCGGATCCTCCCCATCAAAGACACTGCCATCTTTGAAATAGAGGGATCCCCGGTCATGAGCGCGATCCGGCAGACCCAGAGACTGGGCGGCAGCAGCATACGTGTCGGCATCTAAAACCTGATCCAACACTGAGATCCAATTGCGGGGAAAAGCACACAATCCCCAACGGGCCATCTGGGTCAGGATCCAGAGATTTTCCAGTTTTTCGGGGCAGGTATTGCGACCGCTGGCAAATTGATTGAAGCCCGCCACCCACTCTGATTCGTCCTGGATCCCTCGGTGTAGGGTGCCCATCAAGCCGGGGCGTAGATCCTCGACTGGGGTGCCCACATACTGAGGCTGGCTCAGCCATTCAGCAATTTGGGGCCGATGGCGGGGCTGATCGCAGTATTGGCAGGCTTCCATCAGGGCCTTGACAAGGGCGATATGGGTCAGGGGATATTTCTGCGCCCAATCTTGTCGGACTGTCAGCACCTTTTCGAGGTGACTGGGCAGAATGTCTGGGGTGGTGGTGATGATAAAGCCCGCCCCTTCCCGGACAGCGCGGGAGTTCCAGGGTTCGCCCACACAGTAGCCATCAATGTTGCCGGCCTTGAGATTGCTCACCATCTGGGGCGGGGGGATCAGGGTCAACGTCACATCCCGATCCGGATGGATCCCACCGCTGGCCAGCCAATGGCGCAACAAAAAATTGTGCATCGAGGCCGGATGAACCATCCCCAGGGTATGCACCCGATCTGGGGTTTGGCGGATGTAGTGACGGAAATCTTCCAGGGTTTGGATCCCTTGTTCCAGAAATTTGCGGCTCAAGGTAATCCCATTGCCCCCCCGCGACAGGGTCAGAGCCGTGGTCAGAGGAACAGGGGATCCCCCCACCCCTAAGGTGGAAGCCAGTGGGATACCAGACACCACTGCGGCTGCATCAAGGCGACCGGAACGGATCCCTTCGTAGAGCATCTTCCAGCCGGGTTCACGGGCTAAGTTGACTTGCTCTAGGCCATATTTTTTGAATAAGCCCAACTCCTGAGCCACCACCAATGGAGCACAATCGGTCAGGGGAACAAAGCCCAATTCCAAGTTGACTTTTTCGAGACCATTTTGGGCAATAGCCACATGAATGGGGTCTTTTTTTCTGGCCCGTTTCTGTTGATTCAGAAAGTAGATCATCTCCCCCCGCAGATTGTAATAATCGGGGTGGTTGACCACCTCTAAACGATGCCGAGGTCGGGGAAATGACACATTTAAGATCTGGCCAATTTGGGCTGATGGGCCATTGGTCAACATCACCACCCGGTCGGATAACAGCAGAGCTTCGTCCACATCGTGGGTGACCATCACAGCGGTGAGCTGCTGATCTTGGGCGATCTGCATCAATTGCTCTTGCAGGTTGCCCCGGGTGAGGGCGTCCAATGCCCCGAAGGGTTCATCCAGCAGCAGCACACGAGGGCGGATCGCCAGAGCACGGGCAATGGCCACCCGTTGCTTCATACCCCCGGAGAGATGGGCCGGTCGCTTGTCGGCTGCCGCCTGCAGCCCCACCCGGCGGATGTGGTCATCCACAATGGCTTTGCGTTCAGCCTGAGACTGGGATCCCATCACTTCATCCACAGCCAAGGCGATATTTTGTCGCACTGTCAGCCAAGGCAGCAGCGAATAATTTTGAAACACCACCATACGGTCGGGGCCGGGATCTGTCACCTGTCGCCCCTCCAATAGGATCCCGCCGGTGGAGGGCCGATCCAGTCCAGCAATGATGTTGAGCAATGTGGATTTACCACAACCGGAGTGGCCGATCAGCGAGATAAACTCCCCCTGTTTGATCTCCAGATGGATCCCTTTGAGGGCTGAATACAGGCCACCCCCCGCCAAGGGAAACACCTTATCAATGTGATCTACTTCTATGTAGGGATTAGTCTTGATTGTGCTCACAATTGTTTCATCCTAGCCATACAAAAGGTCTTGCTCATAAAGTCTTACTGACTCAGATCAAAGCTCTATTCTTGAGCCACCACCAATGATCCCAGCCAAGCCATCAAACGATCCAGCATCAGACCGACAATACCTACATAGATCAAGGCCAAAATGATCTCGCTGATACGGGAACTATTCCAGGCATCCCAAATAAAGAAGCCGATGCCGACTCCACCAATCAACATCTCTGCCGCCACAATCGCCAACCAAGAGAGACCAATCCCAATTCGTAATCCCGTAAAGATGTAGGGAACTGTGGCAGGAAAGACAATTTTCAGAAAGTAGCGAAAGCCTGACATTCTGACAATGCGAGCCACGTTGCGATAGTCTTGGGGTATTTGTTGAACCCCAACGATTGTATTGAGCAAAATGGGCCAGATGGCAGTGATAAAGATAACAAAAATCGCCGAAGGAGTAGAATCTCGAAAAGCAGCCAACGAAATAGGTAACCAGGCCAGAGGGGGCACTGTCCGCAACACCTGAAAAATCGGATCCAGCGACTCATGCAGCCAGCGATTGACCCCGATGATCATGCCCCCAATCATGCCCACCAGTGCGGCTAGGGTAAAGCCAATCGCCACCCGCTGCAGACTGGCCCAAATCTGCCAAAACAGCCCTTTGTCAATACCGCCATAGTCAAAGAACGGATCCTTGATCAGAGGATCCCAGGTATCTTGCCAGACCTGTAGAGGGGTGGGCAGGTTGGCATCTGGAGAACTGTAAGCGATCTGCCACAGCATTAAGACAACTAAAATCGCAGTCAAGGGCATCAGGATCCGTCGCATTAAGCTGTAAAGTTTGACTTTTTTGATCCAGGATGACGCTGGGGCAGAGCTGCCCGAATCGGATCCAACCTTGGCCACTGCTTTGAGTTGAAAAGCTCCCTCCTGCAAGCTACGTAAGAGGAAACGACCCCAACCCAATATCAGGGGTATGAGGATTAGGCCCAAGCGGATCCCGGTTTTGATCAAGGCTCGCAGAAAATGGGGTAAAAAGTTCATCGGTGACCTACCAGAGTTTAAGGGTGAGAATAAAAGTGGGAGACAAAAGAAAAGGTTTGGAAAGAACCATTCGATTGCTTTATCCCCGAGTTTGGGTTTGTTTCAGCTCATGGGTTGTAGATTAGAGCATTCAGGCCAGTTTTTTGATTGCCAAACTGTCGAGATAGGCTGCCGGATCCTCTGGATCAAATTGGATCCCGTCAAAGAAAGTTTCGATCCCCCGTGAAGTGCTAGCAGGAATGGCGTCCTCTTGCCCCAAAGCTATGGCAGCCTCCCGCCAGAGATCCTCTCGGTTCACCTGTTCTACTAGGGCTGCACTATCAGTATCCGCAGGCAGATATCCCCAGCGAATATCCTCGGTAACAAACCACAGATCATGACTCTTAAAGGGATAGGAAGCTTGATCCCGCCAAAACTTCATCATATGAGGGTGATTTTCGATGGCAGGCCGACCGTCACCATAGTCAAAATTGCCCCGCGCCCGATCGATAATGTCATCAAAAGGGGCGTTGATCCACTGCCGGCCGGCGATGATCTGGCACATTTCTTCAGCATTGGCCGGATCATCACACCACTGCTGAGCCTCTAGCACTCCCATTAACAGGGCTTTAGCGGCATTGGGATTTTGATCCACCCAATCGGCTCTCATGCCAAAGGCTTTTTCAGGATGATCATTCCACAACTCACCTGTGGTTAAAGCTGTCACTGAAATCCCTTGGTTGATCGCTTGTTTATTCCAGGGTTCACAGACACAAAAGGTATCCATATTGCCGACTTTCATGTTGGCCACCATCTGAGCGGGAGGCACCACAATTAGCGAAACATCACCATCAGGATTGATCCCTCCTGCCGCTAACCAGTAGCGTGTCCACAGGTCATGGGTGCCCCCTGGAAAGGTTTGGGCACATTTGGGTTCAGCAGCTTGAGCAAACACCTCTTTGAGCGGAGAACTATCGGTGGTAACTCCCAAATCTTTGTAAGTTTGAGAGATAGAAATACACTGACCATTGGTGTTGAGTCGGGCCAAGATATACATGGGCACCGGATTATTGTTGGTCACAGCTCCAGTGGAAATCAGATAGGGCATGGGGGTGAGAATGTGTGCCCCATCAATGCCGCCAGAGCCGGATCCCAGCACCAAATTGTCGCGGGTGGTGCCCCAAGAGGCTTGCTTTTCCACATCCACATTGGTCATGCCATAGTTGGCAAAAAAACCTTTTTCTCGACCAATAATCAGCGGGGCAGCATCGGTCAGGGCAATAAATCCCAGTTTGGCGCGGTCGGTTTCAGGGGTATCGGCTTGGGCGATCCAGTAGCCACTGGTGGGATACTTGGGATTGGCTTGGGCGATACCTGTGGCCATGGCACCCGCCGCCACAGCAGCGGATCCGCTCAAAAATTGACGACGAGATACGGAATGGTCTAACACTTTTAACCCCTTGAGAGTGATCAGTAAACTGTGATCGATCCAGAGAAACTCAGAAATGTATCTTGTAGACGTAAATTAAAGACCTTGTCAGGCTAAAGACTTAATTGCTTGAGCCTCTAGGTAAGCTTCGGGATCCTCTGGATCAAATTGGATCCCGTCAAAAAAGGTCTCTACACCGCGAGAGGTGCTAGCCGGAATATCAGATTTTTGGCCAATGGCAGTGGCAGCTTCCCGCCACAAATCTTCTCGATTGACTTGCTCAACTAGAGCAGAACTATCGGTATCCGCAGGTAAATAACCCCACCGAATGTTTTCGGTTAAGAACCACAAGTCGTGGCTTTTGTAGGGATAAGAGGCTTGATCTGTCCAGTATTTTTGCATCAAATCAGTGCTATCAAGGGTGCGTACCCCAAAGTTAAATCGGCCAATGGAGCGATCAATAATGTCTTCGTAAGGCACTCCAAACCATCGCCGTTGTGAGATAATCTGGCACATTTCTTCTTTGTTTTCGGGCTGATCGCACCAGATTTGGGCTTCTTGAACGGCTTGGAGCAGGGCCAGTGCTGCCTTGGGATGTTGATCTACCCAGTCGGCCCGCATCCCCAAGACTTTTTCGGGGTGATCTTTCCATATTTCGCCTGTGGTCAGAGCACCATAGCCCACATCTTGATTAACGGTTTGGAGGGGCCAGGGTTCGCCCACACAAAAGGCTTCCATCGAGTTGACTTTGACATTGGCCACCATCTGGGGCGGTGGCACCACGATCATGGCGATATCTTGATTGGGAACAATTCCCCCTGCCGCCAACCAGTAGCGTGCCCACAGATCATGGGTGCCTCCTGGGAAGGTCATGGCCATTTTGATCTCTTTACCGGCGGCTTTTTCTTGAGCAAATACCTCTTTGAGGGGAGAACTATCCAATCCCACCGCCAGGTCTCGATAGCCATTGGCCACCAGGATCCCTTGACCGTTGGTGTTGAGGCGAGCCAGCACATACATGGGTAGGGGCTGTCCGTTGTTGATCGATCCGGTGCTGAGTAAATAGGGCATTGGGGTCAAGATATGAGCACCATCGATGCCGCCAGAGCCGGATCCCAGCACCAAGTTGTCGCGGGTGGTGCCCCAAGAGGCTTGCTTGTCCACCACCACATCCGTCATGCCATAGTTGGCATAAAAGCCTTTTTCTTGGGCAATGATCAGGGGGGCGGCATCGGTGAGGGCGATATAGCCCAGTTTGGCACTGGTGGTTTCGGGGGTATCGGCTTGGGCGATCCAGTAGCCACCCGCGGGATCATTGGGATTGGCTTGGGCAATACCTGTGGCCACTGCCCCCGCCGCCACAGCAGCGGATCCGGTGAGAAATTGCCGACGAGAAACGGGAGATTGCAACATGACGGGTTTCCTTTGTAAGCAAGGCTTTGTCTGAGATTGAATAAGATGCAATAAAAAACACAGGCAAGAGATGGCCCAGTAGTCGATTTGCGAGGGAGCGTCAGGCCACGGGGGCAGATCCGCTGAGGACCCGATCCCGGCGTCTGGCCCCAAAGTGCTCGATCAACAGCTCCACCAGGACGGGTTTGAGATCTTGACAAGGGATCCCTTTGCGAACGCAGTCCCCGAGTTTGGCGTCTTTGCCCACTTCGCCCCCCATGTAGATATCCACCGCCTCCACCGCTTTGCCCTCGACCCGGGCGGTGGTGCCCATCAGGCCAATATCCGCCACTTGCGGTTGACCACAGGAATTAGGACAGCCCGTCCAGTGGATCCGCACCGTCTGGGGGATATCTAGCTCTTGCTCCAAAGCCTCCATCAGGGCCACCGCCTGATTTTTGGTCTCGATCAGGGCAAAGTTGCAAAATTGACTGCCGGTGCAGGACACCAACCCCCGCTGCAATGGCCCTGGATGGGGGGAAAACTTGGCCAGGAGCGGTTCTTTGAGCAGAGGGGCCACCCGCGAATCCGGCACATTGGGGATCAAGACATTTTGCTCCACCGTCAGCCGCAACTCGCCGGATCCATACACCTCCCCCAACCGGGCCAGCTCCATCATGTCCAGGGCATTGAGGCGGCCCACCGGCACATTGATCCCGATAAAATTGAGTCCCGGCTGTTTTTGGGCGTGAACCCCGATCAAGTTGCGTTTATTACAGGTGACTTCATCCTGCTGGGCTGCCCGGGGCAGAGGATGGCCGATCTGGGCCTCCATTGCCGCCCGAAACTGGTCTGCGCCCCAGTCATCCAGCAGCCACATCAGCCGTGATTTTTGCCGATTGGCCCGGGGGCCGTGATCTCGGTAGAGGATCAAGACCGCTTCACAAATCGCCACCACATCGCGGGGATCCGCCCAGACATCCAGCGGGATCGCCTCTGCACAGCGGCGGGCCGAAAAGAACCCCCCCACCAGCACGTTGAAGCCTAATTTGCCATTTTTGTAGGCGGGCACAAAAGCCAGGTCATTGATCTCGGCATGAACCGAGTTATCCCGGCACCCAGCGATGGCGATATTGAACTTGCGGGGCAAATTGGTGAAAGACTCGTTCCCCTCACCGTTATTGGTGATCATGTCCTGGACTTTGCGGGTCAGACCCCGCACATCAATCAGCTCATCGGGATCGATGCCCGCCAGTGGCGATCCGGTGATATTGCGGACATTATCCATGCCAGATTGCACACTGGTCAGCCCCACATCTTTGAGGTAACCCAGAATCTGCGGCATTTCTTCAATCGGGATCCCCCGCAGTTGCAGGTTTTGGCGAGTGGTGATGTCAGCCACCCCATCGGCCCCATAGGGATGAATGATCGCCCCCAACATCCGCATTTGGCCGCTGGTCAAGATCCCATTGGGAACCCGCAGCCGCAGCATAAACTGGCCCGGTGTGCGCTTGCGCGAAAAGATCCCCAGCCACTTGAGCCGATGATCGCGGTCATCAACAGGGATGTTGTCCCAACCCAGGCTGGCGAAATGCTCCAGTTCTGCCTGGACTGCTAAGCCATCCTTCTCACTTTTAATTCGTTCAAATTGATTCGCCATCGCTCAACCCGTAGGCCAACACTGCCAATCTATTGAAATGGCTCGTTAACTTTAGTAATGGCTGTTACGTTTCTCAATAGACTATGAGCTTTAGTCATGATTGAAATGACAAAGTTGTATACTGATCCCCTCGTCTGACCCTCTTACTCCAGGCGCACCACCGGGATCCCTTCTGCCAAAAGGGTGCCGGTGAGGAGATCCCAGAGGGTGGCTCGCAACATCCGCCCCGGATCCACCTCCAGCTCCAGCCGCAGCCGATCTGCCCCCGGTTGGCCCGCCGGATCCAACTGAGCCAAACAGAGCGGATCCGTCTGTAGCGGTCGAAAATCTGCCGGTCGGATCAAGGGACGACTGGTCATGCGACCTTGCTCATCAAAGGCCACTTCGGACTGGGATCCCTCTCGCACTTGGCCGATATCAAGGCATATCTCGGTTTGGCCCGCTTGAGCCGCCTGCAAAATCAAAGGGTCTGCACAGCGATGGGGATAGCTGGATCCTTTCTCTAGGATTGGCAGCAGGATCGGGGTCTGGAGGGCCGGATCCCACAGTCGGAGAGCATAGCTGTGGCGGAGATGATCGGTGATTTGCAGATGGGATCCCACTTTGAGGGCACCGACCGCCACCGCACTCAGGGGTTGCGAGCCACTGACTTTGTGGGGGCCAAAGGCGGTTTTGATCAGGGTCTGAATCGCCGGAATTTTGCAGGTGCCTCCCACCAATACCACTTGGTCAATTTGGCGGCGGGGGATCCCTTTTTGTTGGGCCAGGATCACAATCTCGTCCAGGGCTTGGCGCAGTTGATCCAAGAGGCCATTTTGCTCCAGCAAGCTCTCTAGCTCCATTTGGGTGAGGCTGATCTCATGGGCCATGAACCGCTCATCATCAAACCAGCTTTCTACAGCGGTGGCTTGATCCGACAGCCGGATTTTGAGTCGCTCAGCAATATCCAACAAAATCTGGCCCCCCAAGGATCCCACCTCAGCCTGGGTCAAGCCCATCTGCTGCAAATGCCGCTCCAGGATCCAGGTATCAATGTCGATCCCCCCCACCCAAGCCTCAGACTTGGCGATCACCTCCGCTTTAAGGGTGGTTTCTCCGGGGCTAGGTACTTGGATGCGCACCAAGCTCAGATCCAACGTTCCACCCCCAAAGTCCACCACCAACACACAGGATCCCGGCTGCTCGATGGCATAGCCCAGGGCGGCGGCGGTGGATTCGTCCACAATCCCCACTGAGGGCAACTCTAATCCTGCTGCCAACTGCCGCAACCACTGGGCATAGCGTTCAAAGGATCCCACCGGCACCGTAAAAATCACCTGACTGGGCTGGATCCCCTGGTTTTGGATCCCGGCGATGATCGCCCTCAAAAACAGCTCCGCCACCTGCTCGGATCCGTAGGTGCGCCCATCCAATTGCCGAGGGGGAGGCACAAACTCAGCCACCAGATCCCGCTTAAACCCCCGAAAATACCGCTGCGGATCCCGCATCGCCAGCCGCTGTGCCCGAACCGGTTCCCCCACCCAAATCCGCTCCGGATCCACATACACCACCGTCGGCACCGCATCCACCTGCGGATCCAATCGGGCGGACAGCTCCGGCAATGACAGGATTTGGATCTGATCCTGCTCCGGATCTAGAACTGCGATCACCGTATTGCTGGTGCCAAAATCAATCGCAACAATGCTCATTCATCCAGCTCTCTTGCTTCAGACCTTATGAATGATCAGACCTCAATCCCGGCGGGCAGGGTTTGACTGACTCTGGCTGGGCACAAAATCTCATCCCCCCGTCGATAGCCCACATAGCGGATAAACACCGGATCCCCTGGCTGCAATGGCCCCCGATCCGCCTGATGCAGCACCGGATCAAACGCCACCGGATCCCAGACCGCTCCAATCGGCTGGATCCCCCAGGTTTCTAGGAGGGTGTCGAGGGGGCGAAACAGGGCCACCAGATTCTGGGCAGGCAGCTGCGGCTTGACTTGGGCCAACCTAGTGGCACTGGGATATTGGGTCAGCAGTAATTGCAAGATCCGGAAGGCTTCGGCCTGAGCAGAATCCCACTGTTTTTTGGGGGTTTCCGCCTCTGGGGCGGCTTGAACTCCTGTAGGATCTGAAGCTAAACACACTTCGGCCTGTTCTGAAAACTCATCCGCCCAGATCGCCAGTCGTCTCAATAACTCTGGAATCGACCATTGCAAGACCACGGCCACGGATCCCAACTGTGCCCACCGCAGCCGCTCAATCCGCCCTTGCCGCAGAGCTTGGATCACGCGCCGACTCACCCCAGCTTGTTGTCCCAAGGCCCTCCAGGAGAGGATCCCCACCTCCGTCATCCGCTGCCGCAACTGCTGATCATGCCGCTCCGCCATAGTTACATAAAAGTCTGTATAAAAGTATATTTACCTACAAGCCCGATCAAGCCATGGGCGGAGGGGCCATATCCTCCGGTTCAGGGCTGGAGATAGGTTCAGCACTGGAGGATTCTGTTAAATCAGGTTCAGGAGCTGGAGTGGACAGCGGGGTTGGAGCTGGGGTCGGCATCAACTCCACCAACTGCCACGGATCCTGGGCCAGATTGCTGACTGTATTCGACCGAGCACCCGCCGCCGGAGTTAATAGCCGCCAAGTGGGAGGATCCAGCAGGTCAGAGATCAGGGTGAGCTTAAAGGGCTGATCGAGGCGTCGGTAGGCTTGCCCATTCCCCAGGGGATCAACTCGGACTGTATAAAATCCCGCCACCACCTTGCCTGGTAGAGGATCCCCGCCCTCAGGATTGGGCACCTCAACCGAGCGGACTGACTGCACCTCCAGCTCCAACAGTTTGAGTCGGGATCCCAACTCCTCTTGACCCACCAACTCATGCAAAGGACTATCTACCCCAGAGAGCTGATGCCAGATCGCCTGCTCCACCACCTGATCCGGCACCCCGGCCCCGCAGCCGGTCACCAGAGCCACCACCAGCACCAGGATCCAGCCCATCAGGGATCTCATCACACCCCCGCCAAGGCACCGCTGGGGATCCCTTGATGCTTGAGAAACTCTGTGTTGACCCCCGACTCCCGCACCAGAGCCACCACCCCTGTTCTGGCGATCTCTCGGATGCCAAAGCCAGAGAGCATTTTGATAATGGCCACCATCTTGCCTGGATCCCCGGTGACCTCCAGGGTGAGGGACTCTTCGGCCACATCCACAATCCGGGCCCGAAACATCTGGGCCACATCCATAATGTCGGAGCGGGTGGCTGGGGTGGCATTGATCTTGATCAGCATCAACTCCCGTTCCACACAGGGGATGTCGGTAATGTCATTGACCTTGAGGACATCGATCAGTTTATAGAGCTGCTTGGTGATCTGTTCTACCTCTTGGTCATCCCCTGGCACCACCATGATCAGCCGTGAGATCCCAGGCCGTTCGGTTGGCCCCACCGTCAGGCTATCGATGTTGTAGCCGCGCCGCGCAAACATGCCCGCAATTCGGGACAAAACGCCAGGCTGGTCTTGGACAAGGGCCGTCAGGGTGTGTTTTTGCTTCATAGCGTCAGAACCGGATCCCACTGCTCAAGGATCCTAACCCCAAATCTCTACATATCTGCGCCGCGAGCATACAGCAAAAAGATCACCGCAGGGCCAGCCAGCACAATCATGGCCAACAGAGCCAACTGAATAAATACTTCGTATTGTCCAAACATGAGGTCTGATGCTCCCGCGATGCACTAAATCGGATCCTAATCAATCCAGATCATAGAAAAGAGCGTCCCAGCCCCTGAGAGAGTCGTTACTAAAATTAACAGTCCATCACCGGATCCGATCGCCCCTCACCACTCCAGTTGATGACTGATCTGCTTGAGCCACCGCCGCCGAGCCTTGTAATCCGGCAATAGGGATCCCACACAGTCCCAAAACTGAGTCGAATGATTGAGATGCCGCAGATGACACAGCTCATGCACCACCACGTAGTCCAAGATCGCCAGCGGAGCCATCATCAGCCGCCAATTAAACCGCAACTCCCCTTTTGCATTGCAACTGCCCCAGCGTCGGCGCGGATCCCGAATCAACACCGGCGGCCTCGGCACCCCCAGCTCAAGCCGATAAACCTCCACCCGCTGCGGAATCACCCGACTGGCCTCAGCCTGGTACCAATCCTTGACCAGGCCACCCAGGATCTGAGGATCCCCAATATCTGGCACCCACAAAATCCTCGCTTCTAGGCCAATCCCCAGCCGACTCTGATCCCGTCTCAGCACCAAAGAATCCCCCAGATACCCAATCTCCTCACCGTCTGCAAACCGTCGCGCCGGAGGCCGAGGCCGTGCCGCCAACTCCTCTTGCTTGCGTCGGATCCAATCTTGCTTTTGAGTCACCCAAGCATCGAGATGGGCCAGCGGGATCCCATGAGGACAACGCAAAACAACCCCCTCCCGGGTCACCTGCAATGAGACCGTCTTGCGTCGCTGGCTCCGCACCACCCGATAGGCCACCATCCCCCGTTATCCTTGCGTTATGAGTGGGTTATGAGCGTGTGTTGTGAGTGCTCTGTAAGTCAAGACTGCTCTTGCGGTGCCAATGCCGGATCCCCAAAGCCACACTGAGCCTGTTGGCGCAGCAGATGATCACACAGCACTAGAGCCACCATCGCCTCCACCATCGGCACCGCTCTGGGCAATACACAGGGATCATGTCGCCCCCGTGCCGCCAACAGGGTCTCCTGTCCCTCTGTGGTGACGGTACGCTGCTCTTGGCGAATTGTAGCGGTTGGTTTGAAGGCCACCCGCAAAACGATATCCTCCCCATTGGAGATCCCCCCCTGGATCCCGCCAGAGCGATTGGTGGCCGTGCGCCATGTGCCATCGGATCCGATCACAAACTCGTCATTGTGCTGCTTGCCGGTGAGATAAGTCCCCCCAAAGCCGGATCCAATCTCAAAACCCTTGCTGGCCGGCAACGACATCACCCCCTTAGCCAGATCCGCTTCCAGTTTGTCAAACACCGGGGATCCCAGTCCTCGCGGCACCCGACGGGCCACACAGGTGACAATTCCCCCCAGCGAATCCCCCTCTTTGCCCGCCTGCTCAATCCGGCGGATCATTTCTGATGCAATATCTGAATCGGGGCAGCGGACGGGATTGGCCTCAATCTGAGCCAACGTCACCTGAGCGGGATCGATCTGAGCCTCAATCTGATGCACCCGCTGCACATAAGCCAGGATCTCCACCCCAGCCACCTGCCGTAAAATCTTTTTGGCAATCGCCCCTGCCGCCACCCGGCCAATGGTCTCGCGGGCCGAAGCGCGTCCCCCCCCTTGCCAATTGCGGATCCCATATTTAGCCTCATAGGTGGCATCCGCATGGGAGGGCCGAAAAGCCTTTTCCATCTCGCGGTAGTCTTGGGAGCGGGCATCTTTGTTGCGCACCATGATGTGAATGGGAGTGCCGGTGGTCAATCCCTGAAAGACCCCAGAGGTGATCTCACAGTGATCAGCCTCTTGGCGGGGGGTGGTGATATGGCTCTGGCCGGGCCGCCGCCGATCTAGCTCCCCCTGAATATCGGCCTCCGCAAGCGGGATCCGAGGAGGGCAGCCATCCACAACCACCCCCACCGCACCCCCATGCGACTCCCCATAGGTGGTGATCCCAAACATCACCCCAAAAGAATTGCCATTTGCCATAGCTCTGCTGACCTGGATCCAGTGCAATCTAGCCCTCACAGGATACAGCAAGATGCTTTGGGCTGACACAGAGCCACGACAGACTCTCCAGAGCCGGGGGTTCCAAACCGTGTCGGATCCGGTTATAGTTCAAGCACTCATTTGCAACCTAACGATCCAACTAGAAGTCCTAGAAGTCAACCTAGAAGTCAACCGAGGCAGTAGTCATGACCGCTAGCACCGCCATTGCCAACCTTGTCCAGAGCCAATTTGATGAGTTTCCGTATCCGAATGTGCCGATTGAGCAGACCGTTACGGATAATGCTGCCCTGTTTGTCAATAACATCACCACCGCCCGCTATGTGCGGGATCGGAAAGTGGTCAAGCCAGAGGGCAAGGTTTTTCTCAATGCTGGCTGCGGATCCGGGTGGGAAACCCTGGTGGTGGCCACCGCCAATCCGGGTGCGCGCTATGTGGGCACGGATATCTCCCATGAATCGGTCAAAATGGCCCGACAGCGGTTTGCCTTTCACAAGATTGACAATGCCCGCTTTGAGGTGATGGACATTGCCGATATGTCTCCACTGGGGGAACAGTTCGATTTTATTGCCTGCAATGATGTGCTTTATCTGATCGATGATCAGGTGGCAGGACTCAAAGGGATGCGAGATGTGCTCAAGCCCGATGGCATTATTCGGGTCAATGTTCACAGCCTCTATCAGCGGCAATTTATCTTCCATATGCAAGAGGCGATGGAACTACTCGGGGTGATGGATGAACCGGCAGCTAAGGCGATCCCGATTTTGCGGGAGGTGATGGAGGCCCTCAATGATGGCAGTTTTGTCAAAAGCCACTGGAACGGCGATCAGATCAAAACCACCACTGGGATCCTGGCCAACTTTTTGCTACGCAGTGACAAAGGGTTTACGGTGCCACAGGTTTTTGAGATGCTGCGCCATGCGGATCTGGACTTTATTGATATGGTCAATTGGCAGAACTGGAAATTAGAGCGGGTACTCAACAAACCCGTGCCCTATTCTCTCCGACATATCAACAAACTCAATCAAGAACAACGCTTGCATTTTATCGAGTTGGTTTTTCCGAATATGACCCGCTTGATTGACTTTTGGTGTGGGCACAAAGGTCTTCCCAAGCCGGAGCCGTTCAGTAATGATGAGTGGTGGAATGGCACGGTTCAGGCCCATCCGCTTTTGATCAGCCTCAATGCCAAAGCGGCTTTTGACAATGCGATTCGTGACAATGGCCCGGTCAATCTGAATGGTTGGCCCGGTGCTGAGGGCAATATCACCATCGACTCTTTTTCAACCCGCTGGTTGATCTCGGCGTTCGAGCAACCGGTGCCGGTGCAGGCCCTGGTGGCTAAGGCGATGGAGCTGATGGATTGGACTCAAGAGGAGGCCTTCTCGCAGGTGTTGGCCAATCTCAAGTTCCTAGAGGATCGCTTGGTGCTGCTGCTGGATTCTGCCACCCGCTAATTTTGCCCTGCGGATCCCCCAGTTGATCTTGAACCTCGTCTTTGAGCCGACACAGGATGGACTGGGGGGCCAGTTGATTGAGTAGAGTTTTGATGGCGGCACGGGGACTACCTCGGCCCCAACGGGATCCCTTTTGCAGAGCCTGCTGTGCGCTTTGGCTGATCTGATGGGTCCACCAGCCGGATGCAACCGCTTGGATCAGCCCGGATCCAACCCAGGCGGGGGATCCCAGAACCAGATCGGGCCAGCCCAGTCCGGATCCCAGATTGATAGCCGCCAGGATCCCTAAGCCCAAGCCTAAGGGTTTCAACAGGGCGCGATAGGCCTCCAGCGTGGCTGCAGTGGATCCGTGTTGGTCACGGCTGAGCTGGGCCACTAGCCCTAGGTTGACGGCTGCCATGATGCCCAGATCCCACCCTCCGATCGGGCAGATCCCCACCGCCAAAGACTGGATCCCCAAGGCTCGCCACTGATGCCGCTGGATTCGGTTTTTTACGGTGGCTTGATGCCGAGACAGGAGCTGATCCTGCAAAGATCCGGCTCTGACTAGGGCATTGAGGGCACTGAGGGATCCGCCTTCTTGGCTGAGCACCTGCTGGAGTTTAGATCGCAGCGGTTCAATCTGGGGGTGGGGGTGCTCCCACTCATGGGTGATAGCACCATTGGGCCAATGGATCCGCACCTGGTTGGGTTTGGGATCTGCTGCCACCATCAAAATCTCGTCTGGTGAGACCAATTGCCGTAACTGCGGGCTGGTGATCTGAGCATAGATGGCTGCGCGGTCATGATCGGGATAGAGATCTATTTTGTTGAACACCAACAGGATGGGTTTTTGCAGGGTGCGCAATTCTAACAGAGCCTGATATTCAATTTGGGTCAGATCGCCCGCGATCACAAACAGGATCAGATCCGCTTGCTGGGCTGCACTCCAGGCCAGTTGTGCCCGCACCTCTCCCTCGACTTCGTTGAGTCCGGGGGTATCCAGTAGCTCAACCACCTGCTCAGGATTGGCACCCCACTGGATCCGATGGGTGGAGTGGGTCACCCCATTGATCGGCCCCACCTCAAACACAGGCTGCCCCAGCAGGGCATTGATCACCGCAGATTTGCCCCGATTCACCAGCCCAAAGGCCGCCAAGGTCAGACAGTGGCCGGACTCAAGTAAGGATTGCAGTTGATCCAGCTCCGATTGAAACGTCTGGCGCTCACTTGCCGGCAACTTTGACCAGTGGCGGTACAACCTAGCAATGGTCTGCTCAGCCAGTTCGCGGGGGAGGAGGGGGGGCATGGAGATCCTAGGTCGCGGGGGCAGAAACAGATGGAGCTGGCTCACAGATTTTTAGGGGGTTGTAGTGATTCATGGCCCGGGCCAGATCCTGCTTAAGGATGGTCTCTATGCAATCAGCAGCCGTTTTTAGCACCTGTTGGATGCAGGGTTGCTCTGCCGGCGAAAACCCCCCCAACACATGACCCACCACCGCCTCGGATCCAGACTTGGGCTTGCCGACTCCGACCCTTAACCGGGGAAACTGCTGGGATCCCAAATACTCAATGATGGAGCGCATACCATTATGGCCACCGGCGGATCCCTCCTGCCGCAACCGGATCCGGCCCAGCGGTAGATCCATATCATCGTAGATCACCAGCACCCGCTCCGGATCCAGCTTGAACCAGTCCACTGTTGCTCGCACCGCTTGGCCCGATCGGTTCATATACGTCTGGGGCAAGAGCAACCGCTGCTTACCCATCGGCGTTGGCCCCTCTCCATAATGAGCCTGAAACCGCCGCTCCTCCCGCAACGGGATCCCCCATCGCCGCGCCAAAACCTCCACCACATCAAACCCACAGTTGTGACGGGTGCTCTGATACTGCTGGCCAGGATTGCCCAGCCCTACGATCAAATAGGACACATAGGATCCAGTCATGTACAGCAATCCAGATTGAGTCATGAGTACTTCCAGTATTCGTGCAGCTTCAAGAAATCAAAGCACTGATGACTCAAGAACCACTCAAATCGGTTTCTCACACCCCAAAAGGTCTTAAGGGCATGACTGAACCACCTCAGCAGCCGTTTTCCCTATAACCAGATATCTTCAACTGGATTCTGCTCTGGGGCATAGGGCGCAAATGGAATGCATGTCACAGCTCACTCTGCTTCCATCAGTCCTTGATTCACCTTCTCCAGATAAGCCTTCATCTCTCTGGAACGATGATAGCCTGCTCCATCCCATATCAGAACAATTCTTTGCCCCGGTCTTTGCTCTCTTAAACTTTGCTCTCTTA
>CAZODP010000006.1:0-21590 GCA_964578595.1 uncultured bacterium
CATCCTGCTTGTAAGGCAGGCGCTCTACCGCTGAGCTAACCGCCCAATCTGAACTAGTCTCCGGATCCTAACACTAAGAGCTGGATCTAGAGTCATGACTCATAGGTGGACGTGCTAGCCTGTGTCTTAACTTCAAGGCAGAGAGGACGGTTTCATGATTGGTTTATATCTTAATGACCCGCTAGTGGCGGCTGGCATCTTTGGGATGGGGGTGCCGGAGATGGCGGTGATTGGACTAATTGCGCTGGTGGTATTTGGTCCCAAGAAACTCCCAGAGCTGGGTAGCTCCATCGGTAAGGCGATCAAGGGCTTTAAACAAGAGATGGATAATCCCACCCCAGACGCCGAGGAATCCGAGACTGCATCGGCAGAACCAGCAGAACCCGTTAAATCCTAAATGGACTTGGATCCCAACTAGGGATAGTGCCTAGAGTGCTTTGACTGGCTAGCTTTCCACCACCTCTAGCTCCCAGATTGATCAGACTTGATCTACAATCGGTCAGTTGGTGGCTGGGATGTGGGCAACTGGCTCCGGGTCAAAGAGGTGGTTCAGCATGGCAATGCCGGAGGCTTATCAGACAGACTTTGATCTGATCTGTCAGATCAGGGCGCGAGATCGACGGGCCTATTTTTTACTCAAGGATCGCTATCAGCACCGGATCCTGATGATTGCCAGGGAGTTATTGCCTTCTCCTCATCAGGCGGACCAAGTGGTGCGCAAGGTATTTGAACAGAGTTGGCGGCGGGCGGCAGAGTTTGACATCAGACGGGAGCGGTCGGTGGCTCTATGGCTGTATGGACTGACCCAGGATGTCGCTTGCTTGGGCCACAAGAGATGGGGATCTCCCCCTGCAGGGGACAGATGGGGATCCGGTTGGATGCTGATATTGTGGTTTTTGGTGGCAGGGCTGAGTTTAAGCACAGGGATCAGTCTATGGCGGTGGCAGCGGCTGTCTCAGCTTTTGAGTCGGGTTTCGGTGGCCGATCCGAGGGGCAGCCAAGATTTGCAAATCACCTATCAGCAGTGGCAGCAGCAACCCCTACTCCGGCGGCTCACCCTGCGGGATCCTCGCTTGCAGACGGATGTGTTGGCGCAGTTGCTATGGTTGCCCAGTGAGCATCGTGCCCTACTGTTGGGGACGCAGGTGCCAACGGTTCATCCAGGGCTGACCTATCAGTTGTGGACCTATGGATCCGATCCCAATCAGCCGATTGGAGTGGGAACCTTTTTCAGTGCGGCAGATGGGACAGTACAGTGGTTGAGCGAACCTTGGGATCCGACGGTGACGGAGGCGGATCCTGATTATTTTTGGGTGACGCTGGAGCCGCTGGGGGGAAGCGACTATCCCACAGGTCTGCCACTGCTGGAGAGTCGGGCTTTTTGAGGGGGATCCGGTCTGTGATGGGTTGGCAATCAACAGGATCCGTCCTGATTGTGGGGGCAGGGGCGGCGGGTCTGGCGGCGGGTCAGGCTCTGGCTGAGGCAGGGATCCCGGCTTTGATCCTGGAGGCGCGGGGGCGAATCGGGGGCCGAGTCCAGACCCAGTATGATTTTGCTGCCAGTCCGGTGGAGCTGGGGGCCGAGTTTGTCCATGGCGAAAAGGCCAATCTCCATGCCATCGCCCGCAAGTATGGGATCCAGCCTTTGGGGATCCAACGCTTTGACCATCTGTGGTGGGGGGATCCTGGCCAACCGGCTCGACCCCTGGCAGAGTTACCTAATGCCCAGATCATCAGGGATCTGCTCAAGACCTGGGATGCACTGGGGACGGATCCACTGGATCAAGATTGTTCGCTCAAAGATTTTTTGCTGGCCCAGGGATGGGATCCGCAGGTTTTGGAGATGGCGGATGCTTTGCTGGCTCAGCCCTGTTGTGCCAGTTTGGCGACCCTGAGCTGTCAGGACTGGATCCGGGAAAATCGGGTCGATCAAGCCGGCAAACAGGAGTTTCGCTGGCCCCAAGGGTATAGCCACCTTTTGGAGCACTATGGATCGGGGCTAGAGATCCGGTTGGATACCCCGGTTGACCGGATTGAATGGGGAGATTTTGGGGTCAAAGCCTGGAGCAAGGGTCGGTGTTTTGAGGCGGCGGCCTGTATTGTGACGGTGCCGGTGGCCCTGCTCAAAAAAGGATCCCCCTGCTTTGATCCGCCCCTCAGTGGGGCCAAACAAGTGGCTATCCAAGCATTTCGAGTTGAGCCTGCCACCAAGCTGATCTATCGCTTTGCTGCCCCTGCCCCCTGGCCGGATCCCCAGATGATGATCGTCCATGCCGGATTGACGGCCCGCTGGTGGATCCCGCAGCCCCAACAGGTTCCGGTGATCATCAGCTTTTTGACGGCAGAGCGGGCGCGACAAGTGGATGCCCTGCCTGAAGTGGAGGCACTGGAGCTGGGTCTACGAGAATTGGGATCCCTATTGGGCCAATCCTTTGAGCAGCTTAAATCTCGGTGCCAAGCCGCGCAGCGCATCAGTTGGGGCCAGGATCCCTATGCCTTGGGGGGGTATGCCCATCTGCCGGTGGGGGAAGCTGAGGCCAGGATCCGGTTGGCCGAGCCGGAGGGGGGGATCCTGTTTTTTGCAGGGGAGGCCACCGCCCATACCAGCAATCCCCAGACGGTGCATGGGGCCATCGATAGCGGCTGGCGAGCGGCCCAAGAGTGTATTTATTCGATCAGGTCTAGCTGAAGTCTTTGCAATCAACTCAATTTCTATTCAATTCAGTTCAATCTTTTAGTCCAGAATCTCAATCTGGCCCAGGGTGCCATTGAGCCGGACAGTTTGGCCCGATTTGAGTTGGGTCATGGCTGCACTGACATTCATCACCGCTGGGATCCCGTATTCGCGGGCCAAGATCGCCCCATGGGAGAGTTGTCCTCCCACCTCCGTGATCAGGCCCACCGCTGTGGCCAATAGGGGGGACCAACCAGCATCCGTGTAGGGAACCACCCAAATCCAGTCATCTGCCCCCTCCAAACCAGAGAGATCAGACAACGATTTCAGCACTTGAATCTTGCCCACCACTTCACCGGCACTGCCAGGGATCCCGGTCAATCGCTGAGCTGTGTTTTCTGCGGGAGCGGGCGATGGTGCTGGCAAACGGGATCCGTAGACCACTGTTGGGATGGGGCGATTTTGATCCTGTTCAAACTGAACTTTGCGCTCTTGGATAGTATCTGCCAGAGATTTTGAAGGGGATTTAGACTCAATTAAGCTCTCAATTTCTTTGAGTTCCAAAAAGAAAATATCTCCAGTTTCTACTAGGATCCCGGCTTGGATCCAGCGCTGTTCTAGGGTGACAAACGCCCAGCGCAAATGAGCCAGCAGCTTGGCATAAACCTGGGCCACCTCTCCCTTGAGATCCAGCCGGGGCTGACATCGGGCCAATCGCCACTTTTGCCAGAGATTGAGTCGAACAGGATCCGGTACTTTGGGTTGGGTACCCGCCATTCTCAGGAGAATTGACTCCACTAGCCTGGGCTGCTCTCGCCAGCAGGGGATGGCAATATCGGTGCCCACCTCACTCAAAAACCCGTAGGTTTCGAGGATCGCCTGCAACTGATCCTGAATCACCTGATCTGACAGTAGGGCTGACACGGGGATCCCCTGTTGAGTGGCCTGGTCTCGGATCCTGTGGGCTAAGGTTTGCAGAGCTGCTGTGGCCTGACTTTCAGGGCTGGTGGTGTCTTGGATCCAGCGATCTGATATCCGAAATAAACTGCGGCGAATGGCAAAGCCAATGGGACTGACAATGTTGTAGAGGGTGGCCCGCTTGAGCAGGTCTTGAAGCTGCTGAATTAAACCCCATAATTCGGTCTGGGTCAGTTGATCGGTGCTCACCTGGGCCAGGACGGTCAACGTCGGTTGAAAATGGGCCTGTTGATCGGCCTCAAAACCCTGGGGCAGATTGCGTTCCAGTTGGATCAATCGCCACAATCCCGGTAAGCAAGATAGCAGCCGACGGTAGGCCGAGCGTGGCGGTTTGCCCATTTTGCCCCCCCGCAACAAAAACTCTAACCCCTGCTCTGGCAATCCCATCTGCCGAAAAATCGCCCCCAATAACGTGGCATTGAAATAGGCATGGGATCCCAGCAATGTGGCAGTCTGGTCAAAGTCTAGGCCCGCCACCCGATCCCCCAGCACGATCCCAAACAGCTCCCCCCAAACCCCACAGGTGAGCGGGCGATTGATCGACCAGGTCAGGGGGCGAATCGCTCCAGGGATCACCTCAGCCGCAATGGTACGGGTCCAAATCGGGCGCAGATTGGTGATGGGCCGACACTGCACCACCGTGATGTGCTGGCCATCCCAGATCCATTCGATGTCTTGAGGAATGCCATGAAACCGGGCCTCCAACTCTTGGGCCAACTTTACCAACGCCTCTATCACCTCCCCAGGCAAAAGGGTCTGTGCCCCAAGATCCCCATCCCCTGCATGAGGAATTTCTAAATGTAGAGGGATCCCGGCCCCCGATACCACCGATGGATCCTGAGTGGAGCTGGCCTCAATCACCACCAGCGGGGATCCGTCCAGCGGCTGACGGCTAAACATCACCCCCATCACTTGACCAGTCACATAGGGCTGCACCACCAGAGCCATGCCCCGCTCCGGCAAATTCCATTGGGCACGATAGGCCTGGGCCACTGGACTGTGGTAGCTCTGGAGGCAGGCCAACGCCGCTTGTCTCAACGCCTCTCGGCTGGTGACAGGGCCGATACTTTGATAGACCCCCGCCGATGAATGAGCCTCACCGTCTTCCTCTAGGGCTGATGAGCGCACGATCAAAGGGTTTTGCTGGGTCACCGGGATCCGATCCAGCCAGTCCTCTACAGACCGACCTGCCGGGATGGCCCACCCCTCTGGCACCCGATAGCCCCAGCTCAAAAGCTGTGACAAGGTAGCGGCTTTGGATCCCACTTGGGCCGGATCCGAGGCGGAACGGAGGGCAATGATCGACTGAGCTGCCATATCATCCTCAAGTCGCAGATCGATCAACACTAATGTTAATGCCACTGCCAGCATAGCCAGTGCATCCGCCCCCGATCGGCTTCCCCCCCATTGCGCTAGGCCAGATCGAGCTAGGATCCAGGCCCAGATCCCGGCACTGAGCCAGCCCAGCCGTATCCCCCAGCGGCGGGAAGCCAAGATCGGCCACAACCCCAATCCCGTCAGCCCAGCCAGCCCGAACACCACCGGGTCATAGATCAACAAGCCCCAGCCCCAATTGGTGGCCCCACCGGCTCGAAATCGCCCAAACCGGGCCACCACCACCGGGATCAACCCCCACAGCCCCCAAACACGGGATAACCCCAAGCCAGTGGCCAATCCCAAAGGCAGGATCCCGCGGCCAATCTCCACCAGCACCACCGGGATCCCCAGTTTTGGCCCCCCCTGCCGAAAGGCCGCCGCCACACTGACATTGCCCGTCCCCACCTGGCTCAGATCCAGACCGGCGATCCAGCCGGCTAGCCAACCGGTGAAAGGCAGGGATCCCAGCAGGCCACAGAGCACAAGCAGGATCCCGATGGTGAAAACGTTAGCCATGATCTAAAAGAGCCATCAGCCAAAAGATCGACCAAGGGGGGTGAGATTAGAGGGCTTCATCCCCTGTCACCCGAAACTGCATCTGGCTCTGTCCACTGGCGGAAAAGGTATCGTTGGCCATATCCAGCGTGATCAGTTGCGATTGGATCCGGTTGGCCCCCCGGCAGGTGACATCCAGTGCATCTCGCCCCGGCAAGCCCTCGATGGTGCTGCGGGCAATGCTCCCTGCCTCCTCATTGCGGTCACAGAGCAGCACAGGGGTGCCATCCGCAATCAGCTCAAAGGTCTGGGATCCGTCATAAAACACCGCTCGATCCCCCTCGGCAGCCCGATTTTCTTGCACAATCACCACATTTTCATAGAAGCGGGCATCGCTGGTGGCCTGGTCGATCTCCACCCGGTTGGCAAAAATCAGCGTCGGACGCGACACATCCGCCTGGGCCTCAGGACTTTCTAATCGTTGGGCCAGCCAGTCTCCATCAATTTGTTGAATCTCCACCTCTCCGATCAGCTCCACCAGCTCTGGGGTGATCCGAGCCTGCTCAGCCTTGGCCTGTCGGCCCCGCTGAATAAACTCCACATCATCTGTAAACTCAGAGGTCTCAGTACGGGAGTTATAGACCAGCTTGGCGGCCTTGACCTCTGTTTCTGACTGACGAATCTCGCTGCTAAACCCCTCACCCTCAGGATCCCCGGCTGTCCCCATCTGGGTATAAAGCACATCTTCTTCAAACAAAAAAATCTTGTCTCGATGGTTGCCCTCCAAGCGGGCTGACCGCAGGATCCGCTCTGGCTCCCGCAATGTCACCCCGCCGGTCATGATGCTCTGGGCCTCGATGCGGCGGTAGCTGCCCTGGGGAGCCTCAATGGTGGTCTGTCCCTGCCGCAGTTCCAAATTGCCCTCTCCACGGGCGATCTGGGTGCTGCGGTCATAATCCAACTGGTCGGCAACAATGGTGACTTCCTCTTCGGCCTCCGCAGGCTGAGATTGAGCCAAAGACAGATCCGCCAACAGCCCCTCCCGTGGCCCCCCTGTCGCCGTCTCCTGCAACATCACCCCCCCCCGCAGGCTGCTCTGGGATCCCCGCCGGTCATAGGTGCCCTCAGGGGCTTGGATCCGCACCCCCCGTTCCCGAATCACCAAATTGCCCTCCCCTCGGGCCAGTTGGGCATTGCGGTCATAGCTGAGCTGGGCGGCGGTGATCACGGTGGTGTTGGGATCTGCTTCCACCGCAGCCACATCAGCCAAGTCCCATGTGGCAGGGGCAGGATTGTCCTCCGGCAACACCAACAGCTTGCCCTCGGTGGCAGTCATCAGCGCAAACTGAAACAGAAAGGATCCCTCTTGTCCCGACAAAATCACCTCGGATCCGGTCAGGGTAAAGGGGGCCGCAATATCAATCGCCTCTTCGGGGGTCACCCGCAGCAGGTCTGTAAACAGTTGGCTGCCATCGGTATCTCGCACCTCCACATCGTTTTGCAACAGAAGCTGATCGGCGGTGGCATCATAGCGAGCTAAACTGGCCTGCCATTCCATCTGATCTTGATTGTTAAAAAAAGGATCCCGGACATTCTCAGCCCGCGGCTCTGGGCTGCCATAAAAATAGCCATGGGCTCCTTGGTCAAACACCTGCTGGCCGTTTTCCACCACCACCTCAGGGGAGAGCAACCGCCACCGATCGCGCCCTTGCTGGCGGCCCACCAGATCCACGGTGCGGCTGATCACCGGCGGTGGCGTCTCGTCGGGCTGCACCACTTTCACCTCTTCGACCCGCCAAAACAACGCCCAAGCCACCAGCCCCGAAATCACCAAACTACAGAGCAGAGCCACCAGAGCCGTCGAACTGATCAAACGCATAGGGATCCCGATTTACTCAAAAGGCAATTCATTCAAAGACAGTTCATTCAAAGGCTTAACTTAGCCCAAGACCTCGCCGTAGAGTATCGGCCTTTGGGCAATTCTTTGACCCTCGAACAGCATAGGTATCAAAAACACAGAGATCAAAAATACAGGCGTGAACCCCTTCAGGCCAAAACCAAGTCTGGGGCCGCCAGCTCCGCCACCGCCTGCCGCGCCCAGCCATCCACCGCCACAATATCGGCCAATCTGGGATCCGCCATCGGCTGATGCTGCTCACAAACCTGCTCTAGGAGCTGCGGTATCCGCAAAAAGGGGATTTTTTCTTCTAAAAACAGAGCCACTGCTGCTTCATTGGCAGCATTGAGCACCGCTGGCATAGTGCCTCCCGCTCGTCCTGCCGCATAGGCCAGCTTCATACAGGGGTATTTGCGGTGGTCAGGAGCCTTAAAAGTCAGGGATCCAATCTTGACCAGATCAAGGGGATCCCAGGGGGTGGCCAATCGCTCTGGCCAACTGAGGGCATACAAGATCGGCAGGTGCATATCGGGCCAACCCAACTGAGCTATCACCGAGGTGTCCTGTAGCTCAATTAAAGAGTGAATGATGCTCTGGGGGTGGATGACAATATCAATCTGGTCGTAATCCAGTCCAAATAAGTAGTGGGCCTCGATCACCTCCAGCCCCTTATTCATCAGGGTGGCCGAATCAATCGTAATTTTGCGTCCCATCACCCAATTGGGATGATTGAGGGCATCGGCCAAGGTCACGTTGTGTAAATCCTCTGCGGCCCAATCCCGAAAGGATCCCCCCGAGGCTGTCAGCAGGATCCGCCGCAAGCCCCCCGGCGGCACCCCCTGTAAACACTGAAAGATGGCCGAATGCTCCGAATCCACCGGGATCAGCTTGACCCCATACTGTTTGACCAGGGGCAACACCGCCGGGCCACCCGCCACCAGGGTTTCTTTATTGGCCAGAGCAATGTCTTTGCCGGCCTCAATCGCCGCCACCGTCGGCAACAACCCGGCACAGCCCACAATGCCGGTCACCACCAGTTCGGCATCCCCAAAGGCCGCCACCTCACAGATCCCCTCGGATCCCGCCACCAGCTTGGGCATGGGATCCAGCCCCTGGAGACGCTCTCGCAATTCAGAGAGCTTGGACTGATCTTCGATGCCGACGATCTGCGGACGACACTGCCTGACCTGCTCGGCCAAAAGGCCCACATTCCGGCCTGTTGCCAACCCCACCACCCGAAACCGGTCGGGATACTGAGCCACTAGATCCAGGGTCTGGGTGCCAATCGATCCGGTGGATCCGAGCAGGGTAAAGGCTTTCATAATTTAGAACTTAGACAAATCTAAAGAGATACCCCCACTTTAGTCTGTCTTTGGGAGCCATTAACCGATTCCAGCCGGTCGGTGCTCAGTTTTTTTAGGGTTTTAGGTTCTAGGCGATTTTGCGATTGACATCCTGCATTTTGAAGCCATGTTTGCGAAGTTCTTGATCTAATTGCAGGGGATTGTCCACCAGATCCACAAACAAAACCCCATCTAAATGGTCGATCTCATGCTGGATCACCCGCGAGAGCAGTCCTTTGGTTTTGATGGTGCGGGGCCGTCCGGTTTCATCCTTAAAAGACACCACGATCTCGTCGTAGCGGATCACCTCGCAATAGACCCCCGGCACGCTCAGGCAGCCCTCTTGGTCGGTCACCTCGGATCCGCTGTAGCCCTTGATCTCAGGGTTGATCAGCACCAGGGGCGCGATCTCGGCCTTATCCGGATGAGGATCCACCACGATCATGCGTTTGTGGACGCCCACCTGTGGAGCCGCCAGACCAATGCCATCACAGCTATACATGGTTTGCAGCATATCCCGCGCCAACTGCCGGATCTCATCATTGATTTTGCTGATTCGCTTGGCGGGCTGACGCAAAACCTGATCCCCCATGGTGTGAATGGTGAGGGGGGGCTTTTTGAGTTTGACCTTGGGGACGGCGATGGCAGCGGTCATGAATCGTGGGGGATAAACCTTGACTAACTGTTCTATCCTAACGTGGGGCCTTGGATCCTGACCCTTGAGATTGGGATCACTGCCATGATTCATTCACACGATTAGTTCATCATCAGTGGGATCCCCTCCACCTCAATCCCCTCAGCCTCAACCGTTTCTCAAACAAGATGCGGTGCTATCGAGCTGCCAAACCTATCGCTATGCCTTGAGTCGGGTCTGGGATCCGAGCCTGCCCACAGTGCTTTTTATTGGCCTCAATCCCTCCACCGCTGATGCCCAAACCGAGGATCCAACTTTACGGGTCTGTCTGGGCTACGCCCGCCGCTGGGGATTTGGATCCCTGCTATTGGGCAATCTGTTTGCCTATCGCTCGACGGATCCGGCGGTGCTCAGACAGGTGACGGATCCGGTTGGCCCCGACAATAACCGGTGGCTATCAACCCTTGAGGCAGAAGCAGCTTTAACCCTCTGCGCCTGGGGTAACCAGAGACACTGTCCAGTGGGGCGGGATCGCCAGGTTTTGGCCCAACTCAAGGATCCCCATTGTCTGGTGCAGCTCAGAACCGGGGATCCAGGGCATCCGCTCTACAAACCTGCAAACCTGGATCCCATTCGACTGGTGTGGCGATAGGGTCATTATGGTAAAAGTCACTGGGTCAGTATTTCTGGGCCTACACTCTGTTGGTTGATTCTGCCAGGGGATGGGATAACGTGATACAAAAATAAAGCTGTGCCTGAGCCAACCGATGCTGGATCTAAAACCGATGCTGGATCTAACCGGAAAGAAAGCCCTTGTCACCGGGATCGCCAATGACCGATCCATCGCCTGGGGAATCGCCCAGCAACTGCATCGGGCTGGGGCTAGTTTGGGGGTGACCTATCTGCCCGACGACAAAGATCGGTTCAAAAGTAAGGTGAGCAGCCTGACTGAGCCTCTCCAGCCTGATTTTTTGTTGCCCTGCGATGTCCAGCAGGATCAGCAGATTACAGACCTATTTCAGGCGGTGCAAAGCCAATGGGATGGCATTGACATTTTGGTGCATTGCCTTGCTTTTGTAAAAAAAGAGGACCTTTCCGGCGATTTTAGTGCCATTTCGCGGCAGGGATTTGCGCTGGCGATGGATGTCAGTACCTATTCGCTGATCGCCCTCTGCCGTGAGGCCAAACCCCTGCTCAAGCAGGGTAGCAGCGTCATCACCCTCAGCTACTTGGGGGGGGTACGGGTGGTGCCCAACTACAACATGGCGGCGGTGACCAAAGCCGGTCTGGAAACCTGTGTCAGATACCTGGCGGCAGAACTTGGCCCCACCGGGATCCGGGTCAATGGCATCTCGGCTGGCCCCCTGCGAACCCTGGCCTCCTCTGCGATTTCAGATTTTCATTCGATGCTGCGGGCCGTCGAAGAAAAGGCACCCCTGCGCCGCAATATCGACCAATTGGAGGTGGGCAGCACCGCTGCTTTTTTGGGCAGTGATCTGGCCAGTGGCATCACCGGTCAGATTATTTATGTGGACAGTGGCTACAGCATTTTGGGTATCTAACTGGGTGATACTGCCTACAAGTTGTCTTAAAAGTAAAGTTGGCCCATAAGACCCATAAGCCTACAAGGTTGACCAAAACTGTTTACCAGACGGGATCTGGGATCCCAGTAACCTGTTAGAGTGCAACCTGCTAGAGTCGTGTGTGGCCTGAGTATCCCTCCTGAGCGTGTTATGTCTGCATCCCTAGAGATTTTGATGTGTGCCCCTCATCACTACGAGGTGGACTATGTGATCAACCCTTGGATGGTGGGCAATGTCCATCGTTCCTCGCGGGAGCGGGCCATGAGCCAATGGCAAAACCTATATGAGATTTTGCGGCAGCGCTCTGAGGTCAAGCTGGTGGATCCGGCTCAGGGGTGGCCCGATATGGTGTTTACTGCCAATGCCGGATTGGTGCTCAATCAAACGGTGGTGTTGAGTCAGTTTTATCACCCAGAGCGGCAGGGGGAGCAACCTCATTTCAAACGCTGGTTTGAGCAACAGGGCTATACCGTCTACGAATTGCCGCCAGAATTGTCCTTTGAAGGGGCAGGCGATGCCCTGCTGGATCGGGAGGGCCGCTGGCTGTGGGCGGGCTATGGCTTTCGATCGGTGCTGGAATCCCACCCCTATCTGGCCAAATGGCTGGAGATCGAGGTGCTGTCGCTGCGGCTGGTGGACGAGCGGTTTTATCATCTCGACACCTGCTTTTGTCCTCTATCACAGGGCTATTTGCTCTATTATCCAGGGGCCTTTGATGCCTACTCCAACCGCTTGATCGAGCTGCGGGTGCCCGCCGAAAAACGGATCCCAATTGATGAGCCGGATGCCATCAACTTTGCCTGCAATGCGGTGGATGTCAACGGATCCATTGTGGTGAATAGAGTAACTCCAGCTCTGCACGCCCAACTTCAGGAGCGGGGCTTTAACGTGATCGAGACGGATCTGAGTGAGTTTCTCAAGGCAGGGGGGGCGGCCAAGTGCCTGACCTTGCGCCTGACGGAGATCTTGGCCCCGCAGGTGGATCCCACCTCCAGTGTTTACACCCGCACTGTCAATCTGTCGGGCCATCTGGTGGATGGGGATATTCTGGGATCGGCACTGGACTTGATTGTGGAAAGCGGCGGCAGCTTCCAGATCCTCAAGTTTGAGCTGGGGGAAAAACGCCAAAGCACCAGCCGGGTGCAGCTCAGCGTGTCGGCCCCCACCGCCGATCGGCTGCAGACCATTTTGAGCACCCTGATCGAGCAAGGGGCACAGTTTGAGGAACCGGTTCACCCTGATGCCAAGCTGGAGACTGTGACCCAAGCCGGGGTTGCCCCGCAGGATTTTTATGTGACCACCATTTACCCAACGCAGGTGAAGGTGGATGGGGATTGGGTCGATGTCACCCAGCAGCGGATGGATGGGGTGATCCTGGTGGAGCGGGATCCATCGGGTCGGCCCAGTGCCCGGTGCTCCCTGCCCCGCGATGCCCAGGTGGGTCAACAGATCGTCTGTGGGGTGGATGGGATCCGCACCCGCCGACAGCCCAGCAAAGAGCGGGCCAACAACACCCAGGAGTTTACCTTTATGGGGGCAGGGGTTTCCAGTGAACGGCGGGTGGAGCTAGTGGTGGAGCAGATCGCCTGGGAGTTGCGCCAGATCAAAGAACGGGGAGGCAAAACCGTGGTGGTGGCTGGGCCTGTGGTGATCCACACCGGCGGCGGACCCCACTTGGCCACCCTGATCCGGGAGGGCTACGTTCAGGCTCTACTGGGGGGCAATGCCATTGCGGTGCATGATCTGGAGCAAAGTGTCTATGGCACCTCACTGGGGGTGGATATGCGCCGGGGGAACGCGGTCAAGGGGGGCCATCGTCATCACCTCAAAACCATCAATTGGATCCGAGGCTTGGGCAGTATTGCGGCGGCGGTACAGCAGGGCCATATCAGCGGCGGGATCATGTACGAGTGCATCCAAAACCAGGTGCCCTTTGCCTTGGCCGGATCCATTCGAGATGATGGGCCACTTCCAGAAACCATCACCGATATGGTGCAAGCCCAACAGCAGTATGCCCAGCTTTTGGCAGGGGCCGAGATGATCGTGATGTTGTCGTCAATGTTGCATTCGATTGGGGTGGGCAATATGACCCCCGCTGGCGTCAAGCTGATCTGCGTCGATATCAACCCGGCGGTGGTGACCAAGCTGGCGGATCGCGGATCCCTTGAGTCCGTTGGCATCGTCACAGATGTGGGGTTATTTCTGAGCCTACTGGTTCAGCAATTGCAAAAATTGAGTGGTCAGTATTCATTAGTGACAGCCTGAGATGTGCCATCAGGTAAGCACAGTAGAGAAAGCTCAGCTAGGCAGAGATAGCGAGATGAAGCGAGATGACAACGGGACGATACGGGCATCTGGCTGATCCGATGACACGTCCTAGAAATTCCAAGGCTAGAAATTCCGAGCCTAGAAATTGCCGGAACATCTGATCGGGCTTGGGGTCTAGGATCCCAGTCGATCCGACCCACAGTGATACACAATGGCGGTAGATAATGGGGACGAGTGACGCTGGCTGGTGTTCTGAGGACAAGACTGATGGCTGGGGGTTTCAAATTACAACAACACGCGACCCAACGATCGTTGCTGGGGTCCAGTCTTGGCCTCAGCCTGATTTTGGGATTGGGCGGGATCCTGCTGTTACAGATTGATCCGTCCCCTCTTGCTTTGGGGTGGGTTGCTTTGGCTCAATCCAACCCAGAGTTTGATCCCGAAAAACTAGCTCTCTTTGCTCAGATTGTTCTGGAGGTAGAACCCCATCGATTGGAGGCTCAAGAACGCTCCGCCACTGCTGATAGCAGCACCCGCGAGCTGATCCGGCGTGATTTTATCCGCACCGCCACCGAGATCATCACTGCTGTGGGGCTATCGGTGCCAGACTACAACCGGATTACACTGGCGATCCGCAGTGAAAATGGCCAAGCCCTCCGGGAGCAAATTGAGGCTGAAATCCGCCAATTGCAGGCTGGCGGCTACGAGCCAGGACAGCTCTAAATGAGATAGCTCTGAAACAGATTGGCCTGAGTCTACTCAAGACCACATGAGCTAGCCCCGTCAAACGCTAAGCTGTAAGCCTTTAGCGGTATAGTTTTAATCGCCCACTGCTGTGGGGTGCGGGGATCCAAAGTTGGCTCCCTGATATATTGACATTCTGTTACGAGCCTCTGGCGCAACAAGGAGAGCTGGGTGAAAGATCAAGTCTGTATCAGTGTTCCCGCCACCACTGCCAATTTGGGGCCGGGGTTTGACTGCGTGGGGGCTGCTCTGAACTGGCGCAATCGGTTTCACTTTCAGGCGGTGGACAGTGGCCTCAGTATCCGCTATCGAGGCACGGACCATGTCAGCCTGGGCAAAGATAACCTGGTCTATCGGGCCTTTTGTCGAGCCTTTGAGGTGGTGGAGGCTGAGATCCCACCCGTGGCTATCGAGCTGGATCTAAATGTACCCCTCTCGCGGGGACTGGGCAGCTCGGCCACCGCCATTGTGGGGGGACTGCTGGGGGCCAATGCCCTTGGCGAACTCAACCTGACCCCCGAAACCCTCCTACAGATGGCCATCGCCCTGGAAGGGCATCCCGACAATGTGGTGCCCGCCCTCAAAGGCAACTGCCAGCTCTGTGTCCAGTCTCAGCAGGGGCAGTGGGTGTTTTGCCCGATTGACTGGGATCCCTCGATTCAGTTTGTGGTGGTGGTGCCCGACTTTAAGCTCTCCACCCAGACCGCCCGTGATGTCTTGCCCAAACAGATTGCTGTGCCGGATGCCGTTTTTACCGCTGGACATCTGGGGCTACTGCTACAGGCCCTCCAGACAGGCAATGTGGACTGGCTACGGGTGGCCCTCCAAGACCGCCTGCATCAACCCGCCCGTCAAGACTTGATCACCGGCTTCAAAACGGTCCAAGCTGCTGCCCAAGCCGCCGGATCCTATGGGGTGGTGATCAGCGGCGCTGGGCCGACACTGCTGGCCTTCTGTGATCAGGGATCCCGGCAGTCAGTGGCCGATGCTATGGTATCCGCCTGGGCACAGCTTGATATCGCCGCCGCCGCTCATCCTTTGCGGCTGGATCGAGAGGGGGGTCAGGTTGTACCTGAGAACGCAGATCACCAGTGAGAGCTACATAAACTCCACAAAAAATAGCCCCAAGAGAAGTAGAAGAAAGCAGCAGAAGCTTTCAGCCTTGTCCAGTTGCCTGTAGCTGCTCTTTGATCCGCTGTAACTGGTCAGCCCAACGGGGATCGGGGCCAGCGGCACTTTCGGCTGCTGTAGAAGAACTGCTGCGCTCACGGGATCCGGCTCCTGATCCACTACTGCGCTCGCGGTTGTTGCGGCGTTTAACTCCACTACTGGGTCGGGGTTGATCGGATGAATCGCTACTGGAGCTGGATTCGGGGTTGGGTCCAGCCTCTCCAGCGTCTTCGCCGCGCTCACGGGGCTGAGCCACCTCGATTTTGAGGGTGATCTCTCCAAAGGTGGATCCGTTGAACTTCTCGATGTAGGTCTCAGCAATTTCGGGGGTAGCAACGGTCAAGAAGCCAAACCCACGGCACTTACCCGTCTTGCGGTCACGGATTACCTTGGTGGAAATCACCTCCCCCGCACTGGTAAACAAGGTCTCGAGGGCCTGCCGATCTACATCTTCCGGCAGATTTCCAACATAAAGGCGCACAGTCATGACGGATCCTGGATGATTGAGTAAGTGACACAACGAAACGAAACCAAAGCAAAACCTAACAAGTGAGCCATCACAGGGATGGAAGTGCCTTCAAAACGCAAAACGGGCTCTAGGAATATCTTAAGGCTACTGTCAGGCCCAAGCCATTAGAAACGACTGCCCAAACATATCGGTTGGTCATTGGGTCAGTCATCGTTGGTAGGCCGCAGTCGGTAGGTCTGAGCTGCACTGCTGGCGGTCTCAGCCTTGTTGGGCCAGGATCCCAGAGCCGTTTCTCTAAAAGCCTCATCTGGTCACGACCCTCAATTTCCCTACGGCCAACACTACACCCAAACCAAGATGTCTCAATATGTCCTAAAGCCATGCACCGTGCCACGTTGCCCCATCCGGTATTATTTCCCCTCTCTCAACCTCTATCACTTTTCGGTACGCCATTTAGCATCTAATATCGATCCAATTTAAAATCAAGCCAAGAGCCAATCTAATCAAAACATCCTCAAATGAACCAGCGGCAACAGGATCCTGATTATGGCCAACTATCTGGCTCACCTTTGCTGGCCCTCTATATTTTCGGCAACCGACAACAGCCTCATAGGATTCTAACCCAATCAGAGATCTGCCCCGACTCGCTCGACCCTGATCCCACCAACTTCGCCCCGGAAAACCGAGATAACCAAGATACAGCACATAAGACAGACAACAGGAGAATCCACCCTTAACAACAGCTCAATCTCTTCACCTCCCCAATCCTGCCACAGAGAACCAGGTTTAAAGAAATGTAAATTACTCAGGCTGACTCCAGCTTCTGAGGTGCGCCCAGGATGATATCATGCCCTCCCCCAGGAGAGGGATCCAAACAAAATCTCATTTCTTCAAAACAGGTTTCAATTTCTCAGGGGTGTAAATCTTGCAACTGAGATGACGGTAGAGGCAAGCTGCAACCGTTCATTGCCCTGACATACTCCCAGTGAATGGGTTTGGCTATGCTTAGGATCAGCATTTGAGATCAGCCCGATTGCCCCAACCCGTGACGTGGAGTGATTGAGACACTTCAACATTCGCAAAGGCAACCCAAAAGATAATTTAATAGACTGTTACCTAGGAAGGTGATCTCGATGGAGTTCTTGACTCCAGATTAGGTTTTTTGGCTTAATGCAGCCGAATTGCGAGCTTGTTCAATGACTATGTGATAGAAACGTTCTATGATAGTGAATGAATCTAGGCTAGAAAGATTCAGCATCTTTACTTTGACTCTGTGGGCTTGTCCAGTCAGTATCAGTAACTTTTACTCTCTTTTAGCTCTTATTGTAAACATGAGCTTAAGTGAAAGTACTGAACCTGACTGAGCCTGCTTGAAACCTGCTGATATGGCGATCAATAGCTGGATGGGAACAGCTAGATGAGCAATGGCTGGATGATGAGTGACTAGCTCTAGGGCATGAATGGCTGGATTTGGGGTCACCCTTTGGGTATGAGCCACAAGAGAGCTTGATGCAGTAAACACTTGATGCAGTACACAGTAGACCAAGGAACGGTGATCCATGAGAGGCAGTATTTTAGTTGTTGAAGATGAGAAGGTGGTCGCCAAAGATATCGCTGCCAGCCTGCGCAAGTTTGGGTACGTGGTCACTGCCTCGGTCGGATCCGGAGAAGAGGCTCTCAGTAAGCTGGAGGAATCCCCGCCAGTAGATCTGGTATTGATGGATGTGGTTCTCAAAGGGAATATTGATGGCATTGAGGCAGCACGCCAGATCAACAGCCGCTACAAGATCCCGGTGGTTCACCTGACCGGTTATGCGGATGAAGATACGCTGGATCGGGCCAAGGATGTTTTGCCGATTGGCTTTTTGATTAAGCCGTTCAAAGAGCGGGAATTATATACTTGTGTGGAGATGGCACTCCATCGGCATCGGATCCAGGCGGAGCAAGAGAAAAAACGCAGCCATCAAGAAGAGGAGATGCGCGTTGAACTGCAAAAATTGCAGCAGTTCTCGGAGGTCAAAAACTCCCTTTTCAAAAAGTTTTTGCAGGATATCAGCGATCCGCTCTTCAATCTCAAGATGGCTCTCAAGTTGCTGATGGAGAATCTGGATGGGGCAAAGCGGGATTACTATCTACGGATTATCGAGCAGGAGTTTGATCGAGAGCTGAATCTGATCAATCAGACCTCTAACCTCGAAGACCTGCTTAATGTAGAAAATGTCGGGTTGCTGAGCCAGTTTAGTCTGTTGCGAGAGAATGGCGAGGCCCAAAAAGCTCAGCCAGCCCCGGCTGCTGCCCCTCCGCGCCCCCAGGATCCCTCCCCTGCACCCACACCCACCGGGTATCCGGGATCCCAACCGGAGGACCGATCTGGAGGATTTCAGGGTTTCCCCACCCATGGAGCACCTCGTCCGCCGGAGTACCTTCCCCCCCGTGGTACGGTACCGCCATCTTTTGGCTTTACCTCTCCGGAGGATGATCTGATGCCGCCTCGCTCTCGTCCTGTGCGGATGCGTCCTCTCAACCAAACTCAATTGGCGGATCGGCTGGGGGTAGTCGTCTCTGCCATCACCTACTGGAAGATGAAACCAGGCTTTGCCGATTGGAGCCGCAGCCGGGATCCAGAAGGCTATGGGTGGCGTTACTCCCCAGATTCCAAGCGGTTTTCGCCAGAGCTTTGAGTTTGAGATGGGTCAGGGCCTAAACTAGAAAAAAATCTGGGGTCGGCTGGATGGATTGGTTGCGACGGGTCGGATCCAGCTCGCTGCTGGCGGGGCAGGTGTTGTTACATCTCGGATCCGGGCGGATCCATCGTCGCAATACATTTGACCAGCTTTCGGCGGTGGGGCTGGAATCGTTGTTGATTGTGCTGATTACCTCGGTGGTGATCAGTGGGGTGTTCACAATCCAGGTGGCACGGGAGTTTATCAACTTTGGGGCGTCCTCGTTAATTGGAGGTGTGCTGGCCATCGCCTTGACCCGGGAGCTAACTCCGGTGGTGACAGCGGTGGTGATGTGTGGGCGAGTCGGATCCGCGTTTGCCGCCGAGATGGGCACCATGAAAGTCACTGAACAGGTGGATGCCCTCCAAATCCTGCGCACGGATCCAGTTGATTATTTGGTGATCCCGCGCGTTTTGGCCTGTGGGCTGATGGTGCCGGTACTAACCATGCTGTCCCTGATTACAGGACTGATTGGCGGCATGATCATCTGCGATACCCTCTACAACATTGCCCCCAGCCAGTTCATCTCCTCGGCCCAGGCTCTGCTCACCACCTGGGATCTGCTGGTCTGTGTGATCAAGGCAGCGATCTTTGGGATCCTGATTGCGATTATCGGATCCGGCTGGGGCTTGTCTACTCAGGGGGGGGCCAAGGGGGTGGGTCAATCCACCACGGATGCGGTGGTGACGGCACTGCTGGCGGTGTTTATCAGCAATTTTTTCTTGTCTTGGCTGCTATTTCAGGGGCCAGCTTAGGCTTGAGCCAGTCTCGATCCAGAGGCGATAGATCTCAAGCTCAGGTTGATGTCCCATTGATCAGTCCCAGATTGAGGCTCACATCCACGCAAATCCCATGCAGATGTCTAAGATCGGATCCGGCAGATGGCCGCACTGACAACACTGGATCCCCCGCAGCCTGAGGCTGTTGCCACCGGTGTGGGTGGGGGGGCAAAGGAGGTATTGACCTGCTGGACAGAGACTGGGATCGCCTGAGGGGCAGGACGGGGAGCAACGGCAGGCTGAGGGCGCGGGGGAGCCACCGCTGCCACCGGGATCGCCGCCACGGGAGCGGGAGGGGGGGGAGCTTCCACCTCATCCAAGAAGTAGAGAATGGAGGAGCGCACCCCTTGATCCGGCTCTGCATAGGAGTCGTCAACCTTGATCAGACGTGACTGCAGGGCAGGATAGGCGGGGCGATAGCGTTTGAGACGGAGGGCCTGTACCGCTTCACTCCGAACTTTGGGGGGCTGGGTGGTGCTAATGGCCAGATCCGCCAGCAGTTGAGAGGTCTGGTTGGTGTCATAGAAGGCAACCACCGCCGGCTCTGTAAATCTAAACCCATCCCGCACCACCGGCTCTGTGGGGGGTTGGGGCTGCTCGACCCCTGTATTTGTTGCTGTATTTGTTGCGGAATTTGCGGATCCGCCGTAGGGATCCGCAGGGGTGGGAGCAGGGTTCACCGAATTGGCGGGTGGCTCAGGGGTCTCAATCCGCGCTGTCAGGGCTGGGATATCCAGTTGTCGGGTAAAGGCCTCCCAAAGGGTATCCCCTGCGCTGGCGTAGAGGGTTCCGGCGGTCTCAAACTCCTGCAGCGACTCCTGAAAACGCCCTTGACTGCGGCGACTGGCGGCGAGGCCATAGTGGGCAGGAGCATAGTTGCGCTCGATCTCAAGAGCCTGCTGAAAGGCTTGAATGGCTTCTTCTAGCTTGGTGCGGGCCAGATCAGATAGAGCAAGACGGGTTAATCCCACAGGATCCTGGGGATCCGGCTGTAATTGGGGCGGCAAAGCGGGCAACCAGGGGGTGTCATGGACAAAGGGCAGGGCGGCCACCAGCAGAGGAGGGCGAACCGGATGCCGTTGGGCATAGAGCTGCACCTGATCTTGAAAGTAGTGGGCTGTGGCAGCGGGCAATGTGGCCATGTATTTGAGCGGATCCGAGGCACGGGCAATCAGACGAGCTTTTTCGCCAATCTCATAGCGGACAAAACCCAGATTATTAAAAGCCTCAGGCCGGTCTGGCACCGCTTGGGTAAATTGCCCAAAATCTGACTCAGCATTGTCCAGATTGCCCAGCTCAAAGTGGGTGAGGCCCCGGTTGGATAAAGCGGTCGGATAATTGCGCTGACGGGCCTGGGCCTCCTGCAAAGATTGATTGAGCGATTGTAGTGAGCGCTCCAAATCTTGATCCAAAAGCTCCGCCACCCCTCGCCCGTTGTAGCCTCGCTCCCGAAATTCAAACCGCACCTGGGGATCCACCGATTTATCAAAGGATTGGCGGGCTTGGGGGTAGTCTTGCTGCTGGGTCTGGGCGATCCCTTGTAAATAAAATCCTTGGCCAAAGCTGGCATCCAGCTCTGTGGTGCGGACGAAATTGCTCAGGGCTTGGTTGGGCTGATTTTGAGCCAGTTGAGCCAAACCCAAATTATTAAAAATCTCCTCCGGTTGCACCCGCTGCAAAGAGTCCGGTCGGATCTGATACTCTTCGGCAGCTTTTTGATAATTTTCGGCAGCTTGATCCAATTGGCCCAGATGATCGTAGGCCACCCCCAGGTCATAGAGACTGTCGGCATCGTAGGGGTTGAGTTCAAGGGTACGGCTGAGGATATCAACCGCATCGTCATAGCGTTCGAGCCGCACCAAGGATCCGCCCAAATAGCGCAGAGGGGGCAGGGCACGGGGGTTGATCTTGAGGGCTTCCAAAAAAACCGCCGCCGCCTGGTCATATTGACCCTGGTTATAAAGCGTCACCCCTTGATTGTGCAGTTGATCCAGAGATTGCGACCGCACCGGGATCATCAATCCCAGCAGGATCCCCAGCATCAAGGTCAAGGCCACCATCCAGCGCCGTACTCGTATCCACCCCAATCGTTTCATGCTTGCCCCCTGATATCTGCTTCCACGACAGCAACCGGTTAAACCTGCAATTAAACCTAACTGAACCCATTAAACCTGAGCGGTCGGATCCGAGACGAGGATCTTGATCACAGGTGCAGCATAACAAAGCGCACTTTGACCTTGACGCTTGATTTTTGATGACTTCTGGGCAAAAAAATGGGCTGGACTCAAGGGGATGGTTACAAAAATTAAGGGTTAACTAAGGCTTCAACAACAACAGGCCTTGTTCTACCAGCTTCAGGGCCAGCTCTGGGGCCAACGGATCCGCCATACCAGCCAACAGGGATCCCAGGGTTTGGGGAGTTTGAGACTCCACCGCTTGCATATCCACCGCTTGCA
>CAZODP010000006.1:21690-30820 GCA_964578595.1 uncultured bacterium
TCCACCGCTTGCATATCCACCGCTTGCAATAGGGCAAAGGCTTGATCACTGAGGGTGATAGCCTGATAGCGGTAATTAAAAATACTCTGACTGGGCCAGCGGGCGATGCAGGGGCTGAGGTAGGGGATCGCCCTCAAAATCGAATCGGGATCCCAAGTCTGGCGGGGCAGGGGCGGTTTACCCAAAAAAAACTCGTAGTGGGCCACCACCGGATCCAGTAGCTCAATCAGGCGAAATTGCTTGACCGGATCCAGTTTTTGGGCCTGTTCTAGCAGATCAAGATCGGATCCCAGGACGCGATCGAGCTGCCAAAACTCTGGATTAGAAAAGCCCAGAAACTGTAACCCTGAGCGGGCGATCAATTGAAACAGGCTGGTGATCGAGTAATCCACCTCGCGGGGATGGAGATACATATCTACAAAACATTCATCGTCTACGTTTTCTGTAGCCCAGCGTTCTTTTTCTTGCTTTTGGATCCGATTGGACTCCGGCAAGATCTCAAACAGCCGCCGCCCTGCTTTTAATCCTGCTGCCAATTGCTCAACCGTTTCCAGCCGCCGTTGCTCCTGACCTGTGACCAATAACCGCAGGGCCTCCTGCATCAGCCGGATCTCCCAGCGCCCCAGTTCTCCGTAGACAAAAATGTGGAGGATGCCGCCGGGGGCCAATTTTTCAGCCAGCAGTTGCAGTCCTAGGGTGGGATCTTTGAGATGATGCAGCACCCCCACACAGTTGATCATCTGAAACAGCCCAGGGATCCGGCCCACATCAACGAGATCCAAATGGCAAAAATTGACTTTGGGTGCCCCGGACTGAGCGCAGCGGGCCTCAGCAATCTGAAGCGCCTTTTGGCTCAGATCAAAAGCCCACAGCTCCGCCTGAGGATTTTGATGGGCGATATATTCAGTGCCCACCCCGGATCCACAGCCTGCATCCAAGATCCGCACCGGGCCACGGCCAGGATGGATCCCGGTGCAAAACCCATAGGCTTGGGGCCAGCTCCAGCGCCAATTCCACCCCGGTGGGGCCACCGACGATAGCGGCGCGGGCGGAAAGGGGTAGGTGTTGTAGAGCTGCTGCACTTGGGCCGTAATATCTACACCAAAATCTAAGGATCCGGGCTGGGTCATGGTAGGTATTGAGCGGGGTCATGATGACAAGATCATCTTTTATGGTGACTGATTGTGGTAGCTGCTGCTGGCGACTGGTGATGGATCTGGACTGGCTTGACCCCAGGATCGAAATCAAGAACAATATCAAAGTCAAGAACACCACAAGAACAGCGCAAGAACATCAACAGTCAACCGGCTGCTCCTTCCCGACCCTTAAGGATCCCTTTGATATGACCCTTGGCTATCTGGCTCTGGTTCTCCACGCTCATCTGCCCTTTGTGCGGCACCCAGAGCAGGATTTTGTGCTCGAAGAAGAGTGGCTCTATGAGGCCATCACCGAGACCTACGCGCCGCTGATCTTGATGTTTGAGGGGTTGCGCCAAGATGGGATTGACTTTCGCTTCACCATGTCCCTGACGCCGCCCTTGGTGTCCATGCTCAAGGATCCTCTGCTTCAGGAGCGCTACGGCGAGTATCTCTCCAAACTAGAGGAATTGGCCCAACTGGAATATGACAAAAACGTCACCAATGGCCATATTCGCTACTTAGCCGAGCACTACATCCGAGAGTTTTCGCGGGTGCGGGATCTGTGGGAACGCCATGACCGCGATCTGATCAGTGCTTTCAAGCAGTTTCAAGACTCTGGCAATCTGGAGATCATCACCTGCGGGGCCACCCACGGCTATTTGCCTCTGATGCAGATGTACCCTCAGGCGGTCTGGGCGCAGTTGTTGACCGCTTGTGAGCACTACAACGAGACCTTTGGACAATGGCCGCGCGGCATCTGGCTGCCGGAGTGTGCCTATTATCCTGGCTTAGAACGTATGATTGCTGATGTGGGTTTGCGCTACATGATCACCGATGGTCACGGGGTGCTCTATGCCAAACCTCGGCCCAAATATGGCATCTATGCCCCGATCTTTACGGAGTCGGGGGTGGCGGTGTTTGGCCGGGATCCTGAGTCCTCCCAACAGGTCTGGTCGGCGCAGGTGGGCTATCCAGGGGATCCGGTCTATCGAGAGTTTTACAAAGATTTGGGCTTTGAGGCGGATTACGAGTATATCAAGCCCTACATCATGCCCAATGGCCAGCGCAAAAACACCGGGATCAAATATCACAAAATCACAGGTCGCAACCTAGATCTGGGCCAAAAGGCGCTCTATGATCCCTACTGGGCGCGCGAAAAAGCGGCTGAGCACGCGGGTAACTTTATGTTTAACCGCCAGGGTCAGATCGGCTACTTACACAGTGTGATGGGTCGTCCGCCGCTGGTGGTAGCCCCCTACGATGCCGAATTGTTTGGCCACTGGTGGTACGAAGGGCCGTGGTTTATCGACTATCTGATCCGCAAGAGCTACTTTGATCAGGGGGTCTACCGCATGACTCACCTAGCGGAGTATTTGCACGAAAATCCCACTCAACAGGTCTGCAAACCCGCTCAATCCAGTTGGGGGGCACGGGGTTTTCATGAATACTGGCTCAATGACACCAATGCCTGGATCTACCCGCATCTGCACAAAGCCACTGAGCGGATGATCGAGCTGAGTCGCCGAGAGCCAGTCGATGAGATGGAGTGGCGTGCCCTCAACCAAGCCGCCCGTGAGCTACTGTTGGCCCAATCGTCGGACTGGGCTTTTATTATGCGCACCGGCACCATGGTGCCCTACGCCATCCGTCGCACCAAGTCTCATCTGATGCGCTTCAATCACATTTATGACACTCTCAACGAAGGCAAACTGGATCCAGAATGGCTCTCAAAAGTGGAATACATGGATAATATCTTTCCCAATATCAACTACCGCAGCTACCGACCTCTTTAGATCATCTGTGATTCCCCAGTTTTGTGGGTCAAATGGCATGATCTTTGGCTTGATATTGTAGTCGAGGCACACTAAAACCATGGGTTGAGTACAGCCTTGGTCGCCCTATCAAAGCGAGATCAACAGTCAGTGGGGATCCCTCTTTCCTCTTGCTATACTGAGTCCAGCTAGCTTGGATCCCTGTGATTATGGTTCGTCTAGGTGGATATGCACTAGATCAAGCCCTGAATGAGAAAGCCCTGAGTGAACCAGTCCATGAAGGTGTTCCAGATGGCATGGTGCTGCCCCCCACTCAGCTCGAAAGCGATGAACCTCCCTTGGAATCGGATCTCCACCGGCAACAAATTGATCTACTGATTCGGCTATTGCAGCATTGGTGGCAAGACCGTCAGGACTTTTATATCACTGGCAACCTGACGGTTTACTACAACCTTCAACAACTCAAGAGCCGAGATTTTCGGGGGCCTGATGTCTTTGTGGTGCTAGGAGCGGAGAAAAAAGATCGGCGTAGCTGGGCGATTTGGGAAGAAGAGGGCAAATATCCTAATCTGGTGATCGAACTGCTTTCTAACTCCACAGCTAGGGTAGACAAAGGCGCGAAAAAAATCCTCTATCAGGATGTCTGGCGTTTGCCGGAGTATTACTGGTTTGATCCAGAGACTTTAGAGTTAGCTGGATTTCATCTTGTGGATAGCCAATATCAGCCGATTGAGCCAACAGCAGCAGGGTCCTTGCCCAGTCAACAACTGGGACTGCTCCTGGGGATCCATGAGCATAAGCTGCGTTGGTTTACCGCCGAGGGGGAGTTGATCCCTTTGCCGGAAGAGGCAGAGCGGCAAAAGGCAGAGCAAGAACGCCAGCGGGCAGAGCAAGAACGCCAGCGGGCAGAGCAACTCCTGCAACAACTTGAGCAGCTCCAGGCCCTGCTCCGTTCACAAGGCATGGATCCCGACTCAGTACCCTGATCAGTGCTCTAAAAATAAAAACTAAAATAAAACTAAAAAAGGTTCTCAAAAAAGAAATCTGCTAGATGACAGTAGTCTTTCCAAATCTTGGAGTTTTGCAATGCCCACTCTCGCTCCGCCGATTCACCCCCACTTGGATCCTGATTTACGCCCAGAGGTGAGAGCCTTGGCGGATGAATTGGTGGGCTGGCGGCGACATCTGCATCAGTATCCTGAGCTGGGGTTTCAGGAGCACAAGACCGCTTCATTTATTCAGTTTTTGTTGAAGCAATGGGGGGTGGAGTTTTGCCCTGAGGTGGCACAGACAGGGATTGTGGCCACGATTCGGGGTCAGCAGCCGGGTCGAGTCATGGCCATTCGAGCGGATATGGATGCGCTGCCCATTCAAGAGGAAAACGAGGTGGACTATCGCTCTCAGCATCTGCAGCGGATGCACGCCTGTGGACACGATGGACATACGGCGATTGCACTGGGGGTGACAAAACTATTGCAGCAGCAGCGGCATCGATTACACGGATCCGTCAAGGTGATTTTTCAGCCTGCTGAGGAAGGCCCTGGTGGCGCCAAACCCATGATCGAGCAGGGGGTACTGCGGGATCCGGAGGTGGAGGCGATCCTTGGCCTGCATCTCTGGAATCAGATGGCGTTGGGACAGATTGGGGTCAAAAGTGGCCCGTCCATGGCCTGTGCCGATCGCTTTGAGCTGCTGATCCAGGGGGTCGGCGGACATGGGGCACTGCCTCACCAGACAGTCGATAGCATCGTGGTGGGATCCCAGATTGTCAATGCTCTGCAAACCGTGGTCTCCCGCAGTGTGGATCCGATGCAGCCAGCCGTGGTCTCGATTGGTCGCTTTCGGGCAGGGGATGCCTTTAATGTGATTGCCCCGACCGCAGAGATTTGGGGCACCGTGCGCAGCTTTGATCCCAGGGTGGCGGATCTAATTCCAGAGCGGATTGAGCAGATTGTGGCCGGGATTTGTCAGGCCCATCGTGCCACCTATCGGCTCAACTACATCCGCAACTATCCCGCTGTAATCAATGACGAGAATGTGGCAGCAATGGTGGCAAAAGCGGCTCAAAAGGTCTTGGGATCCGCTGGGGTGATCCGGCCAGAAATGACCATGGGAGGGGAGGATATGTCCTTCTTTTTGCAGCAGATCCCTGGTTGCTACTTCTTTTTGGGATCCGCCAATCCTGAGCAGGGACTCAACTATCCCCATCACCACCCTCGGTTTAACTTTGATGAGAGGGCGTTAGGAATTGGGGTCGAGATTTTTTTGTGTTGTGTGGAAGCGTTTTTGGCAGATCCTGCCTGCACATAGGCCCAATCCATGGCTCAATCTCGTTCCGCATAGGCCATCGCCCCAATCAGACCCACCTGTTGATTGAGGATCACCTGAATCGAAAAGGTCTCCAGCAGAGGGCGCATCCGACCCTTGTCCAGGTAGGCAGCCATGAATTCCCCCGACTTCATCAAGGGGATAGTTTTGGCGGCGATCCCCCCAGCAATGTAGATACCGCCATGGGGCAGGAGCTTCAGGGCCAGATTGCCCACTTCACCCCCATAGCAGGCCATAAACAGGCTCATGGTTTTGACCGCCACCGGATCCGTCTGATCCTGGGCTGCCATCGAGATCAAGGCTCCCGGATCCGTCTCAGTTGTTTTTTCACCTCTCACTGCCGCCACAATCTCAGCATCGGCCCCCTCCCCTCGGCCACTGTCCAGGAAAAACTGGTAGATGGTCGCGATACCCATGCCCGACACCACCCGCTCCACCGATACCCGTCCGCCGATCCGCTGACGCAAGTATTCCAACAGCTCAAACTCCAGATCCGTCCGCACCGAAAAATCGGTATGGCCCCCCTCACTGGCATAGACCTGATAGCGATCTCCATTCCAGGCCAGATAGCCCTGTCCCAAACCGGTGCCCGCCCCAATCACGGCGATGGGAGCCCTCGGATCCTGTCTGCCCGCATGCAGAGTGTGCAGATCCCCTGGATCGAGATGCAAAAGGCCGTATCCCACTGCACTAAAGTCATTGATCAGGCTGGCTTGCTTGAGGTTGAGATCTTGGGTCAATTGCTGGCTACTGAGCTGCCAGGGCAGGTTAGTCACTTTGGCGGATCCCTCCACCACCGGGCCAGCCACCGCAAAACAAGCCCGTTCTGGATGGATGGCTTGGGCCTGCCGCGCCTGGATATCGGAGGGGATTTCTGACAAAAAGGTTTGAACAATGGGGGTGAGGCTATCGTACTGACCGCTGGGATAGCGTTTTTGCCAAAGGATGGTGATCGATCCATCCGCATCCTGTTGTGCCAGCCGCAAAATGGTTTTGGTACCGCCAATATCCCCTGCCAATAGATAAGTCACTGGCTCATTCCCCTCCCAATGGTTGTTCTAATCTCCCCCTCTACCCTACCGGATGGGGATCCGCCCCAACCCCGCTTTTCCTTAAAAGTTCCTGAGCTGCTTTTTAAGATAGATCTAAAGGCCCGAAAGATCCGATGACCCTAGAGCAATTGCGCATCTTTGTGGCGGTGGCAGAGCATCTGCACTTTACGCGAGCGGCCCAGGCTCTCTATATTTCTCAGCCCGCGGTCAGTGCCGCCATCCAAAAGCTGGAGGACAGCTACGGGATCCGGCTTTTTCACCGCATCGGTCGCCGGATTGAGCTGACAGAAGCGGGCGGGCTGCTCCAACAGGAAGCATACAAAGTTTTAGACCAGATCAGCCAGATTGAACGGGGCCTACAAGAACTCAATAGCTTGCAAAGTGGCCAGCTCAATTTGGGATCCAGTCTGACCATTGGCAACTATTGGCTGCCCCCGCTGATCAGCCGCTTTAAGGTGGCCTATCCGGGGGTACAGGTGCGCTGCTCGCTGGGCAATACCGATGCGATTGTGGAGGGGATCCGAGCGGGTCGGCACGATTTGGCCCTGGTGGAGGGGGTGATTAAGCCCGAAGATAGTCACTCTCTCCACCAACAAGCCTTTGCCACCGACCGCCTGCAAATTGTGGTGGGGATCCCTCATCCCTGGTATGGCCGAGCTGAGATCGGGGTGGCCGAGCTGCTGGAGACCGCCTGGGTGATGCGGGAAGCCGGATCCGGGACTCGGCAGCGGTTCGAACAGGCCTTGCAACGCTGGGGGATCGAACCGGCTCAATTGCAGGTGGCGCTGGTGCTCAATAGCGGCGAGATGGTCAAGATGGCCGTGGAAAATGGCCTGGGAGCCTCCGCCCTCTCAGAACTGATGGTGGCCAAAGAACTGAAGCTGGGCACCCTGCGGGCAATCCCAGTGGTGCCACCCCCCGCCTCCGCCCCAGATCCATGCCCCCACACCCTCTCACGGCCTTTTTTGCTGTTGCGCCATCGAGAGCGGTTTCAATCCCGCCTCAGCCAAACCTTTGAGCAGATGCTCTGGGATCACAGCACTCCTAATTAAAATTCATAACTAAAAGCTATCAAAAACCTAATCAAAAACATTTGTTCTTATCACATTTAGATTTCTATACTTAGCTCATCCAGGTATTGATTGATGGAAAGATAGGCATGGCAGCGACAGTATTGCTGGTGATTTTGGGGGCGGTGGTGGGTGCCCTGAGTGGCTTGATCGGCATTGGGGGAGGGGTGTTATTAACCCCAGCGCTGGTGTATTTGTTTAATTACTCTCAACAAAAAGCACAGGGAACAACCTTGGCCCTGCTGTTGCCGCCGATCAGCCTGTTTGCCGCCTGGGTCTATTACCAAAAGGGCTATGTGGATGTGCGGGCGGCGGTGCTGATCTGTTTGGGGTTTGTGATCGGCAGCTTGTTGGGGGCGCGGCTGGCGGTCAATGTGTCCGGCGAAGTCTTGTCCAAAATCTATGGGGTGGCTATGTTGGGGATCGCTCTGCGGATGCTCTTTTCGGGGCGATAGTGTTTTTTGGCCCATGGCTGGCGACCTCCTTAACCCATTCAAAAACCTTCAAACCCCTGGATCCTCACTTCCCGTGGTGATTTTGGCGGGGTGTGGCTATGGGGCCGTGGCGGCCCTGCAAGCTCTGGCGGGACAGGCCCAGGTGATCGTCATTAATCCCTACCCTCATATTGTCAACTCAGGGATGTCAACGCGGTTGATCAGTGGGCGATTTGACCCCGATTTAGTCCAGATTCCACTGCTGGATCATGTGGATCGCTATGGGGCAGAGTTTTTGCAGGGGCGGGTGATCTGGCTGGATCCCTCAGCCCAAACCGTTGGGGTGCAGACCGACACAGGATCTCAATCCTTGCGCTACGACTATTTACTGCTGAATGTGGGACGACAGGTGGCCACCCACGCTATCCCTGGGACGGAGCACGCCTTTCAGGTGCGGCCCATGACGGATTTGGTCAGGGCACATCAGCATATTCGCCACTGCTGGCACCGGGCCACCCAGGCGGATTCCACACCGGGTTTGCTCACCTTTGCAGTGGTGGGGGGCGGCTGCACGGGGGTGGAGCTGATGGGCGAATTGCGGGATCTGTGTGGGAGGCTGAGCCGAGCCAGCGGGATCCCAATGTCACGGGCGAGACTGGTGCTGGTGGCTGGAGATCGGCCCTTGGTGGCAGGACTGTCCCCCCGGTTTGGGGATAGAGTCGAACGCGCCTTAAAACAGCAAAATATCGAAGTTTGGCGCCCCTGCCGCGTCCAATCGGTGGATCCCCAGTCCATCACCGTCAGATGGAGTCAAATCCATCCCAATCAAATCAATCAAGTGGAGACATTGCCCTGTTTGACCACCCTATGGGCCGCAGGATTGGAGGTGCCCCGCTGGCTGGGCCAAACCGGATTGCCCACTGCAGCAGACGGATCCGTCAAAGTTGACTCCACCCTCAAAGTGCAGGGATCCGAGCGGATTTTGGCGATGGGAGACTGTGCCTATTTTGAGCGTAAGCCAGGACAGATGCTGCCCAAAATTGGGGTCTATGCCGTCCGCCAAGCCCCGATCGCCGCCCGTAATTTGCTCAACTTAGTCCATCATCGCTCTCTGGATCCCTACCGTCCCCAAAAAAATGCCTTTGTCAGTGTCACGGTGGGCAACCGCAGGGCTGTGATGGAAAAAGGATCCTGGGTGGCCCAAGGGTATTATGTGACCCTGCTCAAAAACCTGTTTGACTGGCTCTATATGCGCCAACTCAAGCCCGTCCGCTGGCAAGATTTTTTCTATTAGCTTTTGACCCTGTAGGTTTTAGCCCTATAGGTTTTAGCCCT
>CAZODP010000006.1:30920-37318 GCA_964578595.1 uncultured bacterium
ATTTTTTCTATTAGCTTTTGACCCTGTAGGTTTTAGCCCTATAGGTTTTAGCCCTGTGGCTTTTGACCTTGACTTCTGACTAAGCAGAGCCTGGGTTGATCCCAACAGCATCAGTGCCCTGCTCCTGTAACCTCCCATTCAGGGGCAAAAAACCCCAATGGTAGAATGGTGAAGCCACTTTGAGCACGACTTACCATGCCCGATTTTGACCCGGCGGTGCGGATCATCCCCACAGATTTGCAGCTCGAAATGTCCCAGTCCTACCTGGAATACGCCATGAGCGTGATTGTGGGGCGGGCACTGCCGGATGCGCGAGATGGTCTCAAGCCGGTTCACCGTCGGATCCTTTATGCCATGCACGAGTTGGGGCTGAGTTTTGATCGGCCCTTTCGCAAATGCGCCCGCGTGGTGGGGGATGTGATCGGTAAGTATCACCCCCACGGCGATCAGGCGGTCTATGATGCCCTGGTGCGGATGGCCCAGAGCTTTTCGATGCGGGAGCGACTGGTGGATGGCCACGGCAATTTTGGCTCGGTGGACAATGATCCTCCGGCGGCGATGCGCTACACCGAATCCCGTCTGACGGCCTTTTGTCAGGCGGCCCTGCTCCAAGACATTGATGCCAATACCGTTGACTTTGGGGATAACTACGACGGATCCCAGCAGGAACCCCTGGTGTTGCCCGCTCGGATGCCGCAGCTTTTATTGAATGGATCCTCTGGGATCGCGGTGGGGATGGCCACCAATATCCCACCCCACAACTTGGGGGAGATTTGTGATGGATTGATTGCCCTGATCCACAACCCCGATCTAACCAGTCTGGAGCTGATGCAGTATATTCCGGCCCCAGACTTTCCGACCGGGGGGCTGATCATGGGCCAAGCCGGGATCCGCGAAGCCTACACCACAGGCCGAGGATCCGTGATCATGCGCGGGGTAGCAGAGATTGAGACCCTAGATCAGCGGGGCCGCCCCAGTCGCGATGCCATCATCATCACGGAGCTGCCCTATCAAACTAATAAGGCTGCTTTGATCGAAAAAATTGCCGAGATGGTCAACGACAAGCGGCTGGATGGCATTTCTGATATTCGAGATGAAAGCGACCGGGACGGGATGCGGATCGTGATTGAGCTAAAGCGGGATGCTCAAGCTCAAGTGGTGCTGAATAATCTCTACAAGCAGACCCCGATCCAGACCAATTTTGGGGTCAATATGCTGGCCATCGTCGGGGGCGAACCCCGGATGCTGACCCTGCGGGATGCGTTGCAGGTGTTTTTGGCCTTTCGAGAAGAGGTGATCGAACGGCGCACCCGCTATGAACTCAACAAGTGCCAAGAACGGGATCACCTGTTGCAGGGGTTTTTGTTGGCTTTGGGCAATCTGGATCCGATTATTGCCCTGATCCGGGCAGCCGCCGATACCGCCACCGCCCGCGAAGGACTGATGACGGAGTTTGGGCTATCGCAACCCCAAGCCGATGGGATTTTGCAGATGCAACTGCGCCGCCTGACCGCCCTAGAAGCCGAAAAGATCCAGGCCGAACATGAGGATCTGGTGGCTCGGATCCTCGACCTACAGGATATTTTGGCCCGACGAGAGCGGGTGTTGGAGATCGTTACCACCGAATTGGAAGAGATCCGGACTCGCTTTAGTTCCCCCCGTCGCTCCCAGATGTGTGCCGATGATTCGGAGCTGAATACTATTGACCTGATTGAAAATCGGGAGATGGTGGTCTTTTTAACGGAGCAGGGCTACATCAAGCGGATCAGCATTGAGGAGTTTAAGCTGCAAGGGCGCGGCACCGGCGGTCAAAAAGGCGGCAAAGTCAAAGACGACGATGCGGTGGAGCAGTTTTTTGCCTGTCGTAGCCATGACACAATCCTGTTTTTTAGTGACCGAGGGGTGGTCTACGCGCTGCGGGGCTACCAGATCCCAGAGGCCAGCCGGACAGCACGGGGGGCGGCGATTGTGCAGCTTTTGCCCATCAGCCGCGAAGAACGGGTGACCTCAATGGTGCCGGTCAAAGCCTTTAGCGATGATAACTATCTGGTGATGCTGACCCAGGGGGGCTACATCAAAAAGACGGCTCTATCGGCTTTTAGCAACATTCGCTCCAACGGCTTGATTGCCATCTCCCTCGAAGACGGGGATCAACTGCGCTGGGTACGGATGGCGCGGGCGGTGGATGATGTGATCATGGGCACCCGCCAGGGGATGGCGATCCGATTTCGGGCCGATGCCGAGCAACTGCGACCTTTGGGACGGGCCACCCGTGGAGTGCGGGCCATGACCCTCAACCCCGGCGATGAGCTGGTCAGTATGGATATCATTGCCGCCGAGATCTTGCTGACAGAAGGGATCCCGTCCGAGGGGGAACTGACAGAACCGCTGGGATCCCAGGTTGATCATCCGTGGGTGCTGGTGGTGACCAAGCATGGCTTTGGCAAGCGGGTGAGTATTGATGAGTTTCGGGTGCAAAATCGGGGGGGCAAAGGCTTGATCGCCCTCAAGTTCAAGCACGATGATGATGAACTGGCGGCACTGCGGATCGTCAATCAACGAGACGAGCTGATGTTGGCCACCAGCCAAGGGATCGTGGTGCGCCAAATCGCGGGCGATATCAGTAGCCAATCCCGCATGGCCACCGGTGTTACTGTCCAAAGGCTCAAGGACAAAGAAAAAGATGCCATTGTTGCCCTGACAGTGATTCCGGCGGCAATGTCTGATCTAAGTGATCCTGATCTAAGTGATCCTGACCCAGAGGCCGAATCTGTGGATCTTGAACTTGCAGATCTTGAGACCCATGATTCAGAGTCTACGGATCCTGAATCTTAGACACCTCAAGCTTAGGATCCTGTTTAGCGCTCTGGCGGGCCAACCACTGCTGTCGCCCAAAGCCGACAATTCCCTGTGGAAAGGCCACCACCAGGACAACCACAAAGATCCCCACCACCAGTTGCCAGTAGTCAGTGACGATATTCAGCCAGACCTGCAAACTTTTGTAGACCACGGATCCCACCAGTGGCCCACTCAAGGTTTGCACCCCCCCCAGTAGCACCGTCAGCAAGCCATCCATCGACAGCGACAGTGACAACACATCATCCGGGAAAACACTGCCCTTAAAAAAGGCATACAGCCCCCCCGCCAAACCAGCCAACACCCCCGCCAAGGTGAAGGCCAGCCATTGCTGTCGCCGCACCGCTATCCCAATCGCTTCTGAACGCAAGGCCGAATCCCGCCCCGCCCGTAGCCCATAGCCAAAGGGAGTATGCACGGTTCGCCGCAGCAGAGCGATCCCCAAGGCACAGATAAAAAGGGTCAAGGTATAAAAGATCCCCGGATCCCGGGCCCAATCGGCTGGCCATACCCCCAGGATGCCGTTGTCCCCGCCCGTGACGCCATACCATTGAAAGGCCACCGCATAGCACAACTGAGCAAAGGCCAGCGTCAGCATCGCCAGATAGATGCCATTCAGCCGCACACAAAACCAACCAAAGATCAGCGCACCCAAGCCCCCCGCCAGCGGAGCCAGCACCAGACCCACCTCCATCGGAGCCGACCCATAGCGCACCGCCAAGGCCGCCCCATAGGATCCCAGACCAAAATAAGCGGCATGACCAAAAGAGACCAGGCCCCCCGTACCCCAGATCAAATGCAAGCTGGATCCAAACAAAGCCAAGATCAAAATCTCGGTGGCCACATAGATCACAAACCGATCCGCCACAAACGGCAGCCCACTCAAGATCCCCAACACCAGGATCCCTAGCCACCGCAACCGGCGGCCCCCTTCCACCAGCGGGATCCCGATCCCCTCGGCCCCGGAACGGACAGGATCCGTCGGTCGGCCCAGCAATCCCCAAGGGCGAATCACCAAAACGATGGCCATCACCAAAAAAGTTAACACCAGCGTGATCTGCGGAAAAATCACGATCCCGAAGGCGTGCAACTCCCCAATCAACACCGCCGCCAAATAGGATCCCAGCAGACTGCCCAGCCCCCCGATCACCACCACCACAAACACCTCCGTAATGATGGCCCGATCCATCGTGTGAGAGATCGCCATTCGCGGCAATTGCAATGCCCCCCCCAGCCCCGCCAACCAGGCCCCCAGCCCAAACACGCTGGTAAAAATCATCGCCTGATCCACCCCCAAAGCCGCCACCATCTGTCGATCCTGGGTTGCTGCCCGCACCCGGATCCCCCACTGCGTCCGGTGCAACAGCAGCCACAAGCCCCCCAACACCAACGGCCCCAGCCCAATCATCAACAGCTCATAACTGGGAAAGGCCCGCCCCAAAATCTGGATCGCCCCCTGCAATCCCGGAGCACGGGATCCGACCTTATCTTCTGGCCCCCAGATCAGCAGCACCAGATCTTCAAACACCAGCACCAGACCAAACGTGGCCAACAGTTGAAACAACTCCGGAGCCTGATAGATTCGCCGCAACAGGGTGGTTTCCATCAACAGTCCGATCAGAGCCACCCCACCAGCCGCCAACAGGATCCCAGCCCAAAAGCTCAAAGCTCCCAGTCCCTGTTCATGCAGCCAGCCCCCCAAGCCCCAAGCCAGATAGGCCCCCATCATGTAGAGGGATCCGTGGGCAAAATTGACCGTTCGAGTCACCCCAAAACTGAGGGCCAGCCCCGATGCCACCAAAAACAAACTCGATGCCCGCGCCAGCCCATTCAGAGCCTGAATCAGCCAAAAATCCACCCGCACTCCCTCGACTTTCAGACCTAATCCAGACTAGCGTTGGCTTGGGAGAACCGCCGGAAGTGAGCTACCCTCAAAACATCGATCCCCCATCTGGAGCACCTTGTGAAATCTGCCAATATCCGCCCCGAACTGCCCAATCTCTCCTGGATCCCACTCATTTTGGGAGCCTTGGCTCTGATTGTGGTGGCCACAGCCCTGCAATGTTTTGTGGTGGTTTCGGCGGGCACGCGGGTGGTGGTGTTTAATTCCTTGTCTGGTCTTCGTCCCACCCCTCTGGCCGAAGGACTTCACATTTTGCTACCCGTGATAGAAAGCCCGATCTCCTACGACATCCGTACCCAGACCTATACGATGGCCTCCCAGCGCACTGAAGGCATAATCCAAGCGGACGATGCCCTCAAAGTCCTCAGTGCTGATGGCCAAGAAATTTCGCTGGATGTCTCTGTCCGCTTTCGCCTCAACCCCGACCAGGTCTCTCATCTCCACCAGACCATCGGCCCCAACTACCTCGACAAAGTGATCCGCCCCGAAGTCCGCACCGTTATGCGCAATGAGCTGGCCCTGCACCGAGCCATTGCCGTTTTTTCAGATGAGCGGGAGCAGATCCAAGGCAATGTAGAAGCTCAGCTCACCGAAGTCTTTAACGAGAATGATCTGATCCTGCAAAACGTGCTGTTGCGCAATGTTCGCTTTTCTGAACAGTTCCAGACCGCCATCGAACAAAAACAAATCGCTGAGCAGGAAAAAGAACGGGAACGGTTTTTGGTGGCCAAAGCCGAACTCGAAAAGCAACGGGTGGTGATATTAGCCGAAGGGGAGGCCAAATCCATCGAGCTACAGGGGCAAGTGCTCAAAGAACACCCCGAAGTGATCCAATTGGACTACGTGCGCAAACTCGCCCCCGGCACCCGTGCCATCATCAGCGACCCGGACTCGCTGCTCTCCGCCAAAGGGATCCAAGCCCGCTAATCTACCCGCCAATCTGATGGATCCTGTGGCTGCCAAAATCAATTCCAAAGTCAATGCTGACTTGATCCAGCAACGGATCCAGCATTTGCAGGGCCAGATCCCCAGTCATGTTCAGATCATGGGGGTGAGCAAGGGCTACTCCATCGAGCACATCCAAGCCGCCTACGAGGCCGGACTGCGCCACTTCGGTGAAAGCCGGATCCAAGAAGCCCAGCCCAAAATCACCCAGCTCCGGGCCACCCACCCCGATATCACTTGGCATCTGATCGGCCACCTCCAGACCAACAAGGTCAAAGCCGCCCTAGAGCTATTTGACTGGATCGACAGTGTGGACAGTCTCAAACTGGCCCAAGCCCTCGACAAACGGGCTGCAAATCTGGCGGATCCCCCTGCCCTCAGCCTGCAAATCAAGCTGGCCCCAGATCCCGACAAATATGGCTGGATCCCGTCAGAGCTATGGACAGACCTACCGGAGCTACTGAAACTTGAGCATTTATCAATTCGGGGTTTGATCACCATTCTGCCCCTGGGACTCCAGGATCTTGAGGTCGAAGCCCTGTTTCGGGATCTGCCCAAAATGGCTCAGCAGATCAAGCAGCGGTCGGGCGGTATGATTTGTCCTACCGTGCTCTCGATGGGAATGTCCAGCGACTACCCCCTGGCCATCTCAGCCGGATCCACTCAGATTCGCCTCGGTCGCTATCTGTTTGCC
>CAZODP010000006.1:37418-51344 GCA_964578595.1 uncultured bacterium
CCTGGCCATCTCAGCCGGATCCACTCAGATTCGCCTCGGTCGCTATCTGTTTGCCCACGCCCTCGATTCGGATCCCTGAATCAGCAATTAAAATCTGATCAGCACCAATCTGGGTTCAAAAGTGTTGCAAAACCCGGCCCAGCTTGCTTTCATCATTTCCCCAGACGCTATGGACAGAGTTACTGGAGGCTATTTTTAGGTTTTTTCTACTAGAAAAGCGGATCAAGTCTTTGCCTTTTGTCCAGATTCAATAACAATGTGATGACAAAATATCCTTGACAGGGTTATTATCAGCTCGCTAAACAAAAGTGACATTTTGAAGCTGTCTGGGTACACTACACAGATTCAGTGCCGCTGGATCAGGACACATTGACAAGGCATCGGTCAAGCAGTCAGAGGTTCGATGACACATTTCAGATGGCACATGGATGGATACTGGGCATAGGTCAAAGCAACTGAGTCAAATTAAGTTGAAAATCGCACACACGTTATCGTTTTGATGGGGAGTTGAGTCGATGAGTGGATTGTGGTCACGGGTTCGGGATCTGGTGGGATTTAATGATCCTGTGGACGGACTGGAGGATTACCCAGAGCTAGAGGGGCAAGACGACTATCAGTCTCTCTACAGCGAAGGGCAACAGTCTACTCGCCGCTATGGGGATGGCCCTGTTTTGGCCTCTCAGCCTGATGAGGACGCGACCCTCGAAGCCCGGGATCGGTCTTGGGCAGAGCGGAGGGGAGAGCGACGCAGCGGATCCCGGTCGATGGGCAATTCTCTAGGGAGCAATGTGATCAGTATGCCGACTGCTAATCAGATCACCAGTGAAGTGGTGGTGGTGGAGCCTCGCAGCTTTGATGAGATGGCCCAAGTGGTGCAAAACCTGCGGGAGCGCAAGAGCGTAATCATGAATCTGACTCTGATGGATCCGGCGGATGCCCAGCGGTCGGTGGATTTTGTGGCGGGCGGCACCTTCGCCATCGATGGCCACCAAGAGCGGATCGGCGAAAATATCTTTTTGTTCACCCCCAGTTGTGTGGCGGTTTCTACCCCCTCCACCCGCGTGATTGAGACCCCAGCCCAGCCCTTGCAAACCCCTACCCCGATCTGGACGGCGGGCTACAGTGATGCCGTGGGGCAGGTGTAAAATCAGGATTCATCGATCAACAGATCAATCACAGATCAGAGCAGCGAAGAGATGAGTAACCCCACAGATTTGGCCCTGGGCATGATCGGGGGTGGAGCCATGGGATCAGCTCTCTTGCGGGGGCTGATTCGAGCCAATCTCTATGGGCCGAAACAGGTGGGTCTGAGTGAACCGGATCCTGCTAAAGCTGAGGCCCTAGCCCAAGAACTGGGGATCCTCGTACTGCCTGACAACCCATCTGCGGCGGCGGCTGGGATCCTGATTTTGGCCATCAAGCCCCAGGTGTTTGAAAAGGTTGCCGGTCAGTTGGGGGGCGCACTCCCTCCCGATACAGTGGCGGTTTCGATCATGGCTGGGATCCCGCTCTTGGCTCTATCGGCGGCGTTTCCGGAACGGGCTGTGATTCGGGCGATGCCCAACACCCCTGCGTTGGTGGGGGCCGGTATCACCGCTCTCTGTGGCAATAGCCTGGTTACTCCTGAACACCATCATCAGGCCACCGCCATTTTTGAGGCAGTGGGATCCGTACTGTGGTTACCGGAGTCTCAGATGGATGCGGTGACGGCCCTATCTGGATCTGGGCCAGGCTATGTGGCGGTGATGATTGAGGCTCTGATCGATGGGGGGGTGGGGGTGGGGTTGTCCCGCCCGGTGGCCACACAGCTTGCGATCCAGACGGTGTTGGGGACAGCGATGCTACTTCAGCAAGACAATCTTCATCCAGCCCTGCTCAAAGATCGGGTTACTAGTCCAGGGGGAACCACCATCGCGGGGATCGAGGCGTTGGAGCAGGGATCCGTGCGGGCGGCTTTGATCGGGGCGGTGCGGGCAGCCTGGCAGCGATCCCAGGAGTTGGGGCTGCTTTAACCGGATAGGCTACACTCATGACAGGTCGGTTTGATACCACCTGTTCATCTATCTTTGCAATCACCTATGCCGCTATCCTCGTCACTTGATATGCGTGAGCTGCCCCTATTTCCGTTGCCCGAGGTGGTTTTGTTTCCGGGGCGGCCTTTGCCGCTGCATATTTTTGAGCCGCGCTATCGGATGATGATCAACTCTGTGCTGGAAAGTGACCGCCGTTTCGGGGTGTTGCTGTTTGATCCAGAAACCGGATCCCCGGCGGAGGTGGGCAGTTGCGCCGAGGTGTTGCAGGTCCAGCGGCTGCCGGATGACCGGATGAATATCTTGACCTTGGGACAGCAGCGGTTTCGGGTTTTGGACTATGTGCGCCAAAAGCCATTTCGCGTCGGGCTGGTGCAGTGGATCGAGGATGAGGCCACAGAGGACGACTACACCCCCCTGATGGAGGAGGTTCTGGGTCTGTTGCGGGATGTGGTGCGGCTGTCTAGCAAGCTGACGGATCGAGAGATCGAACTACCCGATGAGCTGCCGGATACCCCGACCGAGCTGTCCTACTGGATCGCGGGCAATTTTCAGGGGGCCGTGGAGGAGCAGCAGGCTCTGCTGGAGTTGCAGGATACGGCGGCCCGGTTGCGGCGGGAAGGGGAGATATTGGAATCCACCCGCAAGCATTTGGCGGCTCGAACTGTACTGAAAGATACACTATCGGGTAAGTCTTAGGGGTTTTCTGGTGTAGGCAGGCCCTTGTTGTGGAGTTGGGGAGGATCCATGCATATCGGCGTTCCCACTGAAATCAAGGATCAAGAATTTCGGGTGGGGCTGACTCCAGCGGCAGTGCGACGGCTGACCGAGGAAGGTCACACTCTCTGGGTGCAACAAGGGGCGGGGGTTGGAGCCGGTTTTCCGGATCAAGATTATTTGCAAGCGGGGGCCAAGCTGATCCCATCGGCTGAATTGGTCTATCAGCAAGAGATGGTGGTGAAGGTCAAGGAGCCACTGCCGGCTGAGTATCCGTTTTTGCACCCTGACCTGCTGCTTTTTACCTATCTCCATCTGGCGGCCAGCCGCGAACTCACGGCTGCACTGCTCAAGTCAGGATCCACCTGTATTGCCTATGAGACGGTGGAATTGGCGGATGGATCCCTGCCTTTGTTGATGCCCATGAGTGTGATGGCGGGGCGGTTGGCGGTGCAGTTTGGGGCGCACTATCTGACCCGTCAGCAGGGGGGACGAGGGGTATTGCTGGGGGGGATCCCTGGGGTACGGCCTGGACGAGTGGTGATCCTGGGAGGGGGGACGGTGGGCACGGAGGCGGCCCGGATGGCGGTGGGACTGGGGGCGCGGGTGCAGATTTTGGATATCAATGTGCGGCGGCTGACGGAGCTGGAACTGATCTTCGGATCCCGGGTGGAATTGCTCTACAGTACGGCCCAGACCCTTGAGGAGGTGGTGCCAGAGGCGGATCTGCTGATTGGGGCGGTGTTAGTGACAGGCAAACGGGCACCGGTATTGGTGAGCCAAGCGTTGGTGGGGCGGATGCAGCCCCGTTCGGTGGTGGTGGATGTGGCGGTGGATCAGGGGGGCTGTATTGCCACCACTCGGGTCACGTCTCATAGCCAGCCGGTCTACGAAGCGGAAGGGATCCTGCACTACGGAGTACCCAATATGCCGGGGGCGGTACCTTGGACGGCGACGCAAGCCCTAGTCAACTCCACTCTGCCCTATGTTTCAGCTCTGGCCCGGTGGGGAGCCGAGGCAGCCATGACCCGGGATCCGGCGCTGGCCAAGGGGCTAAATGTATCGGGGGGCAAGCTGATCCATCCGGCGGTTCAAGAGGCTTTTGGGGATCTGTGAAATCTGGAGCACCATGATCGACTCTTTGGACAGTCTGCGAAGTCTGATGACCGGATCCCCGCTAGAGGGGCGAGAGGTCTTGAGATTGGAGGTACCCGGATCGGATCAGACGGTGCTGGCGATCCAGATCAAGGCCGATGAGGTGGAGTCCGCTTGGCAACTGGCCCAAACTTGGCTGCCTCAGACCGGTCGATGGCCTGTTGTTTCACAGTGTTGGGCCAATCAACCTGAACCGGTCTCTTGGGCAGAACGGGTGCAGCAGGAAAACTTTTTTGCTCGGTTTGAGTACTCACCAGATCTACAGGATCCTCTTGCCATCATTGCTGCTGCCGATCAGGTTGATCTGGAGGCTTTTTTGGCGGAACGATCACAGGACGAGTTTTGGTTTGAAAACCTAGAAGACAGTATTGAGCAGGAATTGGATGCAACAGCACGGGAATGTGGGTCAGCTCCAAGCCGAGAGCAATTGATGGCGGCTCTGGGAGAGGATCCCGCAGAATTGACCCGCTGGCGGGTGGATCGGTGGCTGTTGGATTGGGAACAAGCTCAAGGCTGCCAGATCAAGAGATTACAGGCACATTTGCAATGGTTTGAACCAGCAAGCTCTGATCCGGTGGCACTGATGTTGACGCCCACAACTCGCTCCTGGGAGGTGCTGGCCTACTTGAGTTGGTATCCTGCCTATCATCAGGCTGAAAAGTACATAGCCTTGGGTCGCCGCTGGCGGGCTGAGTTTGGCTCTGAAATCGTCACCCACTACGGCACGATGCTGCAATGTTACGTGACCCGTCCTCCTCAAACCTCAGAAGCGGCCTGGAGGTTAGCTCAAGAGCAAGTTTTGGTGGCCGAATACACCATTTGGGCTTCCGGAACGTCCCTGAGACATCACGCGCTAGCTCTACTGGGCTACGACCGCTGGTTTCTGCATGATCGACCTTGAGTCCCGCAAGATGAAAGAGATCACGATAAAATTACAAGCTCAGGGTGAAATGGGGCACTAGGGCTTTGGGCAGCAGGCCGTGGATCCCCCGCTGAGGGGTATTGACCGCTTGAGTAATCTGAAAATGGATCCCTAAACTACACAACACATAAGCCTCCTCAGGATCCAATCCCACCTGCCAACTGAGAAAATCCACCATCTTGGACAGAGCCATTTCCAGAGCTTGATCCAAGGTATTGCCAAATCCCATCGTGATCCAGTGATCAGGGGTTTCGGCTATGGGTGCCAGCATCGAGATCCCGGTCTGGGCCAGATCATTGTGTTTGTGGAGTAACACCTGGATCCGGCCATTCATGGCGGTTTCGAGAGCTGTGACACAGACTTCGCCGTCCCCCTGGATCGAGTGCCCATCCCCTAGCGACAGCAGCGCACCGGGCACCCAGATCGGCAGAAATAGCCGGGATCCCGCCTGAAGGTGGCGATTATCCAGATTGCCTCCGTAGATCCCTGGTGGGATAGAGGAGCGCGCCGCTTGGTCGGTGGCCAGACCAATAATGCCAAAGAAGGGCTGAAGTGGCAGATGGATGCCGCTCCCCACCGGAAACTCCACCCTTTGCTGCTCCAGATCCAGATCGATAAACCGGATCCGGGCCTGGTCAAATCGCTCTGGCAGCACCCCCCAGCCGGGGCGGATGGCATTGAACCCCACCGATAAACGAGGCCAGATTGCCTGCAGCCGGATCTCCAGCACATCTCCTGGTTCGGATCCGGCCACCTCGATCGGCCCTGTTAACAGATGCGGCCCCGGCCCCAGCCGTCGCTCCGGCGGCAATTGCTCAAAAATCTCCTGTAACACGGGCGGTACAAAGTGTTTAGGGGCTTGGGGCACTAAGGCAAAGCCGGTGAAGGTTTCAATCTCCACCTGATCCCCAGACTGGATCTGGAGGGCTGGCTTGAGACCCGGATCAAATCCCCCCAGATGCACTGTGGTGGGGGTGGCTTTAAGACTGTGTTTGGACATAGATAATGAGATTGGGGGGCAATGGCGTTCGGGTGACAATAGCCTTGGGGCGACACCGGTGATAATGACTTGGCAATGGGTAAAAACAGTCCTAACACGGGACAGTTATATCCCATTCGCCCTCAACAAAAGCTTTAAAAAATGGGCACGGAGCAAGATGGATCCTGATGTGATTGTGGTGGGAGCGGGTTTGGCGGGATTGACCTGCGCCAAGGTGCTCAAGCAGCAGGGGATCCCTGTTTTGGTGTTGGAGGCCAGTGACGATGTGGGAGGCCGAGTTCGCACAGATGAGGTAGAAGGCTTTCGGCTGGATCGGGGCTTTCAGGTCTTGTTTACCGCCTATCCCGCTGTGAAGCGTCATCTGGATTTAGCGGCCTTGGATCCCAAGCCCTACCGACCGGGCGCTGTATTGGTCAAGCCAGGTCTTCAATCTCGCCATCTATTGGGGGATCCGCTGCGGGACTGGGCCAGTTGGCTGCCATCCTTATTTAACCCCTGGGTGCCCCTAGCGGATAAAGTGCGGGTGCTAAAGCTGCGGCTGGAGCTGGCCAGACAATCCGTGCAGGCAATCTTGAGCGAGCCGGATCAATCGACCGTTGGCTATATCCAAAAGTATGGTTTTTCGGAGCAGGCTTATCAGCATTTTTTGCGGCCTTTTTATCAGGGTATTTTGTTGGATCCCGAACTCAAAACCAGCAGCCGTCTGTTTCGGTTTTATTTCAAAATGCTAGCCGAAGGATCCATCATCACCCCTCGCTTGGGCATGGGGCAGATCCCTCAACAATTGGCTAATCATTTGAAATCCGATCAGATCCGCCTCAATACCCCTGTCAAAGGGATTATCTTTTCAGATCAAAACCCTCAAACAGTGACTGGTGTTCAGTTGGTAGATGGCGAAACATTGATGGCTCCTTGGGTGGTCTGGGCCACAGAGTTTCCGGTGGCCGCTGTGCTGTTGGGCCAAGACTTTTCAAAACAAAATCTGGATCCTGTTACCTCTTGTCGCCGTGTGACTTGTGTTTATTTTGCCGGATCTCGATCATTGACCCGCTCGGCTGCGATTCATCTCAATGCTCAGCTCCCGGCCCCCAATCGGGATCCTTTTCCAACAGATCCGGTGATCAACAACTTGATGGAACTGACTCAAGTTAGCCCAGATTTGGCCCCGCCCGGACAGCACCTTTACTCTGTGGTGATCCTAGGGATCCCGCAACTGACAGATCATGAATTAGCAGACAGAGTTTATGCTCAACTCCAAACTTGGTTGGGGGATCTAGGAGATCTGCGTTGGCTCAAAACCTATCGGATCCCATTGGCTCAATTTGCTCAACCTCCAGGGATCCAGACTCAGTTACCCGCCCAAATTACCCCGATTCAACAGCTTTTGCGGGCGGGTGAATATACACACCAAAGCAGTATCGAAGGAGCGATGTCGAGCGGTGAAATGGCAGCAGAGATCATTCTTAAATCTCTGTCAAAGTGATCTATCAAATCAATCATTCTTAGAAAATGGTTCGATCTTGTTTGCAGTGATAATTTTTTGTGAGGCTGACTTGTGGCAACGATTCTGCGCGACTGGAGCTATCGCTATCCCTGGCTCTACCAAACCATTGCCAAAACCACAGCTCTGGCGGTGGGCGGGGATCTGCGGCTGCGGCACTTACCCATCCAAGGGATAGAGATTCAGCCCAATGATCGGGTGTTGGATCTGTGCTGTGGTCGAGGGGACGCCACCCGCTATCTGGTTCAAAAGTCAGATCAGGTCACGGGGCTGGATGCTTCCCCTAAGGCACTGCGGGTGGCTCAGCGACAGGTGCCCCAGGCCACCTATATTGAAGGGTGGGCACAGCAGATCCCACTCCCCGATCACAGCTTTGATTTGGTTCATACCAGCTTGGCGTTGCACGAGTTAGAGCCAGCGGTACGGATCCAAGTCATTAAAGAAGCGTATCGGGTGCTAAAGCCCAATGGGATCCTGGCTCTGATTGACTTTCATCAACCCACGACTCCGCTGATGTGGCCGGGACTAGCGGCTTTTTTGGGGCTATTTGAAACAGAAACTGCTTGGGCCTTGATCAGAGAGGATTTAGCGGCAATCATTCAAGCAGAGGGCTTTGTGATCCAGACCCACACCCTGTATGTTGGCGGATCCCTACAGGTGATCCAAGCCCATAAACCCTAGGCTTTCTCGATCTGTGCTGATGGTGTGGCGATTCGGGGCAAGGTTGATCTATTCTGCCTGAGGAAGCTATTGAGAAGGATCCGTATGAGTTTGAACATTGTCAATCTGGTGGGACGAGCGGGCCGGGAGCCTGAGTTGCGTTACTTTGAGTCCGGAAATGTGGTTGCCACGCTGACTCTGGCGGTGGATCGTCGCCGCAAAGGGGATGACACCCCCGATTGGTTTGAGTTGGAACTGTGGGGCCGCACCGCTGAGGTGGCCGGGACTTATGTTCACAAGGGCAAGCAAATTGGTATCACCGGATCCCTGCGTTTTGATCGCTGGCAAGACAAGGCCACGGGCGAACCGCGTCAAAAACCACTGATCCGAGTGGATCGGCTGGAATTGCTGGGATCCAAGGGGGATAGTGCTAGCTCTAATGACTCAGAGTTTTGAGCCGCTGTTTGAATCTTTATCAATGAATCTTGGTCAATGAATTCTGATCTGTTTTGCTCTTTTGCGTCAATTTTACAGTTTGCAAAGCCTGCGATTATTCTCAAACCAACCCTGAACAATGGATACCCAAACCCCTGTTTTTGATCTGACTGCTCATTTGACCCAAGCAGCAGAGCATAGTCCGCCTGAAGATATGATGGCCTCGCTTTTGGTCTCATTACAGCAGGTCAAGGCCTTTGCCGAAGGAGGGTTTTGGCTGAATGGGTTTGAGATGTGTGAACTGTTGGGGATCAGCCTTGAGGATCTAGTCAACGAACAAGGGGATCCCTATGCTGAGCTGCAATGGCGCAATTTTCAGATTCACTATCAGGGTGCTCAACGGGGGATCCGCTACTGGAGTTTGAGTCACAATGTCCAACATTCGCTAGCCCCAGCTTCACAGCCTGGATCCCTCTCGCAGGTGCTACAACTGGCCCGCACCCAAGCCGAATCTTTTCGTCAAAGTCCCCCGGCGGTCTGTAATGTTCAGGACAAGTTCATTCAACTGCGAGATGTCCTCGACCCAAAACAAGTGCAAGAATTGCTGGATTACACCTTTGATAGCGAAAGCCGATTTGAGCGCTCAGGCTACCGCCCGGATCCCAACTATCCCGATTACCGTCGCTCAATGGTGCTCTATCAGTTCTCGCCGCATATGGAGTTTATGCAGCGGATGATTCAGGACATGGTGCCAGAAGTCTGTGAAAAGCTGGGGATCCCTACTTTTGATATCGCTCAGATTGAAGCCCAGCTTACGATGCACAATCATGATAACTATTACAAAATTCACAACGATAATGCTTCCGAAGAGACCGCTACCCGCCGCCTGACTTATGTCTACTATTACTATCGAGAACCACGGGGTTTTTCAGGAGGTAAATTGCGGTTTTACAACCGAATTCAGCCTCAAGTGAACCTGCCTGGTGAGGAGCAGTATGTGGATATCGAACCCTACAACAACAGCTTGATTCTATTTCCGAGTCAGTATATGCATGAAGTCATGCGGGTGGAGTGTCAATCCCGCGCCTTTCAGGACAGTCGCTTCACCATCAATGGCTGGGTGCGTGAAAAGGTCTCCAATCCCGCTCTGCACTCACCACTGCCCTCCCCTCAACAAGCCCTGACGCCCCAACATCCACAAGTGGCTTGGATGAATCAATTATTCAACTAAATCTTATTCAAATAAATCAATTATTCAAATAAGGGAAATCCCCTCGGCTACAAACTGCTATCGCCTCACTGCAGGATCAAGTCATCCGTCAGTTCCACTGAGAGTACATAGTTGGGTCGCAGGGTGATCACTCGGTCGATGTTGGTGGTGCCCGCCGCAGCTCCGGCCAAACTGCCCGCCATCATGGGAATAAATCCCACCCCGCCGGTCAACAGGCCTAAGGCCAAGCCACCCGCCGCTCCATAGCCTGCCCCCCTCAGGGCAACGGTACCCAGATCCGCCTGCGGGTCAAACCCAGTGGGCATAAAGTCTGACTGTCCTTGTAATGAGTAGGTGGCTTGATTGATGGTGATGCGATTGGCCAAAAAGCGACTGCCGATCACCCGCCGACTAAAATTAGGATCCTCGCCGGTTTCGCGGGTGGTGTTTTGGTCTTCATAAACTGGCTCAAAGGTGCCCCAGACCACACTGCCCGCCGGGATCACCGTTTGTCCAAAGCGATCGAGAACAGGGCTGGCAATCTCCAGTTGGCCGCTGATGGCCTGAAAGGGCGGAAAGATAATCTCGCGGTAGACCGTCAAGGGCAGGGCTGTACCACGGGGCAATCCCCCACGCTCGACCGTGGTTTGCGGGATCCCAGGGGTCAATCCTGAGGGACGCACATAGGTATAGGCGGTCTGTTCGGCAGGGCGGCCCACCGGCTGATCGGGACTGGCTGGAGCAGGCTGGAATCCAACGTTAGGATCCTGGGCGGGGGGCTGCTGGTCAAAGCTGTAGGTGGGCAGGCTGGGGGGCGTTGGCAACTCCCCCAAACTGGGGAGGTCTGAGGCAGGGGCAATCGGACTAGCCGGCGTCAGACTTTGGGGGGGCGGATCCGCAGGTTGCGTCGGGGTCCCGGCTGGAGCCGTAAAATCAAACTCCTGAGGGGTAAACTCTTGCTCCGTCAATGTTTGGGCCAAAGCAGGAGCCATCCCTGCTGATCCGATCTGGAGGGATCCGGTGTGTAGGGATCCAAGGGTGATCGCAATCAGTAGGGGGCTGACGGAAAAAGACGAGCTTAAACGCATAGGGCTACCTCAGATGAGACTCCAAAATTGACACCCTAATTCGGGCCTACCAGACAGTTACAGTTGCCAAACTGGTGGTAGTCTAACACTCGGATCCGGCTTTTTAACGCTATGGGTAGTGGTAATTTTTATTTTTTCGGATAAACTTTGGCACCTGCAGTGATGGCCTCGAAGCAGGATTGCTGGGTTAAGTAGACCATCAGCCCAGCAGACAGAATACAGTGGGGGATGGCACAGTGCCGATTAGAGACCGCCGATCAGAGTTAGAGAGAGGGCTGCCCGAATGGCTAGGGATGCAGGTAGAGATGCAATGGCATTGGATGCAATGGGATTGGATCCATTCGGTTTGGATCCGGCCTTGCAGACTAAGCTGGATGGCCTGCGGACTCTGTTTGCAGCCGCAGAACAGGTTTTAATCGCCTATTCGGGTGGGATCGACAGTACCTTGGTGGCCAAAATTGCGGTGGATGTGCTGGGGGATCGAGCCTTGGCGGTGACGGCAGATTCGGATGCCTTGATGCTGGAGGATCTTGACGATGCCATCACACAGGCTGAGTGGATCGGGATCCGTCATGAGATTGTGGCCACCCATGAGCTGGCGGATCCGGACTATGCCGCCAATCCGGTCAATCGCTGTTACTTTTGCAAGCGAGAGTTGCACGATACCCTGCGGCCTCTGGCGGTGGGACGGGGCTATGCCTATGTGGTGGATGGCCTTAATGCCGACGATCTACGGGATTACCGACCGGGGGTACAGGCGGCACTAGAGCGGGGGGTGCGCTCCCCGCTGGCGGAGTTGGGGGTGAGCAAACTGGAGGTGCGACAGCTCTCCCGCTATCTGGAATTGCCGTGGTGGGACAAACCGGCTCAGCCCTGTCTTAGCTCGCGCTTTCCCTATGGGGAGGCGATTACGGCAGATAAACTCCGGCGGGTGGCGGCGGCAGAACGCTATTTGAGGGGGTTGGGCTGGCGGCAGGTGCGGGTCAGATCCCAGCAGGATACCGCCCGGATCGAGGTGCCCCCCGATCGGATCCTGGCCTTTGTGCAATCTGTCGATTTGGCAGAACTGACAGAGGCGTTTCGGGGGGCGGGTTTTTTGTATGTCTGCTTGGATCTGGAGGGCTTTCAGAGTGGCAAGCTCAATCGAGTTCTGTCAGCGCAATCCCCATCAACGGCCCCATCAAGGATAAAAGGATAGCTCTCTGTGAAGCCTTGGCTCTGGATCCTGGGGGGTATGGCGGGTGCTGGGGTGCTGGGATCCCCGCTCTCAATGTTCAGAGTCTGGGCACAAGCAGATACGGCGGAGGTGTTGTCCACTACGGCTCAACGGGCGGATGGGTTTCAGCCTGCGGTGCCAGGATCCCCCTTGCGATTGCGGTCTGATCGCCAGCGTTTTGATCAGAGCACAGAGATTTTTGAGGCGGAGGGCCATGTGGAATTGTCCTTTGGGCGCAGTCTGGTCAGATCGGATCGGATGCGGGTGGAGATTCGGACCCAGCGGGTGATCGCCGAAGGCAATGTCTCCATCCAACTGGGATCCCAGCTCGTTCAGGGGGCGCGGCTGGAGTACGACTTTTTGGCAGAGCGGGGCAGCCTGGAGCAGGTGGTGGGGTTGGTGGATATCGCCAGCTTGCCCACCGAGATCCGTCGGGCGACATTGCCCACGGATCCTTTGACTCGGCCCTCCAGATCCCCTGAAGCCAGCTCGGAGCGGCTGATTCGGTTTCGAGCCGATCGGATCCGATTGGAGGCAGATCGGTGGTTGGGGGAGAATGTCCAGATTACCAATGATCTGTTTGATCCTCCAGAGTTGGAGGTGCGTAGCCCGACCGCGGAGGTGGAGTTTTTTCCGGATGGCACGGGAACTATTACCCTACAGCCGGGGCAGTTGGCCTTTGATCAGGTGTTGTTTGTGCCGCTGCCGATTCGGATCCGTCTGGATCAGCAGGATCGCCAGCCCCCGATTTCGGTCTATTTCGATAATTTTGACCGGGAGCCGGATCGACGAGGGTTGATCCTCCAGCCCAATTTTGAGCTACTGGATCAGCCCAACGTCAGCTTTGTGGTGTCGCCTCAGCTCTATGCTCAGCGATTGTTTCAGGATCGGCCCCTCACCCAAGCCTTTGGGATCCAAACTCGGCTTAGTCTGAGCCACGATAAGGGCCAGCTCACCACGATTCTGGCGGAATTGCGGGGGCTGGATTTTCAGGATTTGGCCGATCAGGTGCGGATCCAGGTGGCCCATGTGATCCCCACTGGAGATGGGGGCCGGGTGACCTATTCCTATGATCATCGGCAGCGATTTTTCAGTGGCTTACTGGGGTTTCAAATCGTCCAAAATCGGCTGGGGGCCAGCTACGAATCGCCGGTGATTGGGTTAGGCCCTTCGGGTGTGGATCTGAGCTATCGGCTGGCAGCAGATCTGATCGATGCTCTGGGCCAGGATCCGATTGATCCGGAGGCGGCCCAAGAAAGTCAGACCAGTGACCAACAACTGCAACTGGTGCGGCTACAGGTGGGCACAGCCCTGAGTCGATCTTTTAGGTTATGGCAACCTGAGGATCCCAATCAGGCTCCCTTGGTGGAAACCGCTACAGGTGAATTGGCCCCCCGCCTACGCTTCAGTGCCACTCCCATTGAGGAGGGAATTTGGCTGAATACGGGCCTGCTCAGTAGTCAGGCTTACTATTCCAATGGCGAAACCCAGAGCTATGTGGCGGGCAGTGTGGGGGTGGATGCCGTCATCGGTCAATTTTTGCGGGATAGCCTCGATTACACCAACCTCAGTGTCACCTACTCGAATGGCTATTTGTCAGGGGCCTCGCCCTTTTTGTTTGACCGCATCACCACCCGTGAACAACTGGACTTAGGGATCCTGCAACAGATCTATGGGCCAGTCCGGGGCGGGGTCGAAACCACCATCGATCTGCAATCGGGCCGCCGTGTCGATACCACCTTCAGCCTGGGCTACGACCGTCGCACCTATGGCTTTAGTATTCAATATAACCCTGTCCGGGAAACCGGAGCGGTAGAACTGAGGGTGGACGGATTCAACTGGGGCACCGGATCCCCTGCTGAAGGAGAAGTCCGGCAAGGGTTAGAGCGATAAGCCCCCTCAGGGGATCCTGTTTTGGGGGAGGATCCCGTTTTAGAATCACGGCTTGCTCTGATTTAGGTTATTGATCTAGGCAAGAAAAGTAATCTCCAA
>CAZODP010000006.1:51444-56453 GCA_964578595.1 uncultured bacterium
ATCACGGCTTGCTCTGATTTAGGTTATTGATCTAGGCAAGAAAAGTAATCTCCAATACGTTTCGAGGCTTTGGGTATCTGAGGTAACTTTTTCGATTGTTTGCAGGTGACGCAGCGATACAAAAGGTTTAATTAAACTGTTGGCAGGGCAATTTGTTCAACTAGAGCTGATCTTAAAAACCTGACTTTGACACTTCTCAATAAGGTATTCGGCGTTACGCTTTGACTGCTTGGATCCGCTTGCAGCTTAGGGTTAAGAACTTCTTACTGGCCCATCAGAGGGATTATTGGTTTGGATCGAAAGAAAAAAGAGCAGCAGTATTTTGATGAAATGAAGCTGAGCGTATCAGAGACTACGTTGACTGAGGTTATGGGATGCTAACTTAAAAATAAGAGATTTGGATCATGCTTGCCCTAGTCCAAATCTCAGCCCGATTTTGTCCCAAGTGATTCAAGCAAGATTCTGAATGGTAGCCACTATGCAAACATTAGACGCGGTACCCACTCTTCACACGGGTCAACGGGTGACCTGTTGCTATATCAATGCCACCAGTTCAATTCAGGTGGCTCGCATTACTAACATCGATAATTGGTATTTTGAGCGGGTGGTCTTTCCGGGGCAACGACTGTTGTTTACAGCACTACCAGAGGCAAAGCTGGAGATTCATTCCGGTATGATGGCCAGCTCAATCTTGACGGACACGATTGACTGCGTGGATCTGATCATTGAGGAGCCAAGCCCAGAAACGATGCGGATCGCCTAGCTCAAATCTAAAGCCAACCCTGAGCGAAAAGCCGCTGTACCAAATAAAACACTGCCAGGCCCACATCCACCCGCCGCTCGTCGATCATAAAGGATTCCACCGTGCTGGCCGGGATCCCATCGGTGCCACAGGTGAAGAACTTAGTGCCCACTAGGGCCTCATCCACGAAGATCACCGAAAACAACCGCTTGCCCTGTCCAAAGGATCCGCTTAGGGTTTTGTCCGCAAAGGTAACCTGTAGATCCGTGACCCCGCGCTTTTGTATGGCCTCTTGGAGAGCCGGGATCAGGTCTTGGTCGATCACCTCAGCAAAGGTTTTTTCGGGTTCTTTGGCTTTGCCCTTGGCTGCTGCTTTGGGGGCAGGTTTTTCAGCTTTTGCGGCGGCTTGAGCTTTGGGGGATTCGGTGGCCTCAGACATCGCTCAGATGCTCCAGATGAAACGTCTTGATTAACATTTGAACAAACTTTTGATAACCCGGTGACCCACAGGCTGGGCAATACTTGACTGGCCCCAGGCTCAATCAGACTAAGAAGACCGTTCGGGCAGGTACTGGCCCTCAATCTGCTCAACGGGTACCTGCGGAAAGCCCATGCTGTAGTTCACTGCCCGACCGGCCAAATTGTAAGCAATCACCCCATCCCGCAACAGTGACCGGATAAAGTGTTCCAACTCGGATCCGATCCGGCGCATATTGTATTCCGTTAGATCCCGACCCTCAAAGGTGGCCACCAACTGCTCAAACTTTTGGTAGACCTGTTGGAGAGCGTCGTCTGTCCACTTCAACTCATTATCGGGATCCACATCAAGGGTGAGTTGGCCGGAAGCTGGTTCAATATCCCCATTGGCGTTGACAACCCCGGTGAAGATGTGGACATGGCGGGTGATGGACTTTAGCATCAGCAACCTTTAGTTGGTAAAGTTCGTAGTTGGTTTGCAGATTTTTTGAGTTGGCAGCCTATATGAGCTGATCCCTCTGAACAAATCTTTACACATATACTTCCCCTTACTGTACCGCACTCCGGATCCCCATGTTTGAGTCTTTTGGCAGGAATCTCAGCTAGTTGGGTCCGGATCCGCCTGCAGAGAGGGATTCAAAGTTGGGGTAGGCGATATTGGCGTGTTCGCTGATGTCGAGGCCGATATCTTCTCCTTCGGGGCTAACCCGAAGACCAATGGTGGCCTTGAGCAAACTAAACAGGACAAAACAGGAGACAAAGGCCCAACCCCCATAGGCGATCACCCCCACCACCTGGGCAAAGAGCTGACCCCACCCAATCCCCGCCTCCGCATGAGCAAACAGTGGGATCCCGGTGGCAATCACCCCCCAAGCGCCGCAGGTGCCATGCACAGATGAGGCCCCCACCGGATCATCCACCTTAAGGGTGCCTTCAATAAACAACACAGATCCCACCACCAGTAGGCCAGCAATGCCCCCGATCACGAAGGCCCCGAAGGGATGAACCGTTGCACAGGGAGCCGTGATCCCCACCAAACCCGCCAGAGCACCATTGGCTGCAAAGGTCAGATCCGGCTTAGAAAACACCACCCAAGAGGTGAACATCGCCCCCACTGCCCCGGCAGCTCCCGCCAGAAAGGTATTCATCGCAATCCAGCCAATATCCGGGATCCCAGCGGTGGTGGATCCGGCATTAAAACCAATCCAGCCAAACCAAAGAATCAATGTCCCCAACATTCCCAGTGGCAGGTTGTGCCCTGGCAGAGCCTGAGGATCCCCATTGGCTGAATACTTGCCTCGGCGCGGACCTAGGACGATGGCTCCCGCTAGAGCGGCTGCCCCCCCCACCAAATGCACCACTCCGGATCCGGCATAGTCTGCATAGCCGAGATTTTCGAGCCAGCCGGCTGTGCCGCCGTTATAGGCCCCAAATAGGCCATTCCAGGCCCAATTGCCGGAGATGGGATAGATCAAGGCGGTGATCACCAGCGAATAAATCAAGTAGGAGCTGAACTGAGTCCGCTCCGCCATAGCTCCAGAGACAATGGTGGCCGCCGTGGCCGCAAACACCAGTTGAAAGCAAAAAAAGGTGAAGGGCCAGCCCGGATTGCCGGTGCCCGCTGCCTCAAACCCCTGTTGCCAGCCAAAGGCAAACCAACTGCCCCCAAACAGACCATTGCTGGATCCAAACATCAGCCCAAAGCCCACCATCCAGAAGGCACAGGCTCCCACACAAAAGTCCATCAAGTTTTTCAGCACGATATTGGCGGCATTTTTGGCCCGAGTAAAACCCGCCTCCACCATGGCAAACCCCGCCTGCATAAAGAACACCAAGGCTGCGGCCACCATGGTCCAGACAATATCCAGGTGATATTGCAGCGTAGTCAGTTGCTCTTGCAAAGCCTGGAGGCTGTCGGGATCCTGTCCCCAAGCGGCCTGTGGCCTCAATATCTCAGCCCCCACTGTTGCCATCACCAGGATGCCCATTGCCAGGATCCGGCCCTGAGATGACCAGCCTTGACTCCGCTCTACCATCTCCCCACCCCTCTTCCAAAACCATCTAGCCTGAAACCGTCTAGCCTGAAACCATCTAGCTTGAGCCATTGTTCCATCCCCTACCTGGATCCACAGACATCAATCAAATAATTAACTGATCAATAATGAATCTAAATCCACAAAATAAATGTTATCTAAGTTACTCTAGCTGCGGATTTCAAAAAAGCAGCCCCTGGATCCCCAAGAGCTGCTGATTGGACTAGAGGTAGAAAACCATCTTTCTCCTCACCTAAAACTCAGCCAAATGAACTACATACAGAGATCCGCCATGGCTCAGATTGAGCAGTCCTTCGGCCATCAACCTTTCTGGTCGGCTTGGGGTGCAACACTGACAAAATCGGGATAGGCAATGTTGCCGTGCTCCCCCACGTCCAGACCGGCGATCTCTTCTTCTTCGGAGGCCCGGAGTCCAATCGTGGCCTTGAGGATAAAAAACATCACCAAGCAGGTTACAAAAGGCCAGAGGAAAAAGGCCAAAGCACCCACCAATTGGATCCCAAACTGCCCCCAACCGAAGTCGTAGTTGGAATTAGCAAAAAATGGGATCCCGGTGGCCAAAATGCCCCAGATACCGCAGGTGCCATGGACTGAGACAGCCCCTACGGGGTCATCCACTTTCAGCACCGTATCGATGAACAAAACCGAGATCACCACCAGCACCCCCGCCACAGCCCCAATGATGATGGCGGCAAAAGGCACAACACTGTCACAGGGGGCCGTGATCCCCACCAAGCCAGCCAGCACACCGTTAGCCGCAAAGGTCATATCTGGCTTTTTGAAGATCGACCAGGAGGAGAACATGGCGCCTAAGGCCCCGGCTGCGGCGGCCAAAAAGGTATTCATGGCGATCCAACCAATGTCATAGGCTGCGGTGGTGGTGGATCCGGCATTAAAACCAATCCAGCCAAACGCCAAGATGAACACTCCCAGCATCCCCAAGGGCAAATTGTGGCCTGGAATTGCTCGCGGCTCACCATTGGGGCCATATTTGCCAATGCGGGGGCCGAGCACAATCGCTCCAGCAAAGGCTGCTGCTGCTCCACACAGGTGAACCACACCGGATCCGGCATAGTCCAGATAGCCCAAGTTCTCTAACCAACCAGCACTACCGCTGTTGTAGTCACCAAACAGACCATTCCAGGCCCAGCCCCCAGAAATGGGATAGATCAAAGCCGTGATGATCAGCGAAAAGATCAGATAGGACGAAAACTTAGTCCGCTCTGCCATTGCCCCCGACACAATCGTGGCGGCTGTGGCGGCAAAAACCATCTGAAAACAAAAGAAGGTGAATGGCCAAGCATCTCCCACCCCATCGCCGCTGAAGTCAGCCGCTCGATCCCAACCGAAGGCAAACCAATCCAGGCCAAAGAAGCCATTGCTGGCCCCAAACATCAGCCCAAATCCGATAAACCAAAAAGCACAGGCCCCAATAGAAAAGTCCATCAGGTTTTTCATCATGATGTTGGCGGCGTTTTTGGCTCGGGTAAAGCCCGCCTCCACCATGGCAAATCCCGCCTGCATAAAGAACACCAAAGCTGCGGCCACCATCGTCCAGACAATGTTGGCGTTGGTCTGCACCTCTTCAGCTTCTTGAGCCAAGGCAGGCATTTGGGTCAGAGCCAAACCAAGCAAGCCCAAAAAAGCCAGCTTGACGCTCCAACGGGGAACATACTTGAGAAGGTTCATGCCCTCTAATCCTCTACTGATGTGACTAAGTTGCGACTAAATTGTTG
>CAZODP010000006.1:56553-57742 GCA_964578595.1 uncultured bacterium
GATCAAGGTGAACTCGACCCAGCGATCCTGTTGGCAACACAGGTCTCTGCCGTTGAGGGTCAAAGCGCGTCCTGATTAAACTCACCCGTGCGGATCCGGATCGTTTTTTCAACCGGTGTGACAAAGATTTTGCCATCGCCGATCTCGCCGGTGCGGGCAGCCCCAATCAACTTTTCCACCACCGTGTCTACGAGGTCATCCTCCACAACAATCTCCACCTTGAGCTTTTGCAAAAACTCAACCGTGTACTCGGATCCGCGATACCGCTCTGTTTGACCTTTCTGGCGGCCAAAGCCTCGAACTTCGCTGACGGTCATCCCGACAATGCCAGCATTGACCAGAGCAATTTTGACTTCATCCAACTTAAATGGACGGATTACCGCCTCAATCTTTTTCATCCTCCTCCTTGACCAAATATGCAGTTGATTTCCGATACTTTGTATCACCGCCCTATGGAGCAAATTGTAATCGTCAATACTTTTTGGGATTGGATCCCGACTGCCTATCATTTGCTTTGGGGGGCGTCAAGGACTCTGGATCCCTTTTGTTGCCGCCCAAAGGAGCAATGCCATCTGCTGCACTGGAGCTGAGATCAGTAGATTCAAGAGACCAGGATCCGGATCCCCAGCCTGATTCCTGATAGGCCCTGATTCCTGATAAGCTGTGGGTAGCTTCTGTCACAATCTCTTTTACTCATTACCCAGTTACTCATTACCCAGTGTTCATGGCGGCTCCTAACACCCAAGACTCCAGCGATAGCCCTAAGACTCCCACCAAAGGCTTTGGCAAGCCCACCCGTCCCACCAAACCGGCCCCCACGGCTGCTGCCAAAAAACGCAAAGTGGCCGAAAAAAAGTACGAGAATCTTCAGGATCAGGGCTATCCCGAATTCAACATCTACGTGCGGCTGCCGGATAAGCCTGAGAACTGGTTGCCGGTGGGATCGATGGCGGTGAAGCGATCTGGGGTGATCAGTCAGGCGATTTTTCAAAATGAAGCCGATCTGCTCAAGGGGGCACTGCGGGTGTTTCCCCGTCTGGCTAAGCGCAAAGATGAGCTGGAATATGGCTATCGCCTCAAGGACAAAGCCTTTCGAGATGAGCCGATCCAGGTGGCCCAGCGGCCTCAGCCTTCCGCTATGGGTAATCTTGTCGCCACAGTAAAGTCTAAGATTCTAAATCTAAGATTC
>CAZODP010000006.1:57842-65791 GCA_964578595.1 uncultured bacterium
TCTAAGATTCTAAATCTAAGATTCAGGGGATTCTAGGATCCAAAGGCTAGGGTGCGCACTTGGAGTTGAGGATCCGATCCCTCCATCGACTCAGGATTGCCACCCCACGGCTTTTGGATCAGGGTCACCCTTGGGATCAGGAGCTGTCAGGACTGCGGTGGACTGAATGGTCTGCGGGGGATCCGTCTGTTTATCCTAAAGAAGATGGATCCAGACAACAGGATTCAAATCGTCAGATTATTGTCAGACTTGGGTCACAGAACTCAGATCACATGGGGAACAACGTCGATGGGTTAATTTAGCAGTGACTGGCAGAACGCCGATTTTGCAACACCTGCACACTTAGGGTTGGGTTGATGGTGAAGCTCTTAGGTCAAAGCTCGGATCCTGATTTGCGGGATCCCTATCTGGGTCACCTGTTGGGCCAACGCTTTCAGGTGACTCAGCTTTTGGGCACAGGGGCGATGGGGCGGGTCTATCTGGCTCACGATCGGCAATTGGGCCAAGTCAAAGTCGCCATCAAAATCCTGACCCAGAGTTTGCAGGATCCCAAGGCACGGCAGCGATTCGAGCGAGAGGCTCAGACGGGGGCCTATCTGGGCCAAAAAAGTTTGCACATTGTCCGGGTCAATGACTATGGCATCACCCCCCAAGGGATCCCCTATTCGGTGATGGAATATCTGCCGGGACTGACCCTGCGAGAGATGCTGGAGCAATCGGGCTGTTTTGAGCTAGAGCGGGCGGTGCGGCTGGGTCGCCAGATTGGATTGGGGTTGCAAGCTGCCCATGAGGGGATTGAGATTAGGGGGCGGCGGGTGACGGTGATCCACCGGGATCTGAAGCCTGCCAATGTGATGGTGGTGGCGGATCCGAGCTTAGGAGAACTGGCCAAGATCCTGGACTTTGGCATCGCTAAATTGCAGGATCCGCAGGGATTGGCCAGCATCACCCATGCCTATGTGGGGACGCTGGCTTACTCCTCCCCAGAACAACTGGAGGGGTTGCCCTTGGATGGCCGCTCGGACCTCTACAGCTTTGGGGTAATGCTCTATCAGATGTTGTCGGGGGATCTGCCTTTGGTGCCGCCGACGGATTCTTATCCGGCTTGGTATCAGGCCCACCACAAGGGCCGGCCTCTGCCCATCGATGAGCTGTGCGATATTCCTGCCGAACTAGCCGATCTGGTGATGGCCTGTCTGGCCAAACATCCGGCGGATCGGCCTCAATCGGCAGCCCAGATGGTGTCTTATCTGCAAGCGATTGAGGCTCAATTGGCCTATGACATCCCTTTTGCTCAAGCTCCTATAACGAGAACGTCTTTTGGGGAGCAGCGGGGGGGCACCGTGCGCTTGGGAAACCCTGGCTATACCCAACTAGAGCCTCATCCGTGGGGGCAACGGTTGCTGCCATTGCTACTGGGATCCCTGCTGGGTTTGGGCTGTGTGGTGCTGGGCTGGACAGCAATGCGGGCTTTTTTTAGGGCCAATCCGCCGCTGCTCCGGCCCACTGGGATCCCCAATAGGACTACCCCGCTGGATGGAGATCAGAATCCAGATCAACAACCAGGGGATAGTTTTGCCCGTGTGATGCAAGCAGGGCAGGAGGCCTTTGCGGCGGGGGATTTTGAGACAGCATTGCTGCAATTTGACCTCGCTCTTTCGAGTGCTCCCAGTGATCAGCAGGAGACTGTCCGCAGTTGGCAGCAGGAGACCCAGGCCCGGATCCAAGCCTTAGCCCCAGCCGCTACGCCTGAGGCAACCGAGCCTGATTCAGACGGGATCCCGCCTTTATCTTCAGATTTTGATTTGTCGCCATCGCCGGAGCTGCTAGGGCAGATTTTTGAGACCTTGACCCAAGCCCCTTCGGGTTCTCAAGGTAACAGCAACACCCCTGAGACCAATGGCACAACGATTGCCCTTCGCACCTTTCCGATCAGGGCTAGCCGCAGCACCGTTCGCAGTGCTCTGGGCCAGCCCCAGTCCAGTGGTACGGGCTATTGGCCGAATACGGTCTACGACCTCTACAACTTTGAATCTCCGCGCTTTGTGGGTCGGGTTGATCTGGGGCTGATCTATGACCGGGATTCGCTGCAACTACGCCAAAGTGAGGTGACTGTGGCGGATGGGGTGCCCGATCAAGTGGTGCGGATGCTGATGGGGCAACTGTTACAAGGGGATCCGCCCTCAGCGGTAACCGCAGGGTTAGGTCAGGTGCGACAGCGGCAGCGCAACCGCTATGACTTTCAGTATCGGGGCTGGCAGGGTGTGATCGAGCGCAATCCTCAGGGCAATGTCTATATGGCAGTGTGGGAACCAGACCTGCACCAAGCAGCGACCGGATCCTCATCTGCACAGTCACCGATTCTGCCTGACCCGGCCCCGGGCGAAACCCTGCAACGGATCCGAGAGCAGGTGCGGGATCGCCGCTAGGGCTTCAGGTCTGTTGGAGCTATTTGAAGCTGGATAAATCAACCCAAGTGTCGGATCCTGTGTCCTGATTGAGGCCAATAGCATCATGTCCGCGTCGCCTCCCAAAACTCTACTGGAAACCATCACTCATTTTTTTAAGAGTTGGCCCGTTGCACCTGTTGAGCAGGACGCCAGCATCCCGATCCCCGGACAAGGGGTTTCTGCCACGGTTCGGGTGGCGACTGGCAACCGACGTCAACCGGTTAAGCTCCACCTGACTCTGCCCAACCATCAGCATCAGGAGGTGGTGCTAAAAGATCCTGAGGTTTATCTGGGGCGCAGCGAGCGGGCCTGTCAGATCCCATTGGCGGCTCAATCCATCAGCCATATTCATGCCAGCATCCGTCGAGTGGCCCCCCCGCTGCCCCTGCCCCGCTGGATCTACGGTTTATTGGGCTGGGATCCGGCTCGGTATCTGTTGCGGGATGAGGAGTCCACCAATGGGGTCTATCAGGGGCGGCGGCGGGTGAAACAAACCCTGCTCAGCCATGGCAGCCGCATCACCCTAGGGCCAGTCCGAGATCCTCAAAGTGTGGGGATCCGGGTGATCGCGCCGCCCCACTGGAGTCTGTATCTGGCGCGGGGTTTTTGGGGGGTCTGTGGTGGGGTGGTGCTGACCGCCGGGGGATGGACAGCGCAGGAATGGGCCAAGATTCCCGTCGATCCGGAGGTATTGCAGACGGCAGTGCGGGGGCCACTGGTGGTGTTGGCAGGGGATGGCCAGACTCAGTTGCGCCGCACCCCCAGTGACAACTACCACGCCCTCAGTGATCTGAGTTATTTCGGAGACATTTTGCCCCAGGTGGTGGTGGCAGCCGAGGATCATCGCTTTTACGGCCACATGGGAATCGATCTGATCGGGATCCTGCGGGCTGTTTTTGTCAATCTCAGATCCGGAGCCTTGCGGCAGGGGGGCAGCTCCATCACCCAACAATTGGCCCGGACCATCCTGCGGGACTACACCGGCACCGACAACTCTTTAGGGCGAAAACTCCGGGAGGCGGTGGCGGCCCTGAAGTTAGAAACCCGCTACAGCAAAGAGGAGATCCTGAGGATCTACCTCAACAATGTCTATCTGGGCAATGGCATTTACGGCTTTGAGTCGGCGTCACGGTTCTATTTTGGGGTGTCGGCGGCAGAGCTGGATCTGTCGCAAGCGGCAACACTGGCCTCGATTTTGCCGGCCCCAAATGTCTTTAATCCGGTGGATGACTTTGATCTGGCCCTGCGAGGGCGCGACCGGGTGCTGGAGCGGCTTTTGGAGCTGCGGGTCTTTGAGGCTGACCAGATCCGCCGTGCCCGTCGCAGTCGCCTGATGTTGAATCCCGACCTCTCGCAGATCACCAGTACCCTTGCCCCCTACTTTTACAACACAGTGTTGGCGGAGCTGACGGCTTTGTTGGGGCAGGAGCTGGCGGCAGAGGGCAACTTTGTGGTGGAGACCAGCCTGGATTTGCGGATGCAATCAGCAGGAGAGTCGGCCATCAGGCAAGCGGTGGAGCAATCTGGATCCCAGTTCGGCTTTGGGCAGGGGGCACTGGTGACGGTGGATGGCGGTACTGGCCAGATCTTGGCTCTAGTTGGGGGTACGGATTATCGCCGCTCGTCTTTTAATCGAGTCACTCAGGCTCAGCGTCAGCCCGGATCTACATTTAAGATCTTTACCTATGCGGCTGCCCTAGAGCAGGGGATCCCGCTGTCGCAGGTTTATGAGTGCAGCCCTCTGACCTGGGGGGGGCAGACCTTTCGAGGTTGCAGAACATCAGGATCCGGCATGGATATCGCTCAAGGGCTGGTGCTGTCTGAGAATGTGATCGCCCTGCGGCTGGCCCAGCAAGTGGGATTGGATCGGGTTATGGCCACCGCCCAGCGCATGGGGATCCGATCTCCTTTGCAGCCCTATCCCGCTGGGGTCTTGGGGGCGATGGAGGTGTCCCTATTGGAGCTGACGGGGGCCTATGGGGTGTTGGCAGATCGGGGAATCCATCGGCGGCCCCATACGATACGGCGGGTCTTGGATAGTTCTGACTGTGCCACCCCCGGCACCTGGAGCAGCTGTCGGCCCATCTATCCCGGACGGGGAGAGGATCCGGCTCAACCTCAGGTGGTGTTGTCTCCGGCAGTGGTGGCATCTTTAACGCAGGTGTTGCAGCAAGCGGTACAGTTTGGCACCGGCAGAGGGGCGTATTTGGGGGCGGGAGAAGCAGGCAAAACCGGAACCACAGACGGCAACAAAGATCTTTGGTTTGTGGGCTATTTGCCCGATCCTGCTTGGGTGACTGGGGTTTGGCTGGGCAATGATGATGCGACAGCGACGCGGGGGGGGAGTGGCATCGCCGCCCAGATCTGGGGAGACTATCTGCGGCGGGTGCGGGGCTAGGGGATCCTCACCCTCTAAAATGAGAGGGATTTAGGCCAGAGTGGTGAGTAGGGGATCCGATGGGAACAGAACCGGGTGACATTTCAAGTGACAATTCTGGGGCACGGGCTATCCTGTTAATTTCTTGCCCCGATCAGCGGGGATTAGTGTCTAAAATCTCTGGTTTTGTCTACGAAAATGGCGGCAACATCATCCATGCCGATCACCATCTGGATCAAGGGCTATTTCTCAGCCGGATCGAGTGGGATCTGTCCCAATTCGGGATCCCGCGCCCTGAGATTGGCAGAGCCTTTGCTGGGTTGGCAGATGGGATCCAAGCCCGATGGAGCCTGCACTTTAGTGATATTAAACCCCGGATGGCGATCTGGGTCAGTCGGCAAAGTCACTGTCTTTTGGATTTGATCTGGCGACAACAGGCCAAAGAATTGCCCGCAGAGATCCCGCTGATCTTGAGTAATCACCCCGATTTAGAGTCCATCGCTCAACAATTTGGGATCCCGTTTCGGCATATTCCGATCCAACGGGAAACGCGATCTGAGCAGGAGATTTTACAACTGCAGGCCCTGCGAGATTTTAAGATTGATCTGGTGATCTTAGCCAAATATATGCAAGTGATCAGCCCAGAATTTTTACAGCAATTCCCCAAAGTGATCAATATTCATCACTCGTTTTTGCCTGCTTTTCCAGGAGCTAATCCCTATCAGCGTGCCCATCATCGAGGGGTCAAAATTATTGGGGCAACCGCCCACTACGCCACGGCAGAGCTGGACGAAGGGCCGATTATTGAACAGGATGTGGAGCGGGTTAGCCATCGGGATACTGTTGCCGACCTGATTCGTAAAGGCCGTGATTTAGAGCGGGTGGTGCTGGCGAGGGCAGTGCGCTATCATCTTGACCAACGGGTGCTGGTCTACGGTAATAAAACTGTTGTTTTTGGCTAGATCATCTGCCAGATACCCTGATTTATCCAGTTTGCTTGTATGCCTGCTTCGGATCCTGCATTGCTAAACAGACCTAGGCGGATCCCGTGGCCAGCCTGGATGGTATTGGCCGGAATCTTGATGGTGATTGGATCCCAGGTGGTGCGGCGGGTGGAACCTAGCCTTTTGATTCGAGATCCCGATGCGATGCAGGGGTTTGTGGGGACATTGGCAGAAGTCTTGGCCGGGATCCTAGGGTTTACCATCTCGGTGGTGGCGATTGTGGTGCAGTTGAGTGCGGATCGCTTTACCCCCAAAGTCACAGAGCTGTTTTTGCGAGAGCGGACTAACTTTTTGGTGGTCTTTTTCTTGATTATCGCCAATCTGATCAGCGTTTGGACCACTCTAGCTTTTAGCATTGTGGATGAGTCTTTGGGGCTTGTGGTTCTCAACTTAGTTTTGGGCACCGCTTCATTTTTGATTTTGATCCCTTACTTTCGATTTGTCTTTAATTTTTTGCAGCCCTCCTCTATTATTCGCAAAATTGAGCAGCAGATCCGTCAATCTGTTCTGACGGTATGCCAGAGATCCTACTTTTGGTCTAAGCCTGATTTTTTTGACTTACATCATCAAGATTGCTTAGCAGCTTTAGATGAACTCAAAAGCATTGCCCTCAGTGCTAGCCAGCAGCGAGAGAGTCAGATTGTGCTGGGATCCCTAGATAGCCTCAAAGGATTTTTGTTGTTTTATGCCCAATATAAATCCAATTTGCCTGCTCAGTGGTTTGGGCTAACAGAGGCCATTCGTCAGGATCCTGATTTTGTCTCGGTGGATGGGGTTAAATTGCAACAGATTGAATCCCAACAGCTCTGGGTCGAACTCAAGATTTTTCGCCAGTATCAGGCCATCTTTACAGAATCTCTCAATGGTTGGCGAGAGGCTTGTGTATTGGTGGCCATCAACAGTCGTCATATTGCCGATCACGCCTTAAAAAAGAGTCAGCCCAAATTAGTGGAGCTGGTGATCACTTTTTTTAATACCTATCTGCGGGCGGTGATCAACAGTCACGACATCAGAACGGGTTACACTATTTTGAAACAATATCGCCTGATTGCAGAAGGATCCATTGTTGCTCATCGGCCTGAGTTTATTTTAGAAATCGCCCAGCACTTTCGCTATTACAGTCTAATCGCTTATAAAGCTGGCCTACTTTTTTTATGCGAAACCTTTGCCTTTGATCTGGGTGTTCTTCTGCAACTTTGTTCTGAGCAAACACCTGATCTGAGCCAAAATCTATTGACCATTTTTCTGAAAATCGACCAAGATCCTGAAAGTGAGCAGCAGGAGGCCACATTGCGCGGGATCCGCAAATCTCAAATCAAGCTAGCCGCCCATTACCTCAAAGAACATCAGGATCCTCTGGCTCGGCAAATCTATGACGATATGAAAGGAGAACCCCCCGCTCGCCTCCAGGTGATCTGGAATGAATTGCGTACTACTCAGGCGGACTTTTGGGAGTTTACGGATCGGGGGGATAATTTTTATTATGTGGATCCGGTTCTTTTGCCGTATGTAGATCAGTTTTTTGGCTGGTTTGACTTGCCGTTGAAAGCCCTATGGCCTTGAACTTATGATCTTAATTACCGGTGGATCCCGTTCTGGAAAGAGTCAATTTGCCGAAAAGTGTGCTGTTCAAACCGGCCTGCCTGTGATCTATATTGCCACCGGATCCAAGCCCGATCCAGACCAGGATCCTGAATGGGCTGAGCGGATCCGGCAGCATATCCAGCGGCGTCCGACCCAGTGGCAAACGATAGAATCTGGGCTGGAGTTGGCTCCTTTGCTCTCCAAATCATCCCAAAATCATCCTCAAGCCTGTTATTTGGTGGACTCGCTGGGGGGCTGGGTGGCGGCAGGTTTAGACCTCAATCCGCAGGCTTGGGTCGATTGGACAGAGCAACTTTTGACAGCCTTAAAATCCCTAGCTGGCCAGGTGATTGTGGTCTCTGAAGAGGTGGGATCCGGTCTAGTCCCAGCCTATGCGACGGGTCGACTCTTTCGAGACCGCATCGGACTACTGGCCCAAAAGGTGGGATCCGATGCCGAGGCAGTCTACTGGGTCACCGCTGGCTTTGCCCTAGATCTAAAACAGTTGGGTCAGTCGGTATTTTGAGCCTCCTT
>CAZODP010000007.1:0-14088 GCA_964578595.1 uncultured bacterium
GATCCTCGCTGATCTTGAACGCCATCCTGGGGCTGCGATAGCCTGAAATTGCTCTCCAGCAGGATCCCAAGACCGGTTATGTCCATCCAGCGCATTGAACCCCAACCCGGCCAAGAATCTGTCTGGGACTATCCCCGTCCGCCACGACTGGATCCCAGTACAGCCCATGTGCAGGTGATCTGGGCAGGAGAGGTGATTGCCGATACCCGTGGGGCCTACCGGATCCTAGAAACCAGCCATCCTCCTACCTACTACATCCCCCCCAGTGATATCAACCAAACGCTGCTGCAACCCTCCCGCCGCCAAACAATGTGCGAGTTCAAAGGAGTTGCCAGCTATTGGTCACTCAAGTCTGGAGAACGGCTCGATAGCGATGTGGCCTGGAGTTATGAGGATCCGACCCCTGCTTTTGCTGCCATCCGGGGCTATCTGTGTTTTTATCCCAGTCGGATGGATCGGTGCCTGGTGGATGACGAAGTGGTGCAGGCCCAAGACGGAGATTTTTATGGAGGTTGGATCACCCATGCCATTGTTGGCCCCTTTAAGGGTGGAGCGGGCACCTGGGGCTGGTAAAAACTTAGGCTATTCGGGATCCGGACTAAAGACTTGGTCAAACTCTTCGATCAGCTCATCAATCTCTTCGAGAGCCTGATTGACATCCACCCGCAGCATACCCAAGTCAGCTTTTTCTAGCAGCTTGGCCACAGCGGGACGCCGCTGACGGATCAGTTCCACCCGATCTTTGAAGGCTTGGAGATCACTAGTATCCATAGTGTTCGGTGGCAGCGTTAATAACGGGGGCAATGGGGTTGAGCCAGGTTTCAAGTCAAGAGGCAAAGCTGTAGCCCAAGATTACCCTATCAGAACCCTGCCAAAACCAGACCCTACCCAAATCAGAAATGAGGATGCGGACGAAGAGACTCGAACTCTTACCCCTCGCGAGACTAGAACCTAAATCTAGCGCGTCTACCATTCCGCCACGTCCGCAACTGCCCGGATCCCTATCTGGGTTCAGAGCTTCGCTATTGTAGCTTCAGTCAAGACGTTTGTGGTTAGCAAGTGGATCGGGTGAGATGTTTTACAATGACCAGATGCCAAGATTTTCCTCACGGGCCCGCTGCTCTAGCCCCACAAAGTGATTGTTGTACTTGATGTTGTGGGTGTAGGGTCGAACCGTAGCCAGGCCATTGCGCACCAGCACAGCATTCATCTGATTCCCATTCAGCCAAATGTAAGCCTCAACTGGCCCCGTACCGTCTTCATTGCGGAAAAACGTGTCCCCCTCCAGCTTGACCTGCTGAAATAGGATCTGATCCCGCAACAGTTGGGCGGCTTCTTGATCAAAGGGAGCATCCACCGCATCAGGAGCCTGGATCCCGGCCAAGCGAACAAGACGCAGATGGGTTTCCCCTTCGATCTGCACCGCCACTGTATCCCCAGACAGCACGGCCCCAACGGTGGCGTAGGGAAAGCGATCAAAGTTGAAATTATCAAAGTAGAAGGATGTGTCTGGAACCGAACGTGGCTCCCCAAAACCAAACCCTGGCGAGACCATCACCCCAGCCCACAGGATCCCCACTCCTCCTAACCCAATGCTCAAGCCCCAGCGACCCATAACCCTCTCCTCAAAAACACTTCACTCAACAACACCCAATTACATCCGCGCTTTAGGCCCAACTGAGGCCAAGATGCCGCCAATTGTAGCCGCAACACCCACGAGTGGCCCTGAGATTCGGATCATTTGGGGACTTTTGGGATCTGGCTTTGAACCGCAAGGGTGCCTCAGGCTTTTGTGAGAAACCCATTAAGTTTGTTAAAGTAAAAAGCACTGACTTTGTTGTCCACTATTCGGCCACCCTATGAACCCATCCCAACCCTCATCTTCTGGTCTAGCTCGGCTTTTGGCCATTTTGATGCTGAGCCTCAGCCTCTGGCTTGGATCTCCAGCTCAGGCAGCGATCCCGTCCCAGATGGACTACAGCGACTTTTTGCGCTATCTCGAGCAAGACCGCGTCACCTTGGTGGAACTCAACAGCACCAGCACTGTGGCTCAAGTGACGGCCACCGATGATCAAACGGGGCGTGAAACCACTTACCGAGTGGATCTGATCCCAGCAACTGTGCCTCAACTGGTGGATCGTCTGACCCAGCAGGGCATCGACATCAATGTGATAGAAAGCCGTAATGGCGGAGCCTTTTGGGCGATTGTGGGAAACTTTTTGATCCCAATTTTGCTGCTGGTGGGTCTCTCAGCCCTGTTGTTGCGGCGGGCAGGGGGCGGGGCCGGCGGCCCAGGGCAAGCCCTCAATTTTGGCAAGTCTAAGGCCCGCTTTCAGATGGAGGCCAAGACCGGCATCAAGTTTGATGATGTGGCCGGGATCGAAGAGGCCAAAGAGGAGCTGCAGGAGGTGGTCACCTTTTTGAAGAAGCCAGAACGATTTACCGCTGTGGGAGCCAAGATCCCCAAGGGGGTGCTGCTGATTGGCCCACCGGGAACGGGCAAGACCCTTTTGGCCAAGGCCATTGCGGGAGAAGCAGGGGTGCCGTTCTTTAGCCTGTCTGGATCCGAGTTTGTGGAGATGTTTGTGGGGGTGGGGGCCTCGCGGGTGCGGGATCTGTTTAAAAAAGCCAAGGAAAATGCTCCCTGTATTATTTTTATCGATGAGATTGATGCCGTCGGTCGGCAGCGGGGGGCCGGTATCGGCGGTGGCAACGATGAACGGGAGCAGACCCTGAACCAGCTTTTGACCGAGATGGATGGCTTTGAGGGCAACTCTGGCATCATTATCATTGCGGCCACCAACCGGCCTGATGTGCTGGATGCGGCACTGTTGCGGCCTGGTCGTTTTGACCGGCAGGTGACGGTGGATCGGCCCACCTTCAAGGGACGCTACGAGATTTTGCGGGTGCATGCCCGGGACAAAAAGCTCTCTGATGAGGTCAGCTTGGAGGCGATTGCCCGTCGCACCCCTGGGTTTGCGGGAGCAGATTTGGCCAATTTGCTCAATGAGTCGGCGATTTTGGCGGCCCGGCGGCAGCGGATGGCAATCACCAACCAAGATGTTGACGACGCCATCGACCGGATCTCGATTGGCTTGACCAAACCGCCGTTGTTGGATGGCAAAGAGAAGCGGCTGCGGGCCTATCACGAGTGTGGTCATGCGCTGCTGTTTACGCTGTTGCCCAATGCGGATCCCCTCAATAAGGTGACGATTATCCCCCGCTCCAACGGCATTGGCGGGTTTGCTCAGCCCTTGCTAGATGAGGAGCAGATTGACTTTGGCCTGGATAGTCGCTCTCGTCTGCTGGATATGGTGGTGGTGGGCTACGGCGGTCGGGCTGCCGAAGAGATTGTTTTTGGCTATGCCGAGATCACCACAGGGGCCAGCAATGACCTGCAACAAAACACCAGTCGCGTCCGGGATATGGTGACCCGGTTTGGGATGTCGGATCTCGGCCCTGTGATGCTGGATCCCCCCAATCGAGAGGTGTTTTTGGGGGGCGGCTGGATGAACCGGACTGAGTATTCGGAGGATGTGGCCGCTCGGATCGACAAGCAGGTGCGGCAGATTTTGACCGAGTGCTATGAGCGGGCCAAGGCAATCTTGCTAGACAACCGTGCTCTGTTGGATCGCTTAGCGGACACGCTGGTGGAGCGAGAGACCTTGGACGGAGAGGAGTTTCGAGCCATTGTGGCGGAATACACCCAGATCCCTGAAAAGACCATCGGAGTGCCGAAGCTGAACTAGGGTCTAGGATCCTTATTTTGAATCACTATTTTGAATTACTGAAGTGAGGCTGATGGGGTGTGATCCTCCGTCAGCCTTTACTTTGGTTTTGATCTAGGAGTGCTTTAGTCCGAGATCTGAAGGCAAAGCCCGGAGAAAAGAATGTCAAGATGAGGGATGACCTTTTGAACCAATATCTCTGCTGTGGGTTTGGCCCCTGCTTATCGACGACTATTGCCTCATGTGCGGCCCCATCTGGGGATGATTGCGGTGGCTTTGGGATCCACGGTGGGATTTGTCTTGACCATGCCACTGCTGGCGTTTTTGATTGAGCAGTTGGCCCGGTCGGTGAGTGGGGGAGACTTGACCGGGATCCTGCGCTTGGCCTGGATTGGGATCCTGGTGTTTTTGGTACGGGGTTTTTTTCAGTATGGGCAGGATGCGCTGATGGCCAAAGCCGCATTACAGGTGGTGCTGGAATTGCGCTGTCAAGTCTATGCCCATCTGCAGCGGCTGGATCTGGATTATTTTTCGGCCCACCGGACGGGGGATCTGACCTATCGGCTGACGGAGGATCTAGATCGAATTGGCGAAGTGGTGCATAAGTTTTTTCATCAATTTATTCCCAGTGTGCTGACCATTGTGGCGGTGCTGGGCTACATGATCTACCTGAATGGTACTTTGACCCTGGCCACCCTGATCGTGGCTCCGCTGATGGGGATCTTGATCAGTTGGTTTGGGGAAAAGCTGCTGGCTCAGTCGCGCCAAAGCCAAGAACAGGTCTCGGATCTGGCCTCGCTGCTGACGGAGGCCTTTAACGGGATCCATCTGATTCGGGCGTTTGCTGCCGAGAGCTATGAGCAGCGGCGGTTTGGGACGATTGCAGAGCGCAACCGAGCCGCCCGGTTTCAGACAGAGCACGTCAAGGCGATCCAAAATCCGGTGGTGGGGTTTCTCTATGCCATCAGTGTGTTGGTGGTGTTTTTGTTGGGGGGCTGGCAGATCAGCATGGGGCGGCTGACAGGGACACAGTTTTTGGGATTTGTGGCGGGGTTAGCCCTACTGATTGATCCGATTGTGCTGATCACCAATAACTACAGCGAACTGAAGGCGGGGGAAGCCTCAGTCGATCGGGTGTTTGAGCTGTTGCAGGTGCAGCCGCAGGTCTGTGATGCCCCCGATGCCCAGCCTCTGCCTCCCTTGCAGGGATCCGTCACCTTTGAGCAGGTCAGCTTTGCCTATCTACCCGGTCAGCCGGTCTTGAAAAATATCACTGTGCATGTCAAACCTGGGGAGATCATTGCTCTGGTGGGATCCTCTGGGGCCGGCAAATCCACCTTGGTCAGCCTGATCCCACGTTTTTATGATCCGGGCCAGGGGCGGATCCGTATTGACGGGGTGGATATCAAGACCGTTACGCTCCAAAGCTTGCGCCAGCAGATCGGCATTGTGCCGCAGGAGGTGATCCTGTTTTCGGGCACCATCGCCAGCAATATCGCCTATGGCCAGGATCCGGTGGATTTAGCGGCTGTGGAGCGAGCGGCCCGGATCGCCAATGCCCACGACTTTATCGCCGCCCTACCCGGTCAGTACAGCACTTGGGTGGGGGAGCGGGGGGTCAACCTGTCTGGAGGCCAGCGCCAGCGGATTGCCATTGCTCGGGCAGTGTTGCTGCAGCCCAAAATTTTGATCCTGGATGAGGCCACCTCCGCCCTCGACAGCGAGTCAGAAGCCCTGGTGCAAGAAGCCCTGCAACGGTTGATGCAAAGTTGTACGGTCTTTGTGATTGCTCATCGCCTCTCTACGGTTCGAGATGCTCACCGGATCCTGGTGCTTGAAAAAGGCGAGATTGTGGAATCTGGCGATCATGAGCACCTACTGGCACAGGGGGGCCGCTATGCCCAGTTTTTGTTGCGGCAATTTTCCCAGTGCTAGGGCCTTATTGCCTCCAGTGGGGCACTTACCTTACATCCCCCACTCAACTAAGCTCAGACAATCATCGTTTCCAGCCTCACCTCCGGATCCGCTTAGGCCAGCATCTGCCTGCTGCTACTGCAATCGCGTGCCTCAAGGATCCTGCCTTCCTAAGCTGAGCAGTCCAGCCAGCCGCCTGAATTGAGTCTTGAGTTGGGTTCTCTCTCAAATTAGACGGTTGAATCAGATGGATCAGAACTGGCACCAATCGCTTTGCAATCTGTTACAAAAAGCCGGAAAACAGTCCAGCTAGAGACATAAATCCGTTACATATATTTACATTTAATCCAGGAAGGAATCACCCGATCGCCGCAACCTCTGGTGGGGCAAGGGGATCCTCAGTTTAAGTATTGTGAACAGCCTGAGCAGCCCAAAACCCTGGCCTATAATGCCCTGTAAGTCCTTTCAGACTGGGCAAATCTGGCTCTGGCATCTCTTCTGTTGCCAAACACAACCGGATCGTAACGATTGTTGAGGCAGAGCAAGGATCCTTGTCATTGGCCTACAGAATGAAGGGTGATGTTTCGTTCCTTGTCGCAAGAGAGGAGTTCTTGATGACAACTACGCCAAAGGAGCGAGAGCCGAAGGTCAAGGTTTCGGTCGATATCGATCCGGTTCCAACTTCCTTTGAGAAGTGGGCCAAGCCGGGTCATTTTGATCGCAGCCTCTCGCGTGGCCCCAAAACCACGACTTGGATCTGGAATCTCCACGCTCTTGCTCATGACTTTGATAGTCATACCAGCGATTTAGAAGACGTTTCTCGAAAAATCTTTTCGGCTCACTTTGGTCACCTTGCCGTTGTGTTTGTGTGGCTGAGTGGGATGTATTACCACGGAGCACAGTTCTCCAACTATTCCTCCTGGCTAGCGGATCCGATCAATATCAAGCCCAGTGCCCAAGTGGTCTGGCCGATCTTTGGTCAAGAGATCCTGAATGGCGATATGGGGGGCGGCTTTGAGGGGATCCGTATCACCTCTGGCTTTTTCCATCTCTGGCGCGCCGCCGGGATCACCAGCGAGTTTCAACTGCTCTGCACCGCCATCGGTGGCTTGGTGATGGCCGGTTTGATGCTGTTTGCGGGCTGGTTTCACTACCACAAGCGGGCACCCAAGCTGGAATGGTTCCAAAACGTTGAGTCCATGCTCAACCACCATCTGGCGGGTCTGCTGGGTTTAGGATCCTTGGCTTGGGCCGGACACCAGATTCACGTGGCGATCCCCATCAACAAAGCGATGGACGCCATCATGGCTGGGGATCCGATTACCTACAAAGGTAAGGTGCTTGAGACCATTGCTGATATTCCTCTGCCGCATCAGTTTGCCTTTAGCTGGCAAAATATGGCTGAGTTTATCCCCAGCTTTGGTAAGCAACTCTATCCATTCGTCACGTTGCAGTGGGGGGAGTACTCAGACTTTCTCACCTTCAATGGCGGACTCAATCCCCAAACGGGTGCTTTGTGGCTGACAGATCAGGCCCACCACCACCTGGCTTTGGCGGTGATGTTCATTGTGGCGGGTCACATGTACCGCACCAACTGGGGTATTGGCCACAGCATCAAGGAGATCCTTGAAGCTCATAAAGGGCCGTTCACCGGCGAAGGTCACAAGGGGCTGTATGAGACCCTAACCACCTCCTGGCATGCGCAACTGGCCATCAACCTGGCCATGGTGGGATCCATCAGTGTGATCGTGGCCCAGCACATGTATGCCATGAACCCCTATCCCTATATGGGCATCGACTATGCCACCCAGGTGTCGCTGTTTACCCACCATATGTGGTTGGGCGGCTTCTTCATTGTGGGCGGTGCAGCCCATGGGGCCATCTTCTTGGTGCGGGACTATGATCCAGTGGTGAACCGCAACAACGTCTTAGACCGGGTGTTGCGCCATCGGGATGCCATCATCAGCCATCTCAACTGGGTGTGTCTGTTCTTGGGCTTTCATGCCTTTGGCTTCTACATCCACAATGACACCATGCAGGCTTTGGGCCGTCCACAGGATATGTTCTCGGACAGTGCCATTCAGTTGCAGCCCATCTTTGCCCAATGGATCCAAAACATCCATGCGGGTGTGACCAGCTTTAGTGCCCCTTTGGCACAGGCCAGTGTCAGCCCCATCTTTGGCGGCGATGTGATTGCAGTGGGAGGCAAGGTCTCCATGATGCCGATGGCTTTGGGCACGGCGGACTTCATGGTGCATCATATCCACGCCATGACCATTCACATCACGGTCTTGATCCTGCTGAAGGGGGTGCTGTTTGCCCGCTCTTCTCGCCTGATTCCTGACAAGGGCAAGTTGGGCTTCCGCTTCCCCTGCGATGGCCCGGGTCGTGGGGGCACCTGCCAAGTTTCCGGCTGGGATCATGTGTTCTTGGGCTTGTTCTGGATGTACAACTGCATCTCCATTGTGATCTTCCACTTCACCTGGAAAATGCAGAGCGACATTTGGGGCACTGTGGATGCGGATGGCACCATCAGCCATATCACCGGCGGCAACTTTGCCACCAGCGCCTTGAATATCAACGGCTGGCTGAGAGATTATCTGTGGGCACAATCTGTCCAAGTGATCAACTCCTATGGCTCGTCGTTATCTGCTTATGGCTTGTTGTTTTTGGGTGCTCACTTTGTGTGGGCGTTTAGCTTGATGTTCTTGTTCAGCGGTCGCGGCTACTGGCAAGAGTTGATCGAGTCCATCGTCTGGGCACACAACAAGTTGAAATTGGGTCCAGCGATTCAGCCTCGCGCTTTGAGCATCATTCAGGGTCGGGCTGTGGGCGTGGCTCACTATCTGTTGGGGGGAATCGTCACCACATGGGCGTTCTTCCTGGCACGATTCGGCGCGCTCGGTTAGGCAAGGAGGATTGAAAAAATCATGACTACAGCAACTCGTTTTCCGCAATTTAGTCAAGACCTTGCCAACGACCCCACTACGCGTCGGTTGTGGTATGGCATTGCCACCGCACACGACTTTGAAACCCACGATGGCATGACGGAGGAACGGCTTTATCAAAAGCTGTTTGCAACGCACTTTGGCCATCTGGCGATCATCTTTTTGTGGGCGTCGGGTAATGTGTTTCACATTGCTTGGCAGGGCAACTACGAACAATGGGTGGCGAACCCTTCGGGCGTCATTCCCATCGCGCATGCCATCTGGGATCCCCATTTTGGCCAACCGGCGGTGGAGGCCTTCACCCAAGAGGGTGGATCCGGCCCGGTCAATGCGGCCTTCTCTGGTCTGTATTACTGGTTCAACACCATCGGTCTGCGCACCAACGCTGATCTGTATGCCGGTGCAGTCGGTTTGTTGCTGCTGGCGGCGACCTTCCTGTTTGCCGGTTGGCTGCACTTGCAACCTCGTTTCCGTCCCTCTTTGAGCTGGTTCAAAAATGCTGAATCTCGGCTGAACCACCACTTGGCGGGTCTGTTTGGGGTTAGCTCTCTGGCTTGGACCGGTCACTTGGTGCATGTGGCCATCCCCGAATCTCGTGGTCAGCATGTGGGTTGGGATAACTTTCTAACCACGCTGCCCCACCCGGCGGGCTTGGCTCCCTTTTTCACCCTGAATTGGGGGGCCTATGCTGAAAACCCTGATACAGCAGCTCATGCTTGGGGTACGGCTGAGGGGGCTGGTACGGCAATTCTCACCTTTTTGGGTGGCTTTGATCCCAATACCGAGTCTTTGTGGCTGACGGACATGGCCCACCACCACTTGGCCATCGCGGTGATCTTCATCGTGGCGGGTCATATGTATCGCACCAACTGGGGTATTGGTCACAGCATCCGCGAGATGTTGGATGCTAAGGACGGCTTGTTTGGGGCCAAAACTCAGGGTCAGTTCAATCTGCCCCATGACAACCTCTACGACACCGTCAACAACTCTCTGCACTTTCAGTTGGGCTTGGCGCTGGCATCTCTGGGGGTGATCACCTCCTTGGTGGCTCAGCACATGTACTCGCTCAATCCCTATGTGTTCATGTCTCAGGATCCCACCACTGAGGCGGCTCTCTACACCCATCACCAGTACATTGCTGGGTTTTTGATGGTGGGGGCCTTTGCTCACGGGGCGATTTTCTTTGTGCGGGACTATGATCCGGAAGCTAACAAAGGCAACGTGCTGGCTCGGGTACTGGATCACAAAGAAGCCATCATCTCTCACTTGAGCTGGGTATCGCTGTTCTTGGGCTTTCATACCTTGGGCTTGTATGTCCACAACGATGTGGTGGTGGCCTTTGGCACGCCTGAGAAGCAAATTCTAATTGAGCCGGTGTTTGCTCAGTTCATCCAAGCCTCTCACGGCAAGATGATCTACGGGATGGATGTCTTGCTGGCGGATCCTGGCAGTGCTGCATCAGCCGCTGCGAATGGTCTATGGCTGCCTGGCTGGTTAGAGGCGATCAACAATCTGCAGGGATCCTTGTTCCTGCCGATTGGGCCTGGGGACTTTTTGGTTCACCATGCGATTGCTTTGGGCTTGCACACCACGACTTTGATCTTGGTCAAAGGGGCGCTGGATGCACGCGGATCCAAACTGATGCCCGATAAGAAGGATTTTGGCTACAGCTTCCCGTGCGATGGCCCGGGTCGTGGCGGCACCTGCGATATCTCTGCGTGGGATTCCTTCTACTTGGCCATGTTCTGGATGTTGAACACCATCGGTTGGGTCACCTTCTACTGGCACTGGAAGCAGTTGGGAGTGTGGAACGGCAACACGGCACAGTTCAACGAAAGCTCCACCTATTTGATGGGCTGGCTGCGGGACTATCTCTGGGTTAACTCGGCTCAGTTGATCAATGGCTACAACCCCTACGGCATGAATAATCTGTCGGTCTGGGCTTGGATGTTCTTGTTTGGTCACTTGGTCTGGGCGACTGGGTTTATGTTCCTGATCTCCTGGCGGGGTTATTGGCAGGAGCTGATCGAAACCTTGGTGTGGGCGCACGAGCGTACTCCCTTGGCTCGGTTGGTCAAGTGGCGCGATAAGCCGGTGGCGATGTCTATTGTGCAGGGTCGCTTGGTGGGTCTGGCTCACTTTACAGTGGGGTACATTCTCACCTACGCTGCCTTCTTGATTGCCTCGACGGCCTCACAGTTTACGTATCTCTAGCAGTCTTGACTTAAGGCTCTAACTCAAACGGGATCCCTTGGCTTAGCTGGGGGATCCCGTTTTTGGGGTTGATAGAGTGGATGAGGCAGGTTAAGTGGGCTAAAGAGGAAATAGATATGGGCGAGGGTGAGATTCCAACTGCGGAACAGAAAACCCAATGCTTTATTTTGTGTGTTTGGTTTAGCAAGTTGTACCTGCCGATTGATGTTGTTCGGGTTGACGAACGCACAGGTAACGTCTTTTTCTTGGCCGGAGAAGAAAACGTCATTGAAATCTATCCCAGCGGGAAATGGAGATATGTCACATGAATCAGAGGGATTTTCAGGCAATGAGTCAGCGGGACCTACACGCCTATGTATTGGCTCATCGAGAGGATCAAGAGGCTTTTTATGCCTATGTTGATAAATTGCATAAGGAAGCGACTTGGGTGGAGATGCCTGCCTTACAGTCTTCAGAAGACTTGGAGAATTATCCAGCTTTTGAGGAGCATGTGCAGAGGGCAAAGAGTTGAGAAGGCTCTAACTCAAAAGGGATCCCTTGGGGCGGCTAGGGGATCCGTTTTTGGGGTTGATAGATTGAAACCTGCCCAAAGACGGCAGAACGAGTCAAGCTCTCTCTGAGGGATCCCAGGCTAAAAGCCTTATCTGGAGGGGATTTTCTGGATGGGGCGTACAGGGATCGAACCTGTGTGAGGCAAATTATGAGTTTGCTGCCTAAACCACTCGGCCAACGCCCCAGCACTAGCCAGGATCATAGACCCTTTATGATATCGGATCCAAAGCTGGCCGGGATCTTTAAATCGTTCCTTCAAAGCGAGGGCAAAGGGTGCTGACCCCGGTATCAATCACAACGTCAACAGTCCGACTAGACTGGGGATCTTGAGGATCAAACTGGGATCCGAGGTGGCGGGCGGCCACTTGAGCGCGGACGGTGGCTCGGTCAGATTGGCCTTGACCCAAGGCATTGCAGGCTTGACGGGCCATCGAGACCTGGCGGGCCGGTTCTAGCTCAAGTGGGATAATGCCACCCGCTTCCAATTGGAGCAATTCGGCGCTGAGGGCATTGAGAAACTCAGCTTCTAACTCAGATTCGGGCTGAGCTGCCACTGGAGCAGGGGTGGGGGTAGGGGGACGCAGCTCTTCGAGGGCTTCGCGAGCCACAATGTTTTGGGGATTGATGGCAAGGGCGCGTTCAAAAGCCTCAATCGCCGCCTGGGTTCGCCCCTGCGCTTGAAACACCAATCCGCGACCACTGAGAGCACCTGCAGAGTTGGGGTTGACCTGAAGGGCCAGATTAAACTCCGCCAGAGCCGCTTGCAATTCACCTCGATCGAGGTTGCCCTCACCGATCAGCAGGATCCGGCTGCTAACCAAGTCTTGAAGGGAAGGGGGCACCCTCACCGTGCTGTCCCGGCGGACGGCTTGGGTGTAGTCTTGGGCGGCGGCACTTTCGTTGCCCAGGTTGATCTGGACATTGGCCCGATTGACATAAGCCCGGACAAAATCGGGATCCAGACGCAAAGCTTTGTTGAGATCATTGAGGGCGACACGATACTCTCGCTGCAGCAGGGCCACTTCTCCAAAGAGGTTAAAGCCACCGGGATTGACAGGATCCACCAGCAGAGCTTGCTCGGCATCCAAAGAAGCCCCTCGGATGTCTCCTGTCGCGATGCGCAGGTTACCCCGGTTGACATAGGCCTGGGCCAGATTGGGATCCAGCAATAGAGCTTGATCACAGTCGGCAGCAGCAGAGCGGCCATCCCCTACAGCCAGGTAAGCGGCACAACGGCTGCTATAGGCCAGGGCAAAGCGAGGGTTATTTTGAATCGCCTGGGTCAACGCATCCAGAGCTTCTTGATAGCGGCGAGAGGCTAATAATTGCACCCCTCGGTCATAAGGAGTATCACCACTGGCCGCACACAAGGATCCTCCCAGCGGGGAGACCAGGGCCAACAGAGGGAGCAAGCTCAGTAGAAGACGGATAGGCTGGCGCATGAGAAACGTTGACAACTCTGTCAAGGACTAGAAACGAAAGCAAAGATTCACCTATCGCTAGGTTACTCTCTTGAATAACGGATGCAAGACCCTAACGGAGGCTTTCTGGCCCAAATCTGGTGGAACCTTTTGTGGTCTCCAACTGTTCAGTTCCTTGGCAAGCCTGTCCAGCGTTAGGGCCTAGACCTGTGACACTGGAGTTTGAAGCTGGAGCTGGGTCAGCCTAGCCATTTTTGCAGCAGGATCCCCAGTAGGATGCCCAGACCGCCAAATCTGACCGCTTGCCAAAAGGCCGCAGGGGGCTGATTGATCTCCTCAACCACCGCCAGTAGATACCCCTGCATTCGATCTTCTAGCTCTTGGAGCTGGGTTTGCATCTCAGCCCACTGGGTGGGTGGAATCTGCTCCAGATCAGTCCAGGTTTTGAGGTCGGCAGCACGGGCTTGCAATTGCTGTAGTTGCTGCTCAAAGGCCTGGAGAGCGGCAGCGTTGAGGCCAGAGGATGAGGGGGGAGAAGGATCCATCGGTAGCCTCCCTTCTACCCTTCAGGATTGGGGATATCAGGCTGCGACTGATTGAGCTGTACCTGGGGCTGCTTGAGTTGGGGTGCTCGCTGGCTGGGGTTGAGCTTGTAGCCGGTTTGAACCTCGTTAAATTGTTGCGGGGTAGGATCGTTGGCGACAGGATCCAGATCAAAGAGGGCGCGGATCGGATTTTCCAGCTCATCGATAGGCCGGTTGCCGATGGATTGATAGATCACCTCCCCTTGGCGGTCAAAGAGTAGGGTCTGGGGAACTTGGCCGCTGTAGAGACGGGCGGGGTTGGTGGGATCTGCCGTTGCATCCAAATTCGTCACATCCAGATCCAGGGCATCGACGTTGTAGACCAAAAAATTGACCCCCATACCGTAGCGAATTTGCAGGCTGGCGATCACAGGGGCATATTGCTTGCAATCGGAGCTGTCGTCGATATAGAACACCACAACCGCCGGGATCCCCTGCTGAATTGACTTTTCGAGGGTGGTGCGAGCCGGGATAATGCCGCCATTGGATCCATAGAGCGCAAAGATATTGCCGTCATAACGGTCGTCGTTGAGCACGGCATGGGCCGGCATTGCCAGTGTCACAGCCCAGATCAGACAGATCAAGATCCCTAGTAGGCGGGGTAATCGGCATCCCCAGTGGTTCCAGACCGTCCGGAGTGGGGCTTGATTGGAGGAGGCTGATCGGATCAAGGGGCTGTTCATCGGCTGTATTTGTCTACTAATAACTGACGGCTAACAACTGACGG
>CAZODP010000007.1:14188-27142 GCA_964578595.1 uncultured bacterium
GGGCTGTTCATCGGCTGTATTTGTCTACTAATAACTGACGGCTAACAACTGACGGCTAATAACTGACGGTTGGGGCAAACCTGCTTCGGATCGATTCAGGCGTCGTCTTGATGCCTTTATTGTAGGGGGTCATCCCCGGACTGGCTGGCCACCAACACCTCCTGCATGGCCATAAAGATCCGTCGCCATTGGCCGGATTGGGGTAGACCGGGTTGACTGCGTTCCCAAGCCAGCTCCGAGAGGGCATAGAGCAGTGGATCCGGGCCATGCTGGCTCACCATCTGGGCCAGCCTGATTTTGAGGTCTTTGGCACAACTATCTTGAGAGGTCTGAAAATCTGACATGACCGGGATCCGCGGGGGTGCTGTTCAGAGTTGTATCCGATTGAGACCAGCCTTGAGCCAGAACTTAACGGGAGCGGGAGGATCCGGCTTTGAGTTGCCGCCAGCGATACCAGGCCCAACCCGGTTCGTAGCCCAAGACCTGCGCCAAGAGTTGCAATTCGGGCAAGGTGGGGCGCTTGTGCTGTTTCAAAAAGGCGAAGGCCACCCAGCCGATCCGATAGCCGCTGGTTTCTTGCTTGCGCTTGAGGGCCAGCATCAGCTCCACCACTTGCGGATCCACCGCTTGGGTGGCGTGGGGTTCAAGACTATCCAGCAATTCCATCCGCCAGTCACAGACGAAGGGGTGTTCACACACTGGGCAAAGGCGGGTGGCTAAGGGCACAATCGCTGTGCAGTCGGGGCAGCGTTTGAGGGGGGCGGATCCCTCACGGGTGGCGGATTCAGCCTCCAAGCTCAGCACCAAGGGATCGGTGGGCAGCCCCAGTCGCCAGCTATTGCCCGCCTGATCCAGAATGATGCAATTGGTTTTGGCGGTGGCGGGATCCGGACGTAACCCGCGCCCCACCTGTTGTAAGTAAAGCACTCGACTGCGGGTGGGACGGGCCAATAACAAGGCACTCACACTGGGCTGATCAAATCCCTCACTCAGCACCCCGCAACTGGCCAGGATCAGGGTCTCGCCCCGCCGCAGTCGCCCATAGATCTGTCGCCGTTTGGGTTCAGACGTATTGCCATCCAGAGCTTCTGCCGGGATCCCGATGGTTTGAAACCCGCTGGCAATGGCCTGGGCATGGAGCCGATCCACCGCAAACGCCAAGGTGCGACGCCCCTCAGCCCGCTGTTGCCATTCCTGCACCAGGGCATTGACCATGGCGGGGGTATTGCACTTGAGGGCCAGCTCATGCCGGTCGTAATCTCCCCCCAGGATCCGGATGGTGCGGGTGTCGAGGCTGTCGGGGGGATGGGCAAAGACCACGGGCGGCACCAGATATCCCGCTGCAATCAAATCCGCGACCTGGGGGCTGGCCACAAGGGTTTCAAATCGAGAGTCGAGGGGACGCCGCCGATTGAGCACCAATGGGGTGGCGGTCAATCCCAAAAAGGTGGCCCCGTCGTAGCGCATAAACACGCTGTCATACTGGGCCGCCGGACAGCCATGGGCCTCATCCAGCAGGATCCAATCCGCCTGGGGCCAATACCGCCGCCGATTGAGGGTCTGCAAGCTGGCGATCTGAATCGGATGGACAGGATCCCAGGCATAGCCCGCTTTGATCACCCCGGCCCGCTGGCCCAGTTTGTGGATATGAGCCAACGTTTGATCCACCAGGGGCTGATGACGCACCACAAACAGACACGTTTGGCCCATCTGGATCCGCTGCTGCATCAGGTGAACCGCCATCAACGTTTTGCCAGCCCCCGTGGGGGCATAGAGCAACAGCCGTCGATAGCCCTCCCGCCAATGGTGATCCACCTGGGCCAACAATCGTTTTTGAAAGTCGTAGAGCGCAGGCAACGTCATAATCTCGTCTTTGCAAACCACACGCCTCCAGACGCTAGCAGATTGCCCCCAAGGATCCACCCACTAAACTGGAGAACAGAGCCGCAAAAACCAAAAACACACAAAAGCACAAGATAGAAGATGTAACTCAGGGCGTTGCTGAACAGTGGCATGAATTCGGTAACTTTTGTATGAGCCTGCAAGGAGTTCACCCACGAGACCATATCCAGAATCAGCAACGCCTAACTCAGCTCATTGACTGAGGTTTATTGACTGATTTTTTCTAAAGCATTCTCACTGGCTTGATCTTTACTAGCATTAGATTTAATGGCTATTCAGTCCTCCAAAACCGGAGCGCAATCCTCCCCCCGTCCGGATCCGGCGCCGGATCCCAAGCTGCTGAACCCTCAGGCGGGATCCCTAGAATCGGCTCCTCAAGAGGAATCGTTGCGCCCTCGCACCCTGGCGGAGTACATCGGGCAAACCGAACTCAAGCAGGTGTTGGCGATTGCCATCGCTGCGGCCCAGTCTCGCCAAGAACCGCTGGATCATCTGCTGTTTTATGGCCCGCCGGGATTGGGCAAAACCACGGTGGCGGCGGCTCTGGCGGCTGAGATGGGATCCCGGTTTTATATGACCACCGCTCCGGCCCTGGAAAGCCCCCGCGATATTGCGGGCTATCTGGTGCGGCTCCAACGGGGAGATATTTTGTTTATTGACGAGATCCACCGCCTGCCCAAAGTGACGGAGGAGTTGCTCTATCCGGCCATGGAAGACTATCGGCTGGATATCACCATCGGCAAAGGGCGTTCCGCTCGCATGACTTCGGTGCCCCTAGAGCGATTTACCTTGGTGGGGGCTACCACACGAGTGGGGGCCTTGACCTCACCGCTGCGGGATCGGTTTGGCCATGTGCAGCGGCTGCGGTTTTATGAGCCAGAAGAACTGATGCAAATCGTACAGCGAACGGCCCAGCTCTTGGATACTCCGATTGATCAAGCCGGATCCAAAGAGATTGCCCGCCGCTCCCGGGGAACTCCACGTTTGGCCAATCGATTGCTTAAGCAGGTGCGTGATTATGCCCAGGTGCGGGCGGATGGCCAGATCGACGAGGCGGTAGCCACCACTGCCCTAGAACTATTTAATGTGGATCCGATGGGTCTCGATTGGACCGATCGCAAGCTCTTGACCATGATGGTGGAGCATTTTTCGGGGGGGCCGGTGGGGCTGGATACGATGGCGGCAGTAACCGGAGAAGACGCCCAAACCATTGAAGAAGTTTATGAGCCGTATTTGCTCCAGATTGGCTATCTGCAACGGACAGCCCGAGGCCGAGTGGTGACCGCTGCTGCCCTCAAGCATCTGGGCTACGAGGGATCCTACCCTTTGCCCCCCATTCAACCCCAGCTCTGGGATGCCTAAAAGGAAGTCCACCTCAGAAACAAGTCCAATCACCGTCGATCCGGCTGACCTTGAGGGCGACCTTGAATTATGGTAGATTTAACCAATACTCCATTTGGATCCTGTGATGCCCCTGTCGTTCCGTCCCATCACCCGTCGTCAACTGCTAGCGGGATCCGCTGGTCTAGCCGGGTCAGTGGGGGTTTTGGGCCTCCAGAGCATTGCCCGTCCTCAAAATGCTGGCTCAGCTCAAACGGGTGAGATCAAAATTGGCGAGATCAACAGCTACTCTGGGATCCCGGCGTTTACGATCCCCTATCGACAGGGATGGCAGTTGGCGGTGGAGCAGATCAACCAGGCCGGTGGCGTTTTGGGGGGGCGACCGCTGCGGGTGATCTCACGAGATGACAATGGCAGTCCAGCCGATGCCTTGCGGGCGGCCAATGAGCTGGTGGGCCGTGAGGGGGTCCAGATTTTAGCAGGAACCTTTTTGTCCAATGTGGGGCTGGCGGTGGCAGACTTTGCCCGCCAAAACCAGATTTACTTTATGGCGGCAGAACCCCTCAGCGATACCCTCACCCTTGAACAAGGCAATCGCTACACCTTTCGGCTGCGCCCTAGCACCTCAATGCAAGCCGCGATGCTGGTGGAGGAATCCGCCCAATTGGAGGCGGTGCGCTGGGCCATTGTTGCCCCCAATTATGAATACGGCACCTCAGCGGTGGCAGCGTTCAAATCTCTGCTCTCAGCCCGACGACCCGACGTGGAGTGGGTGGCCGAGCAATACCCAGCCCTAAACCAAATCGATGCCGGATCCACGGTGCAAGCTCTGGAGCGGGGCAACCCGGATGCCATTTTTAATGTCACCTTTGGATCCGATCTGATCCAGTTTGTGCGGGAGGGCACCACCCGTGGCCTGTTTCAAAATCGGTCAGTGGTCAGCCTGTTGACCGGCGAACCCGAATACCTGGATCCCCTCAATGATGAAGCCCCCCAGGGTTGGATTGTAACTGGCTATCCCTGGTACGACATCGATACGCCTGAACACAACCGCTTTTTGGAGGCTTATCAGGCCCGGTTCGAGGATTACCCCCGCTTGGGATCCATTGTGGGCTACAACACCTTCAAAGCCATTGCCGCTGCCCTAGAGCGGGCCGGATCTGAGGATCCTGAGGCTCTGATTGAGGCCACACGGGGGATAGAGTTTGACTCCCCCACCGGGATCTTGACCTTTCGAGCCATCGATCATCAGGCCACGATGGGGGCCTGGGTGGGTCGCACTGCGCTGCGGGATGGCCGGGGGGTGATGGTGGATTGGCGGTATGCCGATGGATCCGATTATCTGGTGCCCGAAGCATCCGTGTTAGAACTACGCCCTCCGGAAGCTCGACTGTGAACCCCCCTGGAAATGTTCGATAAGTTACTGCTCTTTGCCGGATCAAGGGCTTTTTTGAAACAAAACCAGGGCCACTCAAGGTAAGGTATCAGAATTAACGGTTTCAATTGCTTTACAATGTTGACACTAGGAAGCATTCGGGAAACAGCCGGAAATCCTGCTGTTGCATTTTATGTCAAAAATTGTCTTGATTTCAGGTAGCCCCACCCCCAAGTCGCGGTCGGCGGCGGTTCTAGCCTATGTGGGGGAGCGGCTACAAGCTCAGGGGCACAGCTTCGAGTCGGTTGCGGTGCAGGATCTACCCCCTGAGGATCTGGTGTTTGGCAATTTTCAGAGCCAAGCCCTGCAAGCCATTCAGGCCAAAGTTGCGGCGGCTGAGGGGGTGGTGATCTCCACTCCGGTCTACAAAGCCACCTATACCGGGATCCTCAAGGCTCTGCTGGACTTGCTCGATCAAGATGCTTTTGTGGGCAAGACGATCCTGCCCATAGCCACTGGGGGGACGATTGCTCACCTGCTGGCGATTGACTATGGCCTCAAACCTCTATTGACGGTGATGGGGGCGACCCAGATCCTGAAGGGAATCTTTCTGCTCAGCACCCAGATCACCTTTGTAGACACGGAGATGCGCTTGGATCCTGAAGCCTCTGAACGCCTTCAAGCCGGGATCCAGGCCATGATAAAAGCATTTCCTCCGCCCTCAGATTAGACCTATATTGGCCCAGGACATTGGCCCAGGATCACCGGCCCAGGATGATACTGAAATACTGACCCAAATAGTCTTCACACCAAACAGTCTTCAAACCCTCATGGCTACTCCTGACGCTTCTGACTCTGATCGGCTCGATCCTGAGGCTATCAACCATCCCGATGTGGTGGCGGAGCTGACGGCGGTCTATCACCGCTACGAGCAAGCCCTGGTCAACAACGATGTGGAGACCATGACCGAGCTGTTTTGGGAGAGTGACCATGTGGTGCGGTTTGGGGTCAGCGAAAATCTGTATGGATCCTCCCAAATTAGAGCCTTTCGCAACAGCCGCTCACCTGCTCATCTGGAGCGGTCGATTCTCAAGTGCCAGGTGGTTACCTTTGGATTTGATACCGGCTCGGTGACGGTGGAGTTTGAGCGCAAGCTGGATGGGATCCCTCGGCAGGGCAGGCAAAGCCAGTTTTGGCGACGATTGCCGCAAGGTTGGCGGGTGGTGTCGGCTCACGTTTCTTGGCTCACCTGACGCTTGGCCCACCTATCTAGCCCACCTATCTAAAGGTTAGAATTGGGTTGCCGTTATCGAGCCTAGACACATATCCAACGCCCCAAGATGCTACTGTGTAAGGCTTCGGCCTTGATAGCTCAATGGATAGAGCACCGACCTTCTAAGTCGATGGTTGCAGGTTCGAGTCCTGCTCAAGGCGTTTCTTTTCAAAAACATCTTAAAAATAGAAGCCCAGCCCCCTTAAATCCCATCAAATAGGGTGTTAAATCGGGAAGAAGTAGGATCCTCTGTCATGCCATGACAAACCCAGTAGAACCCACCCAAGATTTCTTCTGAACTCACTCGGCCTTACGACTATGAAACCTAACCCTAGACCTACTGCTATCAAAGCTGATCAGGCCAATACTGACCGGATCCTGACGATTGGAGTGTTAGCTGTGCTGATGGGGATCGAATTTGGGTGGACGGCGGCGGCCCAAGAGCTGCAGCTTGAGATCAATACCTCCGCCACTCAGGCCAATCCAGAGGTCGTTTTGCCACCGCCGCCGCCGGTTGAGGGTCGATTGATTGATCCCAACAGTGATCCCGCCACAACGGTGGATATGCCGCTGTCGCTAGTGGGGGAGCAAATCTTGGAATCGGTCTGTGAGTCCTTCATCGACCCCCAAAAAGCTCTGATGGTGATGCCTGATCTGAGCGAGATTCACATTCAACGGGCCTGTCCCAAGCAACTGGCCCCCAAATCCTAGGGATCCGGCTAACGGCTCTGGATCCACTCTGTCAGGGTCATGCCCCCCCAAAAGTAGGCTGCCATCACCAATAGCACCGCCCCACTGGCTAATCCACAGAGGATCCAGCCCAAGAGGGTGATCAGCCCGTCTTTTTCGGAGAGGCCAAATCCTGTTACAAAAATGGCCATAGCAGGCAGGGTGTTGGTGCCGGGAATCGGGATCAGCATAAAAACTGCCATCAGACTGATCCAGAGACCACTGACCAGGCTACTCAGCCGGGTATCTCCCAGGCTGGCCCAGCGGGGACGGGAGAGTTTTTCGATCCGCTCTAGCCACGGGATCCCTTTGCGGAGCCAACTGCGCATCTGCTCACATCGCAACTGTCGATTGCCCACAAAAGCTGGCAGCCACAAACTCGACCGCCCCGCCACCAATTGCAGCGACAACAGCAGGATCCCGGCCCCAAACGGGATGGAATACCCCGGAGCCGGTAGCGGCAAGGCTGAGGGTAACGCCAACACCACAAAACCAAACCCAAAGGTTCGCTCCCCCGCCAAAGCCAGCAGATCCCTAACATTGACCTGCTCTGGGCACGTCTCCCCCTCAAAATAGGACTGCAACTCCACCGAAAGACGAGCCATCCCGGATCCTTTACTGCTGCCTACTGTTGCCGAACGGTTTCACCCCCATCTTCTCAGATTTGGATCCAGCTCAGGGCCGACTGATGGCCCCCAACTAGCCCCCAACTATCGGAAGTGACCACTCTGGGGCATGATCAATCAGGAATTGCTTGAGAACGATCCCATGACAGCAGCCCTTCTGGATGGCAAGGCTTTGGCCCAACGAATGCAAGCCCAGATGCAAGTCACGGTGGGGCGGCTGGCCTCTCAGGTGGGGCGTCCACCGGGTCTGGCGGTTTTGATGGTGGGGGATCATCCCCCTAGTGCCGCCTATGTCCGCAACAAAGAACGAGCCTGTCAACGGGTGGGGATTGCCTCCTTTGGGCAACACTTTCCTACAGATATCAGCCTCGATACCCTGATCGGCACCATCCAAGACCTGAATCAGGATCCCCGTGTGGATGGAATCCTGGTGCAACTGCCCTTACCCGATCACCTTGATGCCACCCAAGCCCTCTTGGCCATTGATCCCGATAAGGATGCCGATGGTCTCCATCCCGTCAATTTGGGCCGTCTGGTGCGAGGAGAGACAGGGATCCGCAGTTGTACCCCCTACGGGGTGATGAAGATTTTGGCAGATGCTCAGGTCGACCCAGCCGGACAGCGGGCAGTGGTGATTGGGCGCAGTATTTTGGTGGGCAAACCCATTGCCCTGATGTTGCTAGAAGCCAATGCCACCGTGGTGATGGCCCACTCCCGCACCCCAGATCTGGCGGCGGTTGCCCGCAGTGCCGATATTTTGGTGGTGGCCGTTGGCAAACCTCAGTTGGTGACCGCTGCCATGGTCAAGCCAGGGGCTGCGGTGATTGACGTGGGTATCAACCGCCTCGTCACCCCTGAGGGGGACAGCAGGTTGGTGGGGGATGTGGATTTTGAGTCAGTGCGCCCGGTGGCCGGATCCTTAACCCCTGTGCCGGGAGGCGTTGGCCCCATGACCGTCACCATGCTGCTGCACAACACCCTGACCAGCTATTTGCGCCGCCACCAGATCCGTGAGCCTGAATTTGAGCCTGAGAAATAAATTATCAGATTATTCCGTAAATTATTGCGGCATCCGCAAAAACTGCACCAACGCCCGCCTCACCTCAGCCGGGGATCCCTGCGCCCTGATCTGGCCTTCCGCCAGGAGTACGGCCCCATCGGCCCAGTCCAGCTCCTCCAGTCGATGGGTAATCCACAACACCGTCAATCCCTCCCGATCCACCAACTGGCGCACTTGAGCGATCAACTCCCGCTGACTCTGGGGATCCAACAGGGCCGTCGGCTCATCCAACAGCAACACTTGACAGCGGCGGGCCAACGCACCAGCCACCGCCACCCGTTGCTTTTGACCCCCACTGAGACTGTGGATGGGGCGACGCAGCATCTCCAGCAAACCCACCTTAGAGAGGGCATCCTCCACCCGCCAGCGAATATCCAGCAGAGGGATCGGCTCCGTTGCCAACCCAAAAGCCACATCCGCCCCCACCGTCGGCATCACCAACTGATGATCTGGGTTTTGAAACACCACCCCAATCGGTGGCATCACCCGCAACTGACCCCGATTGTGCGGATCCAGATGATGGGAATAGTTCGGGATCCCGGCGATATCACCACCCTGACTCGGCCACCGGGCCACCCCCGCCATCAGTTGCACCAGGGTTGACTTGCCACTGCCATTAGGCCCCAACAGCATCCAAAGCTGCCCACGCGGGATCCGCAGCGAGCAATCCTTCAACACCGGATCCTGACCCGGCCAGCCGTAGGTGAGATGGTCGATATCAATGGCGGCGGTGAGGGGGATCGGGGACAAAGACATAGCCGATCCCTAGGACTGAGCCAAAAATCCCGGTCGTGAAGCACCTGGTCCTGCGGATCCAGACTTGGGGGTCAACTGAACTGCTGTCAATTCAGTCACGAGCACCAGCAGGCGACGGCCTGTACGATCGCAGGTCAACTCCAAACTCTTGGGATCCCCCGTTTGGATCCCCTCAACCACCCGCTCAAACACTTGCCGCGCCTCCTCCTCCTCTTTTTTTTGGATCCCAAGGGGGGCGGGATTGCCTCTGAGGATGAGTTCGATTGTATACATCAAAGATACCTATCCGTTACAGCAGTGGGTTGAGGAGCCAAGTTCGATGGGGATCCTAGTCTTGGCCCGTGGCGGCGGGAGCATCCGTGACTTCAGGCTCAACCGTTGGGCTAGCGGTGATTGCAGCCAGCTCCGGAGCAAGCGAGGATTCAGTGGGCACCACCACGTCGATGGGGTAGACGCTGACCCGCTGCCGAGTTTTGCCAAACCGTTCAAACTTGACGATCCCTTCGGCCACCGCAAACAGGGTGTCATCACTGCCGATGCGGACATTGGTGCCGGGGTGAATCTTGGTACCCCGCTGCCGCACCAAGATATTGCCAGATTTGACCAATTGACCCCCATAGCGCTTGACCCCCAGCCGTTTGGCATTGGAGTCACGACCGTTACGGGTACTGCCTGTTCCTTTTTTGTGTGCCATGATCTGCTGCTCTCAATTGCTGATGGGACGGGTCGATTTTTAGAGGATCCGAGTGGAACTGGGGCTAGACCTTGAGCAAGATTAGTCTCAATCAGCCATGCCTCTAGTCTTGTGTAGCCTTATCTCATGTAGCCTTATCTCATATAGCCTTATGTAATCTTATGCTTCGGTTGAGACGGTCTCCGCTGCTGCAGTTGCCTCAACAGGTGTGGACTCCACCATCGCTGGGGTACCTTGCCCATTGTCAGCTTGGGTAATGTCAGCTTGGGTAACTGGGCTATCCTCAGTATCCACCACTTCCACCTCTAGCTGGGAGGGTCGCCACTGCAAGGCTTCGGCCAAGGGGGATCCATTGAGACTGATGGCTTCAATCAAAAGACGAGTCTGAAGCTGGCGATGGCCATTTTTTTTGCGGGTTTTCTTTTTGGGCTGCATCTTGTAGACGATGACCTTGCGGGCTTTGCGGTGTTCGAGCACCTGCACCCGCACTGTGGCCCCTTCCACCCGTGGATGGCCCAACGTGACAGTACCGTCATGGTTGATCAGCAGCACCTCTGGCAACTCCATCACCGTGCCCGGTTCGGCCTCCATTCGCTCCACATCGTAGAAGCGTCCTGGCTCAGCCCAAAGTTGCTTGCCACCAATTTCGAGGATTGCGTAGGTCATAAATCGTGTCGCCGTACAGGTTGTCAACAGCTTTTGTGATCCCAGGTTGATGGAATCAGGGCTTTGACATTACCACCTGATCCGAGCGTCTCCTTAGGGGTTATCAACAAGTCAGCACCACACTATAACCGACTCTAGTTATCGTCAGCAAGAATTTGATCACGGACTCGTTTTTTTAAGATTGGGAGTAAGATTCTGTCACTGGCAGGGGCATTATTTCAGAAATAACTCAGCCCATCAGTGCGGTTGAGGGGGCCTGATGAATGAGCTAACCTGATCGAAAGGAAGTGGCTGCTGAGATCCCATGCAACTTCTCTATTGTCAACGGGAGGTAGCCATATCAATCGGATCAATCAGTCGATGGCCTGGTTTTTGCTGCAATCCCTCTCCCACTCATTGATTTTTGTTGGATTTTTGTTGGTCAATCCCGTCGATGCCTGCCCCCAAAGCCCACTGATGACCCCCATCACACCCCTGGATCCTTTGTGATATCCCTGCGACCGATGCCCATTGGGGTGGATGCCACCTAAGCGTTAGCCACAGGATCCCTGTGGATGTTTTGGATGTGAGAGAGGCTAAAAACGGCTCATGGAGCATTCGTTTGATTTCACCATCTTGATCACACTGGCTCTGGTGGCAGGAATTGGGGCGCAGGTGATCGCCACGTTCCTCAAGGTGCCGGGGATCGTGTTTCTGTTGCTGTTTGGGATCCTGTTGGGCACAGATGGCCTCCGTCTGCTACAGCCCCAAACCTTAGGGGTTGGCCTTGAGGTGCTGGTGTCACTGGCGGTGGCCTTGATCCTATTTGAGGGAGGACTCAATCTGAGGATCCAGCAGTTGAGCCAGGTGTCCCGCAGTTTGCGCAATTTGGTCACCATTGGAGCTGCGATCACTCTGATGGGGGCAGCGGTGGCGGCGCATTACCTGAGTGAATTTCCCTGGCCCCTGGCCTTTTTGTATGGATCGATGGTGGTGGTGACTGGCCCGACGGTGATCAATCCAATTCTGAAGCGGGTCAGGTTGGAATCATCGGTGAGTACCCTCCTAGAAGGGGAAGGGGTTTTGATCGATCCGATTGGGGCGATCTTGGCGGTGGTGGTGTTGCAGGTGGTGTCATCGGGGCAGACGGATTTGGTCGGTGCTGCCGAGCAGCTGGGGGAACGGCTGTTGGTGGGGGCGGCGATCGGGGCGGTGGCCGGTTGGCTGATGGGGATGTTTTTGTTGTGGTCACGGCAGTATCTGACCGAAGAATTGCGCAATTCGGTGGTACTGGCGGCGGCCTTGGGGGTGTTTGTGCTGGCCCAGAGCCTGCTGTCGGAGTCGGGGCTGATGGCGGTGGTGTTGGCGGGGCTGGTGATGCGGCAGCGGGCGGCGATTGCGGAGCGCAGTGTGCGGCAGTTTCATGGACAGCTTGTGGTCTTGGCCATCTCAGTGCTGTTTATTTTGCTGACCGCTAGCCTTTCGATCAAGGCGGTGGTGGCCTTGGGCTGGGGATCCGTGGCAACGGTGGCGGTGTTGATGGTTGGGGTGCGTCCCCTGAGTGTGTGGATCTGCACCTGGAAAAGCGATCTCAACTGGCGGCAAAAGCTGTTTGTGGCCTGGGTGGCCCCGCGCGGGATCGTGGCGGCATCAGTGGCCTCGTTGTTTGCGATCTTGTTGACGGAGCGGGGGATCACCGGGGGGGATGCCCTCAAGTCGCTGGTGTTTTTGACCATTGCCATGACCGTTTCGATTCAGGGGCTGACGGCGGCGTGGGTGGCCCGGTGGCTGCAACTGGAGCAGGGAACAGGCATGGTGATCATTGGGGATCATCCCCTGACCCAGCGATTGGCCAAGCTCTTGCGCTCCCAGGGACAGTCGGTGCAGTTGGTTTCGTTGCTCTCCAGCCAGACTTCTGCCGAAGAGCCAGCCCCGTCTCCTGGGATCCCAGCCCCCTCTACTCCGGACAGTGGCTTTTCACCCCAGAGCAATGGCTCCTCCCCTCACCCCCTGATCGACAGTCAGGATCCGGAGATCCCCAAGTTCAGTCTCGATCCAGTGCTGGAGGATATCAGCCGAGAGGATCCCAGTCAGGATGAGTTGGAACCGGATCCAAAGCCAGACCTCCGTCGCCCCTCGCTGCCAGAGCTGATGGAAATGGAGTTGCGGCCTGACGAGATCCTGTCAGAATCAGTGTTGCTACAGGCGGATATCGAACATGCCGATACCCTGATCATCATGACCCTCAACCCGCAGGTGAATTGGGCTATCGCTGAGCTGAGCATCAAGCTGTTTGCCTCCGCCACCGTCTGGACTTCGCTGCTGCCCAATATGCCCGCCTCAGAAGGGATCCGCCCCCTCAAAAATTCCTTTGATCAGATCCAGCGTTGGGCGGAGTATTTGGACTCGGCTTCGGCGCAATTGCGGAGTTTGACCCTGCCGATGATGGCGGATCTGGGTCTCAAATCCAGTCGGTTTTTGCCCTCAAGCTTGGGATCGCCCTCAAACTTGGGATCGCCCTCAAACTTGGGATCGATGGACTGGAAATCGATG
>CAZODP010000007.1:27242-36740 GCA_964578595.1 uncultured bacterium
GCCCTCAAACTTGGGATCGCCCTCAAACTTGGGATCGATGGACTGGAAATCGATGGACTGGGGCATCTCCGCCTATGCCGGGTTGGGGGATCTGGCCTTTGATCGGATCCGGGATCAATTTACAGCCCGCATCGAGGCGGATCAGTGTTTGCCGCTCTTGTTATTGCGCCCGCAACGGATGCAGTGGCCCAGCCAGGCAGACTCCTATCGAGCTTTTTTGATGCCAGAGCCAGAGCTGTGGCACCGTGGCGATCAGGTCTTCTATCTGGAGCGGTCGGCCTCTGGATCCTCTCTGCCTGAACCCTTGGGATCCCTCAAGCCCACCACTGTTAAATTGGGAGGATCCCCCAAGTACACCGACATCAAGCTGCATTTTGACCTATGATCCCTTGGTGCAATCGGGAAGCGAGCAAATTTAGGCGAAACGTTTCTTAACATTCGGCTATGATGAAGGCTATCGGCACTTAATCCTAGGGAATGAATTCAACCTTGCTATCAGGATTACCGTTTCAGGGTCAGGGGGGCGATCAATTCGTCAGCCGAGTGGTCAGTGCGGCGATTGCGGCCTTATTTCGCAAGTCGGATCACATTGAAGCCCAGGTGCGGGCGGAGCCGGTGACCAAGCTCTTGCAGGGCAGTATCGATGGATTCGATCTGATCGCGCAGGGGCTACAGATGTACAACGGGCTGCGGATCGCAGGACTAGAGCTGTTTTCCCAGGCTGTTGCCATTGACTTCAGCGAGATTTTTCGGGGTAAGGTCAAGCTGCGGCAGCCGACCCAATCCCGAATGCGGGTGGTGTTGACGGAAGAGGATCTCAGTGTTTCATTTAATACGCCGTTTGTGATGCGGCAGATGCAAAAGCTGCTGATCATGGAGCAGCCCTTACAACTGCGGGATGTCAAAGTCTCGATCACCAACGATGGGCGACTGCGGATCCAGGCTGAGGTCAAGGGGCAGCAGGAGTGGCAGCCGCTGGATTTTTCGGCCTTGGTGGAGGTCAAGGATCGTCATTGTGTCCGATTTGAGCAGGTGGTGTTTGGGGATGCTGAGCCGGAAGTAGCCCAAGCCCTGGTGGATCACATCAATCGGATCCTGGATCTGGATACTTTTGCGCTGGACGGCACCCAATTGCGAATTGATCAGGTGCGGGTGCGAGATCACAAAGTGGTATTCTATGGCAGTGCCCGGATTGACAAGTTTCCCCGGCGCAATGCTCAGGATTAAGGACTGGGTGACGTACAGTGACCTGGATCGTGACTTAGATCAGTGATAATGTAGGCTCGTAACGAGAGGGATCCCCATGTCAAGAGGCTTTGGGCCATTCGGCAAAATCCAAGAAGCACTCAAAAAAGCCCAGCAGGTGCGGGACGGTGCCCAAAAGCTGCAGGCTGAACTGGAGGCCATGGAAGTGGTAGGCGAAGCGGCTGATGGCTTGGTTAAAGTCACGGTCAGCGGCAACCAAGAACCTCGCAAAGTGGAACTCAGCCCAGAGGCACTCTCCAAGTCCCCCGAAGAACTGCAGGAATTGATGTTGGAGGCCATGAAGACCGCCTATTACTCCTCTTCTGAGATCATGCGGGAGCGGATGGAGGCTCTGACGGGTGATATCAGTCTGCCAGGGCTAGGGCTGGGGGGCTAGGATCCAGCATTGGCTTTTCCTACACCTCTATAGGCAAGTGGAAGTATAGGCAAGTGGAAGGCAAATAGAAATCACAAGCGGAAATAAATAGAGTCTTTGGCATTGAGCATAGAGAAGGGTTCAGGTCTCAGCGTGATGGAGCGGGTGTGATGTATACCCGCCCTTTGGCCCGGCTGATTGAGGAGTTGCAGCGGCTACCGGGGATCGGATCCAAAACGGCCCAGCGGCTGGCTCTGCATTTGATCAATCGTCCGGAGGCTGAGATTGAGGCTCTGGCCCAGGCTCTATTGGAGGCTAAACAAACCGTCAAACACTGCTCCGTCTGCTTTCATTGGTCCGCCGAGGATCCCTGTGAGATTTGTCGCTCCCCTAAGCGGGATCCATCCTTACTCTGTGTACTGCCCGATTCACGAGATCTGATCGCCATCGAACGCACCCGCGAGTACAAGGGCCGCTATCACGTCTTGGGGGGGGTGATCTCTCCCATGAATGGCATCGGGGCCGATCAGTTGCATATTCGTCAATTGGTTAGCCGTGTGGCCAAAGACAAGCCTGCTGAGGTGATCTTTGCCATCAGCCCTAGCGTCGAGGGTGAGGTGACCATCCACGTGGTGACCGAGTATCTGCGGCAATTGCAGCCCCAGCTCAAGATCACACACCTGGCTTTTGGGCTACCGATGGGATCCGATCTGGAATATGCCGATGAGGTGACCCTAGCCCGTGCTCTGGAGGCGCGGCGAGAGGTCTAGCCAATCCTCTCAAACTCGTTTTTGACCCGCTGCCAAAACCATCCCACCCCTGAGGCTTGAACCCTGCGACTTTGATCGGGCAGGATCAAAAGCTCCAATTGCAGCCACTGTTGGGGAAGGGTTTGGAGGCGATCCGGCCACTCAATCACACTCAAGGAATCCGGATCCCACAACTCCAGCTCATCGGGATCCGCCTGGCTGAGGCGATAGAGATCGGCATGGATCAACGGGATCCGACCCTCGTCATAGCGTTGCATCAAGATAAAAGTGGGGCTAGTAACAGGATCTAGGATCCCCAGGCCCCGAGCGATGGCTTGGGTGAGGGTGGTCTTGCCGCTGCCCAGTTCTCCTGCCAAAAGTAAGACTGCTCCCGGCTGAGCCAATGCAGCTATGGCTGCCCCTAGACGCTCCATAACCGCTAGATCGGGTAGCCATTTTTCAGCAATGGGATCCAATGTCAGAAGCGTCCAGGAGTTTCTACCATTTTTCTACCACTTTCCCCTTGTGGAGGGCGGAGAATAGAGTCTGGAGAGTTGAATAGAATGTGGGGTGAGGATCCCTGAGAGTTCTACCAATTGTCGGGCTGCTTCTGATTCAGGCAATCCCAAGATGTTGGGCAACAGCCGACTTGCCCCCAACACCTCAATCCCCACAGGCCGATTGAGCTGGTCGTAGTCCACGATGAAGCCAGAGTCTAGGGTATCTGTCTCTTCGATGAGTTCATCCGTCAAGCGAATGTAGGCAGCATCTACCTCAGCGTCATAGCTAAATTGCTTCATAGCTTGCCTCTTTTGCTTCGATCCAGATGGGCTGTTACTAATGTCCAGGGATCCGTAGTCCAATTGTAAACAACCCTCATGACTCTGCCATCCAGTGAGGGAATCGCTCGAAATGCTAGTTGTAGAGTGGGATCCTGGGGATCCGGCTCCAAAAGGGCCGGGTTTTCAATCGTTTCCATGACCCAATCCAGAGACAGATTCCTTTCTGCGAGCCTATCCAAGAGATGTTGGCTCAGGCGGTAGGGACACTCCATAACGCCCTGTCTCTATCCGAGTATTGAACATGAGTGCAGTGTCCCAGTCTGAATTGAAATGGCTATGAATTTTATGGCCTTCAGTGGGTGGATGCCTGAAACCCTGGGTCAGAAGGGTCTAGGAGTTACTATCATTTTTCTACCACTTTCCCCTGGTGGGCGGTGGAGAGATTGGCAAATTCACCCTGCCTCAAGCCGAGACAGGTCTAGTACGACAGCAAATAGTAAACAAATAGTCAATATGGGCAAGGTCGGATTCGAACCGACACGGTCTCCCGCCACATTTTGAGTGTGGTGCGTCTACCAGTTTCGCCACTCGCCCAAGTGAGCCAAGTTTACTTGTTTCACTATTTTAGTTGCTCGGATAACAAACCTAGGACAAAACCAGGATCCCTGTCAATGCTTTATTCCAGATCCCCAAAATCATCCTTGTTGAAATCCAAGTCTAGATCAAAGTCGTCGAGGTCGATCATCTGGATCCCGCCACTGGGACGAGTCGGATGTGCTGCCAAAACCGGATCCGGATCCCGGCCTTCTCGCTGAGCCTCTTTGATCTCTCGCTTCTGGGCGGTGCGCTCAGTGGCACGCTCGGTTTTGCCCCGCCAGATTTGCCGGATCGGGGTGCCGGTAAAGTCAAGGCTAGCCCGGAATTGCTTTTCGAGATAGCGGCGATAGTTGGTTTTGATCAGCTCTGGCTCATTGACAAAAAATACATAGGTGGGTGGCGAGATCGAAGTCTGGGTGGCGTAGTAGATCCGGCCTTGCTTGCCCTGTTTGCTGGTGGGGGGTGACTGCCAACTGAGGGCATCCTGTAAAACCTCGTTGACCACAGCGGTGGAGATCCGGCGACGGTGATTCTGGATCACTTGATCCACAAGGTCAAAAATCTTGGGCACCCGTTGGCCCGTTATGGCGGAGATAAACATCAGGGGTGCCCATTCCACAAAATAGAGTTTATTTTTAACTTCATGAGTGTATTCATTAATGGTGTAGGTGTCTTTTTCGATGGCATCCCACTTGTTGACCACCACAATGCAGGCCCGGCCCTCATCCTCAATCCGGCCTGCCAATTTTTGATCCTGCTCGGTCACCCCCTCGACGGCATCGATCACCAGCAGCACCACATCGGATCGCTCGATGGCCTTAAAGGCCCGATTGATGCTAAAAAACTCCACCCCATAGTCGATCCGGGTTTTGCGGCGGATCCCGGCGGTATCGATCAGGCGGTAGGTGCGCTCCCCTCGGGTCAGCAGGCTATCCAGAGCATCACGGGTGGTGCCCGCCACAGGGCTGACAATGGCCCGCTCATCCCCCACCAGGCGATTGAGTAGGCTGGACTTGCCCACATTGGGCCGACCCACAATCGAGATGCAAATCTCTTCAGTCGGATCCTCTGGGCTTTCGGGCAGGTGGGGCATGATCTGATCCAAAACCTCAGCCACCCCATTGCCGTGGATGCCGGAGCAGGGAATCGGCTCATTGAGGCCCAGATCCCAAAATTGGGCTGCTTGGGCCAGGCCCATCTGCTCGGACTCGCACTTGTTCACGGCCAAGACCACCGGCAAAGAGTGTCGGCGCAGCCAGTCCGCGATCTCTGCATCAGCAGCCGTAGAGCCTTCAATGCCATCCACCACAAAGATCACCGCCTGCGCCTCTGCCATCGCATACAGGGCCTGTTCGCGGATATGGGGCAAAAATTCGGTGTCGTCGTTAAAAATCAAGCCGCCTGTATCCACCACCCGAAAGCGACGGCCATTCCACTCCGCCTCTCGATAGAGCCGATCCCGTGTCACCCCCGGCTGGTCAAACACAATCGCCGCCCGCTCCCCCGCCAAGCGGTTGACCAGGGTGGACTTACCCACATTAGGGCGACCCACGATAGCGACGAGGGGCAAAGACATAGCCGGATCCTTAGAATGTGCAGCCTGTAACCAGGATCTCTATCCTAAGAGCTGGATTTGGGGTTGATAACACCTGCTGAGCTGGATCCGGAGGTGATTTCGCCATTAGGCTGGAGAAAAGGGGAAAAATATAGAAAAATAAAGAAGGATCTGTAAAGCTGAGGGCACTGCCCAAGGATGGGGATCCACAACGGGTTCAACAGATCCAGCAGACCTAGCACACACCAGGCACGACCACAGGGCAAAATCATCATGAATGCAGGAATCGACCTCAAAACCTCTGTAGAGCAAGCTCTGATCAACTCAGGATTAGGTGCCGATCTGGCCCATCTGCTCTGGATGCCGCTGCCGATGCTGTTGTTGATCATCGCGGCCACGCTGGGGGTGATGGTGCTGACCTGGCTGGAGCGCAAGATCTCAGCGGCGGCCCAACAGCGGGTTGGCCCCAATATGGCTGGTCCCCACGGGATCCTGTTGCCGTTGGCGGATGGCCTCAAGCTCTTGACCAAAGAGGATATTCAGCCCGCGTTTTCGGATCCGATTTTGTTCACGTTAGGGCCGGTGTTGGTGTTTTTGCCGGTGTTTTTGTGCTATCTGGTGGTGCCTTTTGGCCAGAATATGATGATCTCTAATCTGGCGATTGGAGTGTTTTTTTTGATAGCCACCTCTAGTATTCAGCCGATTGGCCTGTTGATGGCCGGTTATGCCTCCAACAATAAGTACTCCCTGCTGGGGGGCTTGCGGGCAACAGCTCAATCGATCAGCTACGAGTTGCCGTTGGCTCTGTCGATTTTGGCGGTGGTGCTGATGAGTAATGGCCTTGACACCATCAGCATTGTGGAGCAGCAGCAGGGCCTGGGACTGCTCTCCTGGAATGTCTGGCGGCAGCCGATTGGCTTTGTGATTTTCTTGATCTCTGCCCTGGCGGAAACGGAGCGGATCCCGTTTGATTTGCCGGAGGCCGAAGAAGAGTTAGTGGCGGGTTATCAGACCGAATACTCTGGCATGAAGTTTGCCCTATTCTTTCTGGGATCCTATGCCAATTTGTTGCTGGGGGCTTTGTTGGCCTCGGTGCTCTATTTGGGGGGCTGGTCCTTTGTGGTGCCGGTGGAAACCTTGGCGGATCTGCTCAATGTATCGGTCACCAATCCGGCTTTTCAGGTGATTGCGGCAGCTTTGGGCATTGTCATGACCCTGATCAAGGCCTTTGTGTTTATCTTTATCGCTATTACAATCCGGTGGACTTTGCCCCGCGTCCGCATTGACCAATTGCTGGATCTGGGCTGGAAGTTTTTGTTGCCAATTTCGTTTGTTAACCTACTTTTGACGGCTGGTTTGAAGCTGGTCTTCCCGGCGGCATTTGGGGGCTAAATCAAGGCCGAAGCTAGCAAAAATTACGCAGTAGCAATGACTGACTCACAATTTACGAACATCAGGAGGATCAATCATGAGTTTTCTTAAAAAAGTTGGCGATTACGTCAGTGATGCGGTCAGCTCTGCCAAATACATTGGCCAAGGGTTTGGGGTGGTATTTAGCCACATGGGCCGCCGTCCTGTGACCGTGCAATACCCTTACGAAAAACTGATTCCCTCCGAGCGATTTCGGGGCCGGATCCACTTTGAGTTTGATAAGTGCATCTCTTGCGAAGTCTGTGTGCGGGTCTGTCCGATTGACTTGCCAGTGGTGGATTGGGCTTTTAATCCGGAGCTAAAAAAGAAGGAACTCTACAGCTACAGCATTGATTTTGGGGTCTGCATTTTTTGCGCCAACTGTGTGGAATTTTGTCCCACCAATTGCCTGTCAGTGACCGAAGATTACGAATTGGCTGCCTTTGACCGCCATGAACTCAACTACAACCATGTGGCGATGGGGCGGCTCCCCTACAAAGTCACCGAGGATCCTGCGGTTATTCCTCTGCGGGAGTTTGCCTATCTGCCCAAGGGGGTGATGGATCCCCATGATTTGCCCAAGGGATCCCAGCGGGCGGGCCAAACGCCGGAGGACATCTTAGCTGAAATGCGGGCTGCCAAAGCTGCTAAGGAAAAAGAAACCGCCGAAGCGGGTGCTGGATCTGCTAATGCGTGAATCCGCTTGGCAATTTGGCAATAGCAACCAGAATCATAGGGATCCCTTGGTTAGAACCCTAATGGTTAGAACCCTAACTGGGGGATCCTTGAGTTTGGGCCAAGTGACCCGAACGCCAATGGATCCAATTTTAGAGACCTTCGATTTTAGAGACCCAAGATCATACGGGCCACAATGAAGTAGATCAAGATTCCCAGCACATCCACCACTGTGGTGATAAAAGGAGCCGACATCAGAGCTGGATCCAGTTTGAGGGAGCGAAACAGGAAGGGCAGAGCCGTGCCCGTAAAGGTGGCCAAGATACTGATCAAGAGCAAGCTGACCCCCACCACCAAGCTGACCCCTAGATCCCGCCGCAACACATACGACCATCCTGTTGCCGCCAGACAGAGCATCCCCCCTAGCACAACCCCGGTGATCGCCTCCCGCAAAATCACCCACGGGGCACCGCTGAGCTGAATTTCATCGGTACTCAGACCTCGGATCACCACAGTTGAGGATTGCGCCCCCACATTACCGCCGGTGTCGATCAGCAGCGGAATAAAGGCTGCCAATGCCACCACTTCTGCCAGGACTTCCTCTTGGCCCGCGATAATGGTGCTGGTGAACGTACTGGCCAACAACAGGACAAAGAGCCAGACCACCCGCTTGCGAGCTGCTGAAAAAATACTGCTCTGAAAATAGCTCTCGCCGCCGGATTCCAGACCACTCAAGGTATAAATATCTTCAGTGGTCTCCCGTTCCACCACATCCAAGACATCATCGACGGTAACAATACCCACCAATCGCTGCTCTGTATCCACCACCGGGAGAGCCAAAAAGTCATAGCGTTGAATGATCCGGGCCACTTCCTCTTGGTCAGTATCCGTATGAACTGAGACCACCTCGCGGGTCATGATGTCGCTGATCGGCTGGACTGGTTCTGCAATCACCAGATCTCGCAATGACAGGATCCCAGTCAAGTGACGGGAGGGATCCGTGATATAGAGAGTATAAATAGTTTCACTCACGCGGGCTAGCACCCGGATCCGTTCCAGGGCCTCGCTGACGGTCCAGGTCTCTTTGAGGGCCACATATTCCGGGGTCATGATCCGTCCGGCAGTATCCGGCTTGTAGCCCAGCAACAAAGCTGTGGCCTGTCGCTCCTGTGGGCTGATCTGGCTGAGCAGCCGTTGCACCACACTGGCGGGCAATTCGTCAAACAATCGTGCCCGATCATCCGGCGACATCTGCTCGACTAGATCCAAGATTTCTTGGCTTTTGAACTCCTCCAAGAGGGATTGCTGCACATTAGAATCCAGATACTCAAATACCTCTGCCGCCTCATCTTTAGAGAGCAGCCGAAAGGCTATGGCTTGGAGCTTTTCGGGCAGGCCGCCAATTGCTTCTGCAATATCAGGAGCCTGCACTGGCTGCAGCAAAGACTTAGCCCCTTGATAATCTTCTTGGGCCAAAAGGGAGCGCAGTTGATCTCGCACCATCCACCACAATTCTTGCCGAGGGATCAGTTGCTGAGCAGTGCTGGTAGATTCGTTGCTACTGTTGGTCATGGAATATCCCCTTATCGGCACAGACTACAGACTATCGATAGGCCAGAATCTCCCTGAGACCCGATACTAGGTTCATCCGCCACACCTAACTAGAATACAGTGGTCTTCCCCGGTCGGATCCGATTGCGCTGAGCCGCACTGACCCAGCCCAAAGTATTAAGAGATCCTTGCGTTTTACCACAAAGTTCTTCACTTTTTTCGGGAGAACGGTTAGGGTGCCTTGCCGGTAGGGTAGTATAGGTTACCCGATGCCAATCTGAGTCATGTCTTCTTCTGTTATGCCCCTTTTGATCCAGTCTCTCAGCCCCTCTGACGAGCAGTTGTACCACTTTGTGGAGCAGCGTGGCTTGTTGCAGCCTCAGCAATTGGCTTTGGCTCTCAAGTTGCAGCGACAACTCTGCGGACCACTTGAAATGATTTTCTGGCAATTGGGGTTTATCAATAGTTCTGAACTGGCTCAGATTTGGGAGTTTAAGGCCAGCTTAGCCCTTGACCCTAAATCCTGATGCACCCAATCCCGATCCAAAGGCCCCCGAT
>CAZODP010000007.1:36840-38968 GCA_964578595.1 uncultured bacterium
CCAAGATCAAAAACCACAACCTCAGGATCGTTCAGACCGAATCTTGAGGGTGCGGGGGCAGATCAAACAAGACAGTAGTCAAATATCGTTCGGCCCATTCGGATCCAAAGGCCTTCTCTAGCACTCGCCGAGTCCGGTCATTTTGTTGTTGGTGCTTGCAATAGTTGGCCTGACCCACAAACACGGGATCGAGATCAGACTCTGGCTGAGCGATCTGGGCCTGTTGGCAATGGAGGGTGAGATAATCTGCCACCAGTTCCACAAAAAGCTGCTCTTCATCGGGGTTGGCGGGCCGGATAAAAAGACAGTAGGGCGAAAAGATGGATCCCCAGTCTGGCAGGGGGCGAGGTTGATCAAACTGGGACGTTTTGGCTTGCAGGGCCTCAAGCGTGGATCGATAACCCATCGGGATCCCGGTCACAGGGGATAGATCGACGATGGCTGCGCTGATCTGGCCTCGACCCGCCACAATATCGCAGCCAAACACGGGCAAGCTGTAGTGGATCCGGGGAAACATCACACAGTGAAGAATATCGAGATTGGATCCGGCCCGGGCCAGTTCCAGGTGCATCTTGCGAAAGTGGGGGGTCTGAAAACAGCGATTCTCGATCACCAGCTTTTCACCCTCTAGGCGGCCCTCCACATAACCCAGATCCGCTGGCAGATCATAGGGATCCAACTGGGGTTGGGCTGACCAGATCCCTATGATCCGATCCGCTAGGCGGCCAATCATGGGATGAAGCTGAGTTTGAAGACTGGTTTGGGTCATCGCTGGGGTGGATCTGAGGTAAATCTACGGCTCAACATCTGGGGGCAATTGGGTGATCTCAGCCTCCGATTGGGGGATGTCATAGCGGAGGATCACCAACACGATCAGGGCATGGATCCCGACGATGACGCCCCACCAGCCCCCCAAGGGTTGCAACCACCCCCAATGGGCCTGAAACAACTGATCGAAAAAAGTCAGCCCGGATCCGACAGTCAAAAAAATCGCCAGATGGGCACCAAAGGTAAATCGATCATCCAAGCGGCGAAAAGCAGGATCCTGTCGGGTGGGGCGGCGAGGCCAGCGGGGAGGCATAGTGCAGACAACAGCTAAAGACTCAATAGGTCTATTGTGACTTAATTTTTGTCACTCAGTTTGGGATCCGAGCTGGGGAATACTTAAAGTAACCCTTATCGTGAGCTGCCATGAAGATCACTCAGCAAACATCATCTGTACTGGCTATCAATTCCTATTCTTCCGGGGCTTTGGTGGGGATTTTCTTATTTGGACTGGCGTTTGTGGGATCCGGGTCGTTTGTGATCTCTCGAGGCAAGTTGGCGGTTTTGAGCTGTAGCCGCCTCTCCCCAGAGCCACCGGTCTGTACCCTTGAAGAAAAACAGTTGTGGGGATCCCGGCGGTCTGAATTAGGGGTATTGCAGGGGGCGCAGCTCCAAGAAAACTGGGGAGATGAAGCGAGTACCTACGCGGTGCTGATCCAGTCTAGTTCTGGCACCCGTCAGCTCAATGTGGCCACCAGCAACTATGGCTTTCATCGGCAGGCTGTGAGCCAGATCAATCAGTTTGTGGATCATCCGGCCCAGCCCAATCTCAGGATCCAGCAGGATCAGCGGCTGCTGATGACGCTTTTTGGCGGTGTTTTTTTGGTCTCAGGGCTTTTTATTTGGCTTTTTGTGATCTCATTTTCTTGGTTTGAATTTGACAAGATTCGGGGTACTTTGCGCGTGCGAACTGTTTCAGCATTACAAAATAAAGTGATTGAATATCAACTGCGAGATATCCGCAAAGTGGTGATCGAAGAAAGTACTGATTCAGATGGGGATCCGGTGTTTGGGGTCAGCTTGATAGTCTTAAATCAACCCAAAATTGAACTGTTCAAGCACAAAACCGCCGGGATCCAGGAGAAAGAAGCTCTAGCCAATACGATTCATGCTTTTTTGGGCCTCAGGGTCTAAAGGCTCTATCAGCCTGCTGATCTATGCCGCGGCAGAGGATACCCTGGGGACGACTGACGTTGGATCCTGTGTCATGAGTGCTCCATCTCTTCAAACCCCTATCCCTCTGGCTGTGGGGGAACGGGTGCCAGAGCTGCTATTGCCTCCCCAAAAGGGGATCCTGGTGACA
>CAZODP010000007.1:39068-40600 GCA_964578595.1 uncultured bacterium
AGTGGAAAACGCTGTAAGCTAATCCTGATGAAACCAGTTCTTCCCATCGAACTCTCGGAACCTCAGACCCAGGACTTCTGCCGCCGCTGGCAAGTCTCTGAGCTAGCTCTGTTCGGATCAGTCTTGCGAGATGACTTCAGCTCCAGCAGCGATGTGGACTTCCTGGTGTCCTTTTCTCCAGAGGCTCAACACGGTTTGATGGCTCTAGCTCAGATGCGTCAAGAACTGCAGGATCTGGTCGGGAGAGACGTTGACCTGGTGAGCAAGCGAGCCTTGGAGCACAGCCATAATTGGATCCGAAGGCAAAACATCTTGAGTAACGCTGAGACGATCTATGTCGAGGAAAGAAGGTGGCAGTGCTGTAGTCGGTGCCATTCTTGAGATTGCTATACTTTCTTGAGATTGCTCTGGATGAATGGGCTAATGGATCAACAGACGGATGGATCCCAGTCAAGCACTGACCTGAGCACTGGCTGAATCACGAATGTGTTGCAGGGTCAGCACCCCCACAGCGGATCCGCCGTCGATCACCGTTAGAGCACCTGCCCCTGTTTTGAGCAGTAGAGACAGAGCCTGCCTGAGATTATCGTGCCGCTCAATGGTGGGATCCCCATTCTGGGCATAGTTGTGGGGCAGATCCGTCATGACACTTTCCACCCGCAATAGGCTAAGCTGCCGCACCATATCCTCTGCTCCCATCAGTTCCTGAACAAAGGGATCCGATGGTTGAGTCAGCACCTTAAAGGGGGTGTCGTACTGGACAATCTGCCCCTGTCGCAAAATCAAGATCCGATCCGCTAGACGCAAAGCCTCCTCCACATCGTGGGAGACAAACAAAATGGTTTTTTGCAATTGCCGCTGCAACCGCAGCATTTCGGCCTGCAAATCGGCACGGGTGATGGCATCAATGGCCCCAAATGGCTCATCCATCAACATCACCGCCGGATCCCCGGCTAGGGCGCGGGCCAATCCAATGCGTTGCTGTTGTCCACCGGAGAGCTGAGCTGGATAGCGATCCCGAAACTCCTCTGGTCGCAACTGAATCAGGGTCAAAAGTTGATCGATGCGCTCGTCGATGCGGGGCTTTTTCCAGCCCAATAGACGCGGCACGACCCCGATATTTTGGGCCACAGTCATGTGAGGGAACAGCCCTGATTGCTGGATCACATAGCCGATCTGCTGCCGCAGAGTGGTTTTGCGCAACTGCCGAATATCGATCCCATCCAGATAGATGGATCCTTCGCTGGGTTCGTAGAGGCGGTTCACCATTTTGAGCAGCGTGGTTTTGCCACAGCCGGATGGCCCCAACAACACCACCAAATGTCCCCGCTCAATCTCAAAGGTGCAGCGGTTGACAGCAGGCTGGCTGGCTCTCGGAAAGCGCAGCGACACCTGCTCAAATCGGATAGCACTCAAGGATGGGGGACTCCTAAAGCTAGCGAAAGAGTAGTCCTATTGTGACAGCTTTACTCAGCTTTACTCAACGGTCTCCAAATCCTCCTGATAGCAGCCTTGAATACATCAACCCTGAG
>CAZODP010000007.1:40700-50613 GCA_964578595.1 uncultured bacterium
CTCCAAATCCTCCTGATAGCAGCCTTGAATACATCAACCCTGAGCTAGCCCTGAGCTAGCCCTGAGTTAGCCCTGAGTTGATAATACTGGCCTGATCTTCCTGCCCATCACCCTCAAGCCTGAAAAATACATCGAAGTAACGCCATCGGATCCCAAAGTTGTTTCGCTTTTGGGTCAGGATGGCTAGAGTTAAGTTTTGATGCTTCGGAGTTGACAACAATGGTGGGGATCGCGAGGAGGATAAAACGTGGGGCAATGATTGGGTTTGTGATGTTGGGGATGCTCTGCACTCCCGCGTTAGCCAATTCAGCTCTGGATCGGTCAACCCTGGATTTAGAGAAGCTGCGCAATGGGGATCCGTGGGTGCAGTCGTCTCAGGATACGACCCGTCTCAATCAATTTGCGGGGCAGATTTTGATTCCAGCTCCAGCCTCAGTGGTCTGGGGGGTGCTGACCGACTATGACCGGCTGATGGACTTTATGCCGGGATTGCGCTCCAGCCAAGTGCTCGAACGCCAAGGATCCCAAGTCAAGATGGAAGTGCGTAATGTTACACAAGTCTTTTTGGCCCAGATTCCCAGCATGGCCCAGTTGCAGATGACAGAGGATCCGGTCTCTGTGCTGAGATTTGATCTGCTGGCAGGAGACACCCTGACCCAATTATCGGGCCGCTGGCTCTTGGATCGACCTTTTCACAATCAGGTACTGCTCTCTTACGAAGCAACCGCAGCCGCAGAATCGGTGCCGAGGGGAGTCTTTGCCCGCCTCTTTCGCGCTCAACTGGAACGAGATCTGGCCGCAATCCGAGCAGAAGCCCTGCGACGACTGTAGATTGCCCCTTGATGCCTAGAGGCTCAATGGATTAGTATAGCCAACATCCAGAAAGGTAATTGTGCAGAAAGGTAATTGTGACTGATTCTTCTATCTCCACCCAAGGATCCCAAGGCAAGGGATCCCTAGATTATCTAAGTCGGGCCTACTGGAACGGCACCATCAAAATGAGCTTGTCTAAGTTTTTCATCTTGCGGGTGCTGCACATTCAGCCCATGCACGGCTACGATATCGCCCGCGAGGTGGAACGGCTCACGCAAGGGTGTTGTTCGCCAACTGAAGGCACGATCTATCCAGTTTTGCGAGACTACGAAGAAGGGGGCTATCTCACCTCCGAAACGCAGGTGGTGTCAGGGCGAGAACGTAAGGTCTATGCCCTAACCGATCAGGGTCGAGCTGCCTTTAGGGTGGCCGTGTCTGCTTGGATGGAAATCACCGATCAGCTCTTGGCCTGCCGGGAGGTGGTGCAGGGATCGGATCCCTGCTGCTAATTTTTTTGGGATCCATACCTTGAACCTCTAGGTATTGGGTCTGTTGTGTCTTCTGTGTCTTGTGTGTCTTGTGTGTCTTTGGTCTGTATGAGGAAGCGTTCAGTTATGAGTTTTGAGCATAAGCCCCGGATCCTATTTTTGTACGGATCCCTGCGGGAGCGGTCCTATAGTCGGCTATTGGCTGAAGAAGCCGCCCGAATCATTGAGGAGATGGGAGCAGAGGTGAGGTTTTTTTGCCCGCATGATCTGCCGTTGCCGGGGAGTGTGCCTGAGAGCCATTCCAAGGTACAGGAGCTGCGGGAGCTGGTGATGTGGTCTGAAGGGCAGGTGTGGTCGAGTCCAGAGATGCACGGCAACATCAGCGGCCTGATCAAAATGCAGATCGATTGGATCCCCCTCAGTATTGGGGCGATTCGGCCCACCCAGGGCAAAACCTTGGCGGTGATGCAGGTATCGGGCGGATCCCAGTCTTTTAATGCCGTCAATACGCTGCGGGTTTTGGGCCGGTGGATGCGGATGTTTACGATCCCCAACCAGTCATCGGTGGCCAAAGCCTACCAGGAGTTCGAAGAGGATGGTCGCATGAAAGAGTCTGCCTATCGAGATCGGGTGGTGGATGTGATGGAGGAGTTGTACAAGTTCACCCTGTTGTTGCGAGAGCAGGTGGACTATTTGACGGATCGCTACAGCGAGCGCAAGGCAGAAACAGCTAAGCAGGCTCAAGTCATTGTCAACCAATCTATGGGCAGTCAATCTATGGGCCAATCATAGGATTTTGCTGGCACACCACCTGAGGCAGTCATGACAACTGAGATCAAACCTCCCGGATCCCTTGAGCCTGGATCGTGGGATGGGGTGCTGTTCATCACAGCCTTGGGTATTGCCCAGATTTGTTCATGGGGATCCCTCTATTACAGTTTTCCTCTGCTTGCTGAGGCGATGGCAGCCGATCTGGGCTGGGGCAAAGATCAGATTTATGGGGCTGTGACAGTGGGCCTACTGTTGTCAGCGGGGGCGGCTTATCCGGTGGGATCCGCCATTGATCGGGGCTATGGGCGGCGGGTGATAGCGGGGGGATCCGTTTTGGCTGGGATCCTGATGCTGGGCTGGTCGCAGGTGTCGAGTCTGGGGGCGTTTTATGCCCTCTTTGCCGGGATTGGATGTCTGCAGGCAGCAACTCTCTATGATCCGGTGTTTGCGGTGATCATGCGGCGGGTGGGGGCGATCAAGGGGCGGCGAGAGATTACGGCTCTGACTCTATTTGGGGGATTTGCCAGCACGGTGTTTGTGCCTTTGATTCAAACTCTGCTGGATCAGATCGGATGGCGGGGCACTTTGGTGGTCTTGGGGCTGATCAATATCAGCCTCTGCGGGATCCTCTATGGCAGTGCTATTCAGCCCAGCAGAGATCTATTGCTGGAGCCAAAACGGGGATCCCCTGCTGGCAGACCCATCCGTTGGGCTGTGCACAAGCCTGTCTTTTGGTGGTTAGCGGCAGCTCTGGTGGCCTATTCTGCCATGGTTGCCGCCTTTACCTTTCATCTCTATCCGCTGTTGCTGGAGCGGGGGCTATCCACTCAGCAGGTGGTTTGGGTCATGGCCTGTATTGGGCCGGCCCAGGTGGCGGGGCGGATAGCGATTTGGATCCTGGCTCCCAGAGCTTCGGTGCAGGGGATTGGCCTGATGGCTGTCTGTGTGTTTCCGCTTCTGTTTTTGGGGGTGGCCACACTACCGCCTCAGGTCTGGATCCTGGGGGGATTGGCGATTGGTTTTGGCGGCACCAATGGGGTGATGACGATTGTGCGGGGCCTAGTGGTACCCGAAATGCTCAGCCGAGAGGACTATGGATCCCTGAATGGCCTGCTGACGGCTGCCGGAACAATCGCCCGTGCCCTCGCCCCAGCCGGAGCCGCTGCCCTGTGGACATTGACGGGCAACTATGATGCTGTTGTGGTGGCTTTGGTGGCCAGCAGCCTCCTACTGGCTCTGGGGTTTGGGTGGGCCGCCCGCCTCAATGAGATGAACTGATGGGGCTATTTCTGGGAAGGCATCCTGGAACACAAGACGATCTGAGCGGGACAGGGTACTCTGATGGGTAAGTGCTGGTTCTCAATAAAACTCTCAATAAAACAGTGACAGTGACCTGCACAGATCCATGTACGGATCCAATCTGTACGGATCTAACAAATTGGGCTTGAGTAGATTGCGATTGTCTTGATTAGGCCTGAATCAATTGGGATCAAAATCAATTGGGATCAAATCCGTGGTGAGCTGATGATAGTGGGGGCCTAGAGGATCCAGCGGGCAGTGTCGAGGTGACCAGCATTCATGTTTGAGACGTGGTGGGAGGGAAAAGGCTTCGGGCGCGGGGATGGCGAATCGTCATTGCCTCCAGATAAGGTGGAGCCAGACTCTATTCCCTGTCGCTCAGTGTTTCCGAACCACCGGGCGCGACCTAGACCTTGGTTGGCCAGAAATGCTCAATCATTGACTCAATCATCGACCCAAGCATCAACCCAAGCAGTGATCGGTGAGACCTATCCTCAAGATCCAAGCGATGGGGAAGCAACAAATTGGGAACAAAGGCGTCAGGGAAAGAGTCAAGCCACAATTGAAGGTGTTTTGTTGTCTGATGGCCCCGATTTTGAGTCACTAGAGCAGGATGGTGAGCTGGATCCAATCGCCCACACTCCTCGTGATGAGGCTCCGGCTTGGCGCACTCGTTTGCGGCGTGTGGCTCAGCTCAGCCTGGGGGTGGGCTTGGGAGGAACAGCACTGGTGTTGGGGGCAAGCTGGGGTGCCCGGACTTATATCCAAGAGCAGTTGATCCCTCAGATCGAAGCAACCCTGAGTCAGCGGCTGAATCGGCGGGTGGATCTGGGATCCGTCAGCTTTGTGTGGCCCTGGCAAGTGACGCTGCGCCACAGCAGTATCGAAAATTGGGCCAATATCCGAGCGGTGGATCTGTCTATCGATTTGCCCCACTGGATCCGGACTCGTGAGGTGATTGCCAATGTGCGGGTGCATCAGCCGACGATTCTGGTGATGGAAACCCTCGATCGGGGATGGGCGGATCTTCAGATCAGTGAGGGAGATGGCCAAGGGGGCGGGATCCCGATTTCGCGGGTCAATCTCAGCCTTGTGGAGGGCCAACTGACCGCCCAGCCTCTTTACCAGGATCCGCAAACCCTGACCCAGCTCACTGTTCAAGGCCATTTGGATCTAACTCGATTGGGATCCTCTATTAGTGCTGAGACCAGTGCTGAAGAATTTGAGGCCGATACCCAGTTTCGGTTGGCGGCACAGCTTCAGGATCGTCCGGTGCGGCTGCGGGGGGAGATGGATCTGCTGGATCGGGATCTGCGCTTGACCGGATCCGCTCAGGGGTTGGATCTGGCCTTGATCCCGGCGTTTGCCCCCGATCTGCCGCTGGAGACGGTGGTGGGACAAGCCGATGTGGAGCTGGCCCTGGGATGGCAGCCCCTGGTGCCGGTGGATCTGCGTCTGATGGCGGATGTGCGGGCCTCGCAGTTGCAGATTATGGGGGTGCCACTGGCTTTTGGGCAGGTCAGGGGTGAGTTGGGTTTGGACTTGGCCCAAAATACCCTGACATTGACGGAGGTGGATGCCCTCTATGGCCGGATCCCATTTGTGGCCACAGGGACGGTGGGCTTTGGGCCGGAGGATCCCTCTGGCTATAGCATCGAGGCTGAGGTGGCGGGGGTGGCGGTGGAGGAGTTGCTGCAAACCTTTGAGCTGGATCTACCCGCAGAGGTGGCAGGCCGATTGACGGGATCGGTGTTTTTGACCGGGGCGTTGGATCAGCCGGTGTTGGGGGGCATGGTGCGGGGAACCGCCGGTCGGGTGGTGTTACCGGGCAGTCAGGATCCGCTGCTGTTATCTGGCTATGAGACGGGGTTTGTGTTGCAGGGATCCCAGTTGCGGTTTGACCAGATGGTGGCCCAGGCGGCAGGGGGGCTGATCACGGGACAGGGGCAGGTGAGCTTGGCAGCCAATCCGCTGACCCGCTTTGAGTTGCAAGCCTCAGGATTGGATCCGGCTCTGATCACGGCACTGTACGGGGAGGCTGGGATCCCGGTGGATCTGGGGCGAGTGGATGCCCGAACCACCGTGGAGATCGCAGACGGATCCCCGTTGGTGGGGGCGGATCTGACTCTGGCTGGGGGAGAGATCACCGGCACTGGACGCATTGAGGTGGCGGAGAGCGAGACCCGCTTGACCCGTTCGCTGTTGTTTTGGGGGCAAGACCAGGGCCGGGTGGCGGCGACAGGAACCTTGCGTCAGGGCCAATTCTCCGGGATCCTGTCTCCCAGAGAGCTAAACCTGGAACGGTTTGGACTGGAGGGGCCAGTATCGGCGGATCTAAGTATCGAGATCCCGCTGGCGGAGCTGAATCTGGGGGGATTGCAGGCCCAGGGATCCGTACAGTTTCCGGATGGGTTGCTGGGTCTCCCCCTACCGCTGGGGGGGCGTGTGGCCTGGGATGGGACTGGGATCCAAATTGAGTCGGGATCCGTGGCGGGCTTGCTGGAGATTGAGGGGCGGATCCCGGTGGATAGCCGCAGCTTTGAGATTGGGGCACTGGATTTGCGATTACGGGCGGAGGATGTGGACATCACCCAATTGCCGGACGTGGAGCTGCCCCCAGCTCTGGAGGCACGGGGGATCCTGGGGTTGGAGGCGCGATTGCAGGGCCGTCCGCAAGCCTTGAGTTTGACCGGAGATCTGGATCTGAGGGATCTGGGGGCGCGGGATCTGACCTTTGAGCAATTGCAGGGATCCGTGGCTTGGGGGGTCGGCCAAGGGGGAGAGGTGAACTTGCAGGGGGTGGGGCAGGATCGGGTGCTGCTGACGGTTAACCCCAATTTTCAAGATATTCAGTTTCAGTTGCAACAGGGATCCGTCACCGCTCTGGGCAGCCGCCAGGGGGAATTGCTCAAGGCGGAGGTGCGGGAGGTGCCCATGGAGCTACTCACCGGAGGCGCACCGGGGGTGACAGGCCGGGCCAGTGGCAATGTGGTGGTCAATCTGGCCCAGGACACGGCTGAGGCGGATGCCACCATCGCAGGGCTGCGGCTGGGGGATCTGGAGGCTCGCCAGGTTTCTGTGGCCTTGCAGTTTCAAGATGACCAACTGCGGATCCCGGCGGCCAGTTTGCAACTGTTTGACAGCGTCTACAATCTGGCGGGCACAGTCAATTTGTCTAGCCTAGGGTCTCGCGAAAATCGGTCTGGCCAAAATCAGCCTGGGCAACAGCCGATCCCGCAGATTGATCTCAGCATCAGCACCCAAAATGGCAGCCTCGAAGATATTGTGGCCACCTTTAAGTGGAGGACCTGGGAGGATGTGACCCTACGGGGGGTTCGGCTGCCGGATCTGGGGCCAGCGGAGCTAATTGTGGCTCAACCCCAAGGGGATCCAGCCGCTTCATTGCTCGATCAATTGCAACGGTTTGAGCAGGTGGTGGCGGCCTTGGAGGCTGAGACGGCCCAGCAGACCGATGCCCTCTGGCCTCAACCGCCATCGCTACAAGGATCCTTTGAGGCCCGCCTAGATCTGCAGGGATCCCTGGATCAGTTGGGGGTAGGCTTTCAGCTCATAGGGCAAAACTGGCGGGCAGAGGAGTTTGGCATCGACACTGTGATGGCGTCAGGATCCTATGGGGCCAATGGAGCGGGCGGGGCCAATGGAGCAGGACTGGAGATCGCTCAGCTTGATCTGGTCTCTGGAGAGCGGTCGGGACGATTTGCGGGACGGTTGACCGGCAATGAACAGGTGGGATCCCTGCAATTGGAACAGATCCCGTTGGGGATCTTTGAGCGGTTTTGGCCGCAGGGCCTTGAGCTGGCGGGGGATCTGGATGCCCAGGTGGAGCTGAGTGGCAACCTGATCGATCCCCGGTTAGAGGGGCAGTTTGATCTGGCGGCCCTGCAGGTCAATCAGGTGCCCATCGAGCAGGCGCAGGCGGCGGTCAGCTATGGCGATGGCCAACTGGAGCTGGATAGCACCCTGATCGTGGATCAAGAGGATCCGCCGATCCAAATTGTGGGCACCGTGCCCTACGCACCCGCCTTTACGCTGGCAGCTCAAGAGATTCGGGCCAGTGGAGCCAGTCCTCAGATCGATCTCAATCTGGAGGTGCCGGGGGAGGGATTGCGATTGGTGAATCTATTGACAGATCAGGTGAGCTGGGAGTCGGGCGAAAGCGATCTGCGCCTAGTGGTGCAAGGCACCCTCAGGGAGCCAACCTTGCAGGGATCCTTGACATTAGATCAGGGGGTGATGCGAGTAACAGCCCTGCCGGATCCGATTACAGAGATCACCGGTGAGGTGGTGTTTGATCTCGATCGCCTCTTGGTAGACGACTTAACAGCGTTTTATGGCGGTGGATCCCTGGTGATAGGGGGCACTTTGCCGGTGAATACGCGGGGGGCGCAGGCATTGGAGGCGGATGGGTTTGCGCCGCTTAATCTCAGCCTCAATGGCATCAATCTGGTCTTGCCCAGTCCCACCAATGGGGATCGGCTCAATACAGAACTGAACGGATCCGTACTGGTGGGGGGGCTACTGCTGCGTCCACTGCTGTTGGGACAAGTCTCGGTCAGCAATGGGGTATTGGATATCGGCGGGGGTACAGATCCAGAAGCAACAGATCCAGAGGCCAATGAGCTGCTGCCCCAAATAGAACAGGGGGAGGATCCGGATTGGATGCCCCGCTTTGAAGATCTACGGCTGGCCATCGGCCCCAATCTGGAGGTGCGGCGCGGCCAGCTCTTTAGCTTTAATACCCGTGGCGAGCTGCGGGTTTTTGGCACCCCCCTGCAACCTCAGTTGGCGGGATCCCTCAACTTGGATGGGGGACGGCTGATCCTGCCCTTGGCCAATTTCCGGATCGACCGCTCCCAGACCAATCGAGTCACCTTTAATCTGGATCATGGCCTGGATCCGACACTGGATTTGCACCTCACCAGACGGGCCAGTGAAGTCTCTCCCCCGTTGGGACGCTTGAGCAGCTTTGGATCCCAAACCATTGACATCAGAGCGCGGGTGGAGGGCCGGGCCAGTGAACTCAGCCTCGACGATCCCCGCCCCGGCATTGTGTCCCTCTCCAGCATCCCCCCCCGCAGTGAGGATGAGATTTTTGCCATTTTGGGCAGCAACGTATTGGCCACCTTGGGCACCGGTGCTGGGGTGGCGGGCCTAGCGGGTCAGGGACTGATCAGTAACTTTGAAGACTTTTTGACGGATAACCTGGGCCTGGATGAGATTCGGGTGGGGCCAGTGCCCCTGATCACAGGAACCAGTACCCAAGGCTTAGCCCTGGGGGTGGAGGTGGCCCGCGATCTGGGGACGGATATCTCCATTTCGGCCCAGCAGCTTTTTAGCAATCCGGTGCAGCCCACCCGCTTGGGTGCCCGTTATCGTCTCCATCCCAATCTTTTACTGCGCCTCAGCACCGATATGAATGGCACCAGTGCTGCCGCTGTGGAGTTTGAAACCCGATTTTAAAGAGCTGAGGGAATCAGATTGCGATGACTGTGTCCAAAACGGAGTCCAAAACGGATCCCTGTTTGGTGGTGGTGGGTAGCCTCAATATGGATCTGGTGGTCAAGGTGCCCCATGCCCCTCAACCGGGAGAAACAGTCTTGGGATCCGACTATGCCCTCTATCCCGGCGGCAAGGGGGCCAACCAAGCGGTGGCGGCAGCCCGGGCCGGATCCTGTTCAGTCCAGATGGTCGGTTGCGTCGGCTCGGATGCTTTTGGTGCTCAATTGAGGGCAGCGATCCAAGCCAGCGGTGTGGGGGATCTAGCCCTGCAAACGGTATCGGGATCCAGTGGGATTGCCCTGATCACGGTGGTGACGGCAGGAGATCAGCAGGGCCAAAACAGCATTGTGGTCAGTCCGGGGGCGAATGCCCAACTGGATCCCCAGCGATGGGAGCGGTTGGCTACTCCAGATCTGTGGGGGGCGGCGGGTCTACTGCTGCTGCAACTGGAAATCCCTCTGCCCACCGTTATGGATGCTATCTCCAGAGCTAATCAAGCCGGGATCCCGGTGATGCTCAATCCAGCCCCCTTTTTGCCCTTGGATCCATCCGTGCTACAACAGGTCAGCTATCTGGTGCTCAATCAAACTGAGGCCGAGAGCCTCAGCCAACGTCAGATCCGAGATATCCCCAGTGCCCAACAGGTCGCTCTTCACCTCCAGCAGCAAGGGATCCCGACGGTGATCCTCACTTTGGGGGAATCCGGTGTGATCTGGGCCGATCCAGCGGGGATCCACCATCAGCCTGCTTTTGCAGTGGAGGTGGTGGACACCACAGCAGCGGGCGACTGTTTTTGTGGGGTGTTGGGATCTGTCCTGGTGGCGGGGGGATCTGTGGCGGCAGGGATCCGGTTTGGGGCTGCCGCTGCTGCTTTGGCGGTAACACGGGTGGGGGCACAGCCGAGTTTGCCCTGGCGGCAGGAGATCGAACAATTTTTGGCCACACAGAACGCTTGATAGATCCCCAAGGCAGATGATAAAAGAACAAGCTGTCCTTGTCTGTGACTACCGTTGGTCAATGCT
>CAZODP010000007.1:50713-52992 GCA_964578595.1 uncultured bacterium
TTTATCGTGATTGGTTTGGTTTTGGGGAGGATGAACGGGTGGACACTTGCCCAACTGGCTGACCGTAGGATCCTTGGGCTAGCTTCCCTCAGCAATAATGGCGGCAAAGCCTGACAAGGGGGGAGGGATCCAGGTGGCAGATGACAGATTTCGGCGGCAGTTGTCGCAGGTGCTGGATCAGTGGGTTTCGGATGGCTTGATTGCTCCCGCTCAAAAAGATCGGATCCGAGATTACTACAAACTGGATGATCTGCCGCGCGTGGCAGGCGATCGCTTCACCTTTGTGGTGCTGTTGCTGGGGGCCTTGTTGGTGGGACTGGGCTTGATCACCTTTATTGCCGCTAACTGGATTTGGATCCCGCGTCCACTGCGTGCTCTGGGCGCTTTGGGGATCATGGCAGGCTGTCAATGGGTGGGCTTTCAGCGGTGGCGGACGGGATCTCGGCGACTGGGTACGCTGCTGTTGCTGATGGGAGAAATGGCGATAGGAGCCTCAATTGGGTTGGCGGCTCAGTGGTTTCAGGTCAGCGGTAGTCCAGCGGGGTTGTTTTGGGCTTGGGGGCTGGGGGTGCTGGCGGTGGCTTGGTGCATCCGTCATACCCCGAGCGGGATCCTGGCTCTATTTTTGCTGCTGGTGGGCGGGGTGATTGATTTTGACAGGGGATCAATTTGGGCTTTTGATCCGGCAGTATCTCCCTGGTTGGTGGCGGCAACCATGATGCCGTTGGCCTACTGGTGCCGGTCGCGGTGGCTGATGGCTCAGTCCATTCTGTTGCTGGGGATGGCTCTGCTGGGGCTGGGATCCGAGCTGGGTTCATGGTCTTGGTCTGGCTCCTCGGCAGGAGAGATCCCCACTCTATTTTCGATCTCGCTGGCCCATTTGGTGGGGATCTGGGGGGTCTGGAGTTTGGGGCTGTGGCACCAAGATGGGCTAGTCTGGCTGCGACTGCGACTGGCCATCAACCCTGACCCAGATCCGGATTTGGCCCGCGATCAAGATACGGGTCTGGATCTGGCCCCGACGGCTCAGGTGCTGGGGCTGTGGGGGATGCTGGGGATCCTCTACATCTGGAGCTTTAGCGGGGTGTGGGAGGACGTGTTTTTTGAGTATGGGGGCTTGGGATCCCTGCTGGGTCGGCTCACCCAATCGGCGGCGGGCTGGTCATTATTAGGTTTGATACTGGGGGTCGGGATCCTGTGGGGATGGCGGCTGCGGCGGGATTGGCCAGCAATTCAACAGGATTGGGCTGGGCCTGTGGGCATGGCTCATGCGGTGGGGATCCTGCCGTTGCTGTTGATGGGGATGTGGGCCTTGGGGGGAATTGCGGTTTTATCGGCCTTATGGATACTGCTGGTGAACGGCCTATTACTGGCCTTGGGCATGCTTTTGGTTTGGCAGGGGTTGCAATGGGCGCAGCGATGGCGGTTCTGGCTGGGACTGCTGACCATGACCGGCTTGGTGCTGACTCGCTTTTTTGAGTTTCCGGGCGACCTGTTGCTCAAGTCTTTGGTTTTGGTGCTGTCTGGGGTGGCGGTGATCGGAGCGGGACTGCGATTTGAAAAAACCATCATGGCTCGTCCTCGTCCCCATTAGGCTAGCTAATAAGAGCTACACGACAAGACTGGCTGAATCCCCATCCCCTAAGAGTAAGCTAGGATCCTCCAAACTCATTCCAACCTATTCTGGCGGCCAAGCCTAAATCAACAGCATGAGTGACAACATCAAGCTGTCTCAACTGCGGATCCTGGTGGCGGTGGCCCAGCAGGGCAGTTTTAGTGACGCCGCACTCCAGTTGTCGATGTCTCAATCGGCGGTCAGTCATGCGATGGCATCCTTGGAAGCAGAGCTGGGGGTGACGCTGGTGTTTCGAGGCCGACATGGGGCGGTATTGACACCGATTGGCCAGCAGGTGGTCAACCACGCCCGTCAGGTTTTGGATCATATCGAGGCAATTGGGCGGGAGGCTTATATCCATCGCGGCTTGCAGGGGGGGACGGTGCGGTTGGCCTCGTTTCGCAGTGCGGCAGCCCACATCATTCCGCCGGTGATTGTGCGCTTTCGGCAGCGGTTTCCAGATATCAACGTCAGCTTGACCGAGCATGATGATTACGACCATGTGGAGCATGAACTCCGGGCAGGGCGGGCCGATATTGGCTTTACCCAGTGTCCAGCCCCGCCTGAATTTGAGACTTGGGAGGTGATGAAAGATGAGTATGTGGCTCTGCTGCCGCCTCATGCTGACTATCGCCCCCCAGATCCCAAACTCAAGGATCCCAAA
>CAZODP010000007.1:53092-56307 GCA_964578595.1 uncultured bacterium
GATCCCAAACTCAAGGATCCCAAAGATCCCAAACCCGATCCGCTGGCCCATTGTCCCCATCCCCAACTGACCTGGGCTGATCTATCCAGCTACCCCCTGATCCTGCTGGTGGACGGATCCCAGTGCAGCCTCAAGGTGATGCACCATCTGCGCCATTCCGGTCATCCGCTCCGGATTGCCTATGAGGTGAAACAGGACTCCACCGCTGTGGGTATGGTGGCGCAGGGATTAGGGGTGGCGATTTTGCCCCGTCTGGCGGCAGAGCCAGTGCTACCGGGGATCCGGGTGTGTAGTCTGCCCAAGCGGCTGGAGCGGGTGATTGGGGTGGCTGTGCTCAAAGATGGCCTTCATAGTCCAGCGGCTTACGTGTTTTTGGATGCTCTGCTGGGGCGGGGGTTGTTTGCCACGCTGCCCAAATTGACCCTAATTGAAGGCACACCGGTGGCCTAGCCCAGATCTCCCCATTTTCCTCCCCAATCTCTCCTCAATCTCATCGATCCGGCTGTGAGACAATAGCAGTGAACCCTTGACACTTGACAAAGGATCCCTATGGTTCGGACTGCCTCGACAATGCTTGCGCTGGGCACCGCTGCCCCCGATTTTTCGCTGCCGGATGTGGTGTCTGGGCAGACCATTAGCTTGGGCACATTTGCCGACAAGCCGGTGCTGTTGGTGATGTTCATCTGTCAGCACTGTCCCTATGTCAAACACGTCCAAGATCAACTGGCCGCCATCGGTCAAGATTATGGCCCCAAAAATGTTGGCATTGTGGCCATCAGTGCCAATGATGCCGAAAAGTATCCTGATGATCGGCCCGAAAGCCTCAAGGCTATGGCCACTGAGTTGGGCTTTAACTTCCCCTTTTGCTACGACGAAACCCAAGCCACCGCCAAAGCCTACACCGCCGCCTGCACCCCTGATTTCTTTGTGTTTGATGCGGATCGTAAGCTGGCCTACCGGGGACAACTAGACGATAGCCGCCCCAGTTTGACCGATGTAGCTGTTACGGGCCAGGATCTGCGGGCTGCCCTCGATGCCGTCTTGGCCGGCCAGACCATCGACGAAAGTCAGCAAAAACCCAGCTTAGGCTGCAATATCAAATGGAAACCCGGCAACGAGCCTGCCTACTTTGGCTGAGGGTCTAAGTCGGGATCCTGGGCCAGATCGAGCCGCACATAGGCCCCCACCCGCTGGGATCCTGGGGCCAGATCCGGCACCATCGCTCGGACTTCATTTTCAAAAACAGCCCAGGTGATCACCGACCGACTCTGGCCGGAGTTCAGCCATTGACCCAATGCTGCTGGGGTCTCAGGATTCGGCATCCGGGATGGTCCATAAAAGTAGGGCATAAAGGTTTTAAACCCATAAAAAGCTGTGGAGACCGGCTGGGATGCCACCGACTCGGCTTTCACCTCCTGCAACAGGTGGATGGCCCCCCCCTGGGTATGCTCTAAGACACGGGATCCTAGCCAATGCCAGGACATTTGGGTGCTGGCCCAAACCCCGATCATGAGGATGCCCCAGGCCATCTGACCTCTGCGCTGGGAGGGATGGGGTGCCTGATCTGCCCCTACCCAAATTCGCCAGGGCACCCACGCCCGCCACAGGCCCAGGCTAAGCAGTAATACCAGTCCAGCCCCATAGGTGATGGGGGGCCAGCTCACCCCCGCCTCCAGGTAAGACTGAGCCAAGGGATCCTGCACCCAGGGCAAGATCGGCACCGGGAATCCCCCCACCCCCGGCAGCAGCAGCAAGACCAAGGCCCAGATCCCCCCGCTCAAAAGGATCCAAAATCGCTCGGCCTCCCTCAACTGCCCCTGACCTTGCAGCAGAGCATCCAAGCGGCGGGCACCCAGATAAGCCCCCAACGGATAGAGCAGCGAGGTGTAGTGAACCAGCTTGGTCTGGATCCCCACCGAAAACAGCACCAGCACCACCCCAAACGCCAGCAAAACCAGATCATCCAGCCGCCGGACTTGGATGCGGGCCAAATCTAGGTAGGGATCCCCACTCGATTGGAACCGCTGTCGGATCAGGCTCACCTGGGTCACCATCTGCTGGACACTCAGGGCCGCAAAAGGTAGACAGCCGAAGCCATAGGCCAGCACATGAAAATAAATCGGCCCCCCCCGGCCATCATCGGTAGAGGCAATCCGCCACTGATAGCGCATAAACTCCACCCCAAAGCTGGATCCCTGCCGCCATGCCTCCACCCCAAACCAACTGAGGGAGATCAAAGCCACCCCCAGCCCAAAACCCAGCAGCTCTATCCAAGCAGGCCCCAGATCCCGATGCCAGAGTTTGTAGAGGATCCAAATCAGCAGGGGCAGCCCTACCCCCAGCGGCCCCTTAGCCAGCACCGCCAATCCCAGTGACACCGCCGCCAGCACCAAAAACCCCCAGCCCCGCCGCCGACACCGTCGTTCTTGCTCATGGCCAAACAAGCCCGCCAGCCCCGCCAGCATCCCCAAATTAAACAGCGGATCGATCAGCCCCGTCTTGGCCACCCAGATCGGCAGCATGGCCGTATTCAGCAGCAAGGCCCACAGTCCGCCCAACCTTGCCCCCCCATAGCGGGATCCGATCGCCACCAAGCCAGCGGTCAGGATCCCCCCCACCAGGGCATTGGGTAGCCGTGCCGCCCCCTCATGGATGCCAAAAATCTGGAAGCTAATGGCCTGTAGCCAAAAAAACAGCGGTGGCTTCTCCCAGAACGGATCCCCATTGAGGGTGAGTCGCAGCCAGTCACCACGGATCACCATCTCTCGGGCCAAACTGGCATAGATCAGTTCGTCCCAGTCAAATAAAGCCGGGGATCCCTGCCACAGCAATAGACTGAGCGTCGCCCCCAGACCCGCCAAGCTGGGGTAGAGCCAGGTTCGAGTTTCAGTCCGGCTAGGGATCCCATGGGCTGGATCCGGCGGTGATGGCAACAGTGGCAAGGGTACTCACAGACATTGGGCTGCTAGCCATCCTACGCCAAGCCTGATCAGGGGCAACCCTTCTTGATTAATGGCTTAGTCCAGCACTTCCACCCGCACTGGAGCGATTCCCATCTGGATCATTCGCAGGGCTTGAGCCGCTGCAATGGACACATCAATCACTCGACCCGGAATAAAGGGGCCGCGATCATTGATCTCCACCACCGCCTGGGCACCATTCTCGATATTGGTGACCCGCACCCGCGTGCCAAAGGGGAGTGTGCGATGGGCGGC
>CAZODP010000007.1:56407-65469 GCA_964578595.1 uncultured bacterium
ATGGGATCCGGCTCAATCACCGCAGGCTGCGGCACAGAGGAGAGGGGAGGCGCATCAAATAACAACCGCCGCAAACGATTGGCCGCCATCAAAGCCGCTATGGCATGGTTATTTTTGTCATGGGTGAGCAATACCCCTTGATCCACCGCCACCAGCGGATCCTGGTCAATTTTGATCAGGTAGTGAGCTGTGCCATCGCCCCGATCAGACTCCAGCAAATCCACCGTGATCTCTGCTGATTCTGGCGGCCATTGGGCCAGTTGGTTGAGCTGAGAGGTCAGGTCGGTGGCCCGCTCCAAGGGAGAAGCTAGCTCAGGATCTTGATCCACAAAGCTGATGATGGGCAGATCCCGCACATAAACGGTGGCTGCGGCCTGACCGTCAATGGTGTAGCTGTAGAGGGTGGCCACCGGCAAATCCGTAGTTCCATCGCCAGCCTGCTCCCCCACCTTTAGCACAGCAACGGGATCCATGACTTGGGGAGAGGTGGCTTGGGTAGAGTCTGGTGCCACCCGTAGATCCGCTTGACTCAGAACCCCTTGGCCCGGATCCTGGAGGGTCAAAGTGCCTGTTTTGAGGGTGAGGTCAGCCGAGGATCCTGTCCAAACCGCCTCCGGGGCAGACGAAAGCGCTGGAGACGACGTAAGACTATTTGGGGGAGGTGCCACAAGAACGCTTGGATCCACCAGGGGAGTGGAGTAGGCAGCGGATCCTGCTTGGGCTGCCACTATTGTCATTGATAGGCAAGATGATAACCAAGCTGGCACCCTACGAGTCAACAACCTGTGAGTCAACACCTTGTGAGTCAACACCTTGTGAGTCAACATTGGCGACGGAGTGCAATTTGCTGTCATAACCACTATCCATCGAAAGCACAACTGATGTAACTTTTACTGACTGGGTTACTGTACCATGTGTTTTTAGGTCAGGCCCAGATTTGATTTCAAGTAAAACCCTCAAGCCCAATCCCAGTAAGGACTTTAGCTCTCATGGATTATCGCTCAGCAGGGGTTGACGCATCGCGTGGACAGGATTTTGTCAAAGCAATTGCCCGTCGTCTCGATAGCGTTAAAACGCAGGGAGTTCTGGGTCAGTTGGGGGGGTTTGCCGGTCTATTTGAGGTGCCATCAGGCTACCAGCAGCCGGTTTTGGTTTCGGGCACTGATGGGGTGGGCACTAAGCTCAAAGTGGCTCTGGCCACAGGTCAGCACCGAGGGGTGGGGATCGATCTGGTGGCCATGTGTGTCAACGATGTTCTAACCGTCGGGGCCAAGCCGCTGTTTTTTTTGGATTACATCGCCACCGCTAAGCTGGATCCTGAGGTTCTGTTGCAGGTGATTGATGGCATCCTAGAAGGCTGTGGGCGGGCAGGCTGTGCGCTGCTAGGGGGTGAAACGGCTGAGATGCCAGGGTTTTATCGCCCCCAAGACTATGATCTAGCGGGCTTTTGTGTGGGTATTGCCGAAAAATCACACCTGATCGATCCGGCCCAACAGGTGACAGTGGGGGATCGGCTGATCGGGATCCCCAGTAGTGGTCTTCACAGCAATGGTTTCAGCTTGGTGCGCAAAATCGTTGAGACCCAGCAACTCAACTGGGATCACAGTCCTGATGGCTGGACAGAGTCACTGGCCCAGGTCTGCCTCATCCCCACCCGCATCTATGTCCCAGAGGTCTTGGATCTACTGGCAGCGGGCATTGAAATCCATGGTATGGCCCACATCACCGGCGGCGGTCTACCCGAAAACCTGCCCCGCGCCCTCGGATCCCAACAGTCCGTTCAAGTGGATCCCGGTGCTTGGGCCGTTCCGGCTATCTTCGACTGGCTCCAACCGCAGGGATCTGTGGCCAGGGCTGATATGTTTGCCACCTTCAATATGGGCATCGGCTTTGTGCTAGTGGTGCCCCCGGATCAAGTCAGTGCCATCCAGTCTCGGATCCCGGATGCAGTAAATATGGGGGAAGTGATAACGGGATCCGGGCAGGTTCTCGGCCTTGACTAGCCCAAGGGGTCTTGCCCAAAGGGTCTCATGGCATGGCTCTCACCGTGATCCAAACGGTATCAAATCTAAGCAGTCTGAAGTCTTGTTTAATACTCTCGCAATAGGAATGTAGTAAAAAGCACAACTTCTAGCTGGGGTTACCCCTGAGCTGGATAGGCTTTCCAAAAAACCTTTTCAAGACATGCCCCTTTTTCAAGAATCACCGCCAGCAGAAAACTTGCGGGCCATCAGTTGGGGAAGTTTGGGCTATTCTTAAGTGAAATCCTTGAGGTGTAAACGTTAACTCAGCTTCGAGCCTGATTATAGGTAGCATTGCAGCCGTAGTTCTACGGAGTCAGGTTGGCATCAGGGCTTGGATCTCACTCAAGGATTTCGGTTATCTGCTCAGGATCCCGGTTGGGTAGCAGCCGAGATCGATCTAAATGGGTAATCTCGATAAATCAGGTAGTCTTGGCCTGATTGGAGTGCAAAGCTCAATTCTCAAACTGCGGATCCCACTGGGTCAACGTCTTGGGAGGGTCTGAGGGGAGCATATCCCACAGGGATGCTGTAGGCAGGAGTCCTGCTCTTGAATAATCAAGGGTATAAGGCTTACTGTAGGCAACATAACTGAGAAAACGTGGTTTTTTATTTGAGCTTCGTGGCAGTTGTTTGAGTTCCATTCATTTCTCTGAGTGCGTGCGGCGTTATGAGCAAAGTTATCGGGATTGATTTGGGCACCACCAATAGCTGTGTGGCTCTGCTGGAGGGGGGACAGCCACTGGTGATCACCAGCACCGAAGGCGGGCGCACCACCCCCAGTATTGTGGGCTTTGCCAAAAATAATGCCCGTCTGGTGGGACAACTGGCCAAACGACAGGCGGTGACCAACGCTGAGAATACTGTTTTCAGTATCAAGCGGTTTGTGGGTCGCAGCTTCCCGGAGACGGCCCCCGAACGCAAACGGGTGCCCTACAAAGTGGTTCCAGGCAAAGACAATACCGTTGAGGTGGCCATTGGAGATCGCTCCTACACGCCGCAAGAAATCTCTGCCATGATTTTGCAGAAGCTCAAGGCTGACGCTGAAGCCTACTTGGGGGAAGCCGTCACCCAGGCGGTGATCACGGTGCCTGCCTATTTTAGTGATTCGCAGCGGCAGGCCACCAAAGATGCTGGCACGATTGCGGGCCTAGAGGTATTGCGGATCATCAACGAGCCGACGGCGGCAGCCCTTGCCTACGGACTCGATAAGCAGGATGAAGATGTCCGGATCCTGGTCTTTGACTTGGGGGGAGGCACCTTTGATGTCTCGGTGCTGGAGCTGGGCAACAGTGTCTTTGAGGTCAAGGCCACCGCTGGCAATAACCATCTGGGCGGGGATGACTTTGACGAAAAAATCGTCGATTGGCTGGTGGAACGCTTTGCGGACTCAGAAGGGATTGACCTATCCCAAGACCGAATGGCATTGCAACGGATGCGGGAGGCGGCTGAGAAGGCAAAGATCGAGCTATCTAGCACCCAATCCACCTCCATCAACCTGCCCTTTATCACTGCCGATGACACTGGCCCTAAGCACCTAGAAGTGGAGCTGACCCGGGGACAGTTTGAGACCCTATCTCGGGATTTGGTGGAGGGTACCCTAGAGCCAACTCTTCAGGCTGTCCGGGATGCGGGCATCAAAGTGGACAGCATTGACCGGGTGATTTTGGTGGGAGGATCCAGTCGGATCCCAGCTATCCAGGAGCAAATCCGTTCCCTTTTCAAAGACAAACCCATGGATCGATCCGTGAACCCAGATGAGGCGGTGGCCTTGGGGGCGGCGATCCAGGGGGGCATGATGGGGGGAGAGGTCAAGGATCTGCTGCTCTTGGATGTGACCCCCCTCTCGATTGGGGTCGAAACCTTAGGGGGGGTTTTCACCCGAATCATCGAGCGCAACAGCACCATCCCCACCAGCAAATCGCAGGTTTTTTCGACGGCGGCTGATAGCCAGAGTGTGGTGGAGATCCATGTACTGCAGGGGGAGCGCGCCCTGGCCAAGGACAATAAATCGCTGGGCAAGTTTCAACTGACCGGGATCCCGCCTGCACCACGGGGGGTTCCTCAAATTGAGGTATCTTTTGATATTGATTCCAATGGGATCCTAAATGTTTCAGCAGCGGACAAGGGTACGGGCCTGGAGCAGAGCATCAAGATCACCCAAAATGGGGGTCTCAGCACGGTGGAAATTGAGCGGATGAAGGCAGAGGCCAGCGTTTATGCCGAGGAAGATCGGCAGCGGCAGCAGGTGATCGATCTGAAAAACCAGTGCGACAGTATTCTCTACAGCTACCAAAAAACAATTGAGGATCATGGGGGTCGGCTCAGCAGTGAGCAGCGGGAGCATGGGGCGGAGCTGGCCCAGATTTTGAGAGGGATCCTGGCGGATGAAAGTGTGGATATCAGTGATCTGAGGGCGGCTATGGAGCGATTACGCAGCTTTTTATTGCAGACAGGTGGTGAGATCTACGGATCCCGCTAGGTGTTGCAGATGGCTGACTTTGCAGAACGGGTTTAAGGTAGAGAAGGTAGGACATTGGGCGATCCCGGTGGGATTAGGCTCTGGTCTTGCCTGACACACCGACATCCTTAACCCCCTATCACGCCTCTATGGATCTGGTTGCACTCCAAAGTTTACTGACCAATGTTGCTTTTGCGGTTTCTCTCGTCACGCTGGTGTTTTATTGGCTGGGGGTTGCGTTTCGAGACTGGCCTCTGTTGTCAGAGCTGGGATCCGCTGGTATGGGGATCGCCAATGGGGTGATCGCTGCGTTGTTGGCCTCTCGCTGGATTGAGGCGGGCTACTTTCCCCTCAGCAACCTGTTTGAGTCACTGTTTTTTCTGGGGTGGGGGATCACGGCTCTCCATCTGCTGGCAGAACGGATCAGCCGCAGTCGTCTGGTGGGGGCTGCTACTGCGCCGGTGTTGCTGGGGATCACGGCTTTTGGGGCCTTGGTGCTGCCACCAGAGATGCAATCGGCTCAGCCCTTGGTGCCTGCTCTGCAATCCAACTGGCTGATGATGCATGTCACGGTGATGCTGCTCAGCTATGCGGCTCTGCTGGTGGGATCCCTGCTGGCGGTGGCCTTTCTGATGGTCACCTGGGGGCAAGCGATCCGGTTGCAGGGGGATTCCCTTGGCACCAGCAGTTACCGATCCCGCCGGCCCACAATCTCGCTGGGGGATGGGGATCCGGGCCTAGGGTCAAAACCTGCTCAGGGGGGCGGCACCGCCGTCTTGGTGGCAGAACCGGTCACAGCCCTTTCTTTGAGTCCAGAGCGGCTCAATCTGGCCGATATCCTGGACAACACCAGTTATCGGCTGATTGGGTTGGGCTTTCCGCTATTGACCATTGGGATTATTTCGGGGGCGGTCTGGGCCAACGAAGCCTGGGGGACCTACTGGAGCTGGGATCCTAAAGAGACCTGGGCCTTGATCACCTGGCTGGTGTTTGCGGCTTACCTGCATGCTCGGATTACCAAAGGATGGCAGGGCCGTCGTCCGGCTATCTTGGCGGCCACAGGCTTTGCGGTGGTGTGGGTCTGCTATCTGGGGGTCAATCTTTTGGGCAAGGGCCTCCACAGCTACGGCTGGTTTTTCTAGGACCTTCGCTACCCACTACCCGTAGTGTCTAAACCCAGTTTTTAGGCTGGTTGCCACTAGAGCTATCTGCGGATAGAGTATCGACTACAGGGATCTGATCCCAATGTCGAATCCTCTGAGGCAGCGTCAGTGACAACCACCTTTGGGCCAGCCGAGACCTGGCAGATTCAGTTTGAGTACGACAGCGATGACAGTGCTGAGTCCATGGCTGCGGAGCTGAGGGGATTTGATCCTGTGGTGGTGCCGATTCCTGAGCCACTAGAGGCAGATGTTCAGGTCTTGCAGTGGCTGGTGCATCAGGTCTTGGTGGATGCTCTCCAGCAGGCTCAAACCTGGCAAGCCCAATCATCCCTCAGTGGCCCCTGTGGCCAGTCACAGGATCCCGATCAAACCCAGATTCTGGCAGAACTAACCCAATTACGGGCTGCTCATGCTGAATTGCAACAGCATTGGCAGGCTCAATCAGAACAGATCGAACAGCTCAAAGCCGACAAGTTGTTTCTGGAACAAACCCTGCGTCAGATCCCGATCATCTATCGCCGTAAGTTTGACGAGCGGCTACAACCAGTACGAGAACGGATCCAGCGGCTTCAAGACAACAATCAGCGATTGCGAGAACAGGTGCAACAGCTCAGCGAACCAGCCCCTGCCGCCACCCTGGAGGAGATTGATCCCACTGCCCCCGCCATCTGGCCACTGCTATCTTTTGGCAAAGGGGCGAACCTTTCCCCTATGGCCTCCTAAGTGAAGCAGGATCCATCAGCGACATTCTCGCCCATAAAACTCAATCCGATAACTCTCCACCGCAATCCCAGTTTGGGCCTCCACCTGCTTCAAAACATCGGCGGGCAAACTGATCTCCACATCCACAATCCGCTGGCTATCAGTGCAGTTGAGGTGGCTATGGGGATGGGTTTGACAGCCGTAGCGCCGTCCATCTGAGCGCTCCAGACATTCCACCACCTGATGGCTGGCCAAAGCTTCAAGGTTTTGGTAGACGGAGGTGTGACCGATCAGCTTGCCCTCTTGGTTAAGGCGGTCATAGATCTCGCGGGCAGATAAGTGCTCCCGGCAGTCCCAAAGCAACTCTAAAATGTATCGACGCTGCCGACTCAAACGCAAGTTTTGCAGACGACACCGCTCGTAGGCATCGCTCAAGGATGAAATCTCCGGCAGGGCTAACGCTGCCAGAGCCTTAGTCTGATCGGTTTCAGGGGTGCTGTTGGCTAAGTCTTCCCTTATGTGATCGGTTATGTGATCGGTCAAGCGGAAGTCGGGAGCAGTCATGTCTTTGGGTCTATCCCTCAAGGGATTTGGATGGGTAAAACACTAAGTCAGACTTAGTATGAATAGGGTATGAAGTAGGCTTTTGCAATTAGTTCTAACATAGCACTCTGATCCGAAATGTGCTCTCGGATCCAAAATGTACTCTGGACAGGTGTGGCTTAACCTTGGCCCTCGACTGGACTGATCTACTTGTCTGGCATGGTCTTGTCTGGCATGATCAGGCCACTTAGACAGTGATAATCTCCTTTTCTTTTTCGGCTAGGAGTTCATCAACTTTTTTGGTGTAGCGGTCGGTCAGCTTTTGGATCTGATCCTGAAGGTCTGCCGACTCATCCTCTGAGATTTCTGAGGCTTTCTCTTGCTTGCGAACCGTCTCGATGCCGTCCCGACGGATATTGCGGATTGAGACTCGCCCATCTTCAGCCAGTTTGGTGACTGATTTGATCAGCTCTTTACGTCGTTCTTCGGTCAGAGGGGGGATATTGAGCCGGATCACCTTGCCATCATTGTTGGGATTAAGCCCCAAGTCAGACATGGAGATGGCCCGCTCGATGCTGGCCAGTGTCGATTTATCAAACGGCTGAATGGTGATGGTGCTGGAGTCTGGGGTGGCAATGGAGGCTAAAGATTTCAAGCCCGTTGGGGTGCCATAGTAGTCCACCTGGATCCGATCCAAAAGGCTGCTGCTGGCCCGTCCTGTGCGGATGGTGTTGAAGGATCGTTGGGTGGCCTGAATGGCCTTTTGCATCAGTTCTTCCAATTCGTCGATATTCATCACGGCATCCTCACCAAACAGATCACAACACTATCAAAAACATGGCTCTAGCTCATGCTGGCATCATCAAGCCTCTTCAGATCCAGATGATCTAAGTTTCTACGGATCAAGGTCTTGGGGAGGCTGACGGGATCTCGCGGGCCATAGCCATGTAGGCCGCCATAATCTGACCGGGTCGTCGCCGAGGGCGGGGGGATCCAATCTCATTGGGCACAAAAGGCCGGGTAATCTCCACTGCTACGGTAGGCTGGGAGCGCAACTGGGTGGTATTGCTGGGGGTTGCGGTAGTGGCGACTTTGACAGGAGCAACCTCTGGCACAGGGCTGGCCGCCATGGGCTGCTGAGGGGATCCCACCGCTTGAGTAGAACTGGATGCCGCATCTGCCGCCGCCACCACTGGGGCCGGATCCGCCTGCTCAGGCCTGAAGGCTCCCGTGACGTTGTCCACGAGTCCCCCCAACAAAATCCCAAAAAAAGCGGCGATACCGCCAAAAAGAGCTTTGAAGAAACGCATCTCAAGAAACCAACTGACTCTACTCATCACCATAGTAAGTGAGTTTGCTCCCAGAAAACCCTGCCTGAGTTATCCATACTTTGAGACTGACGGATGATCTGCCTCATACCAGCGCCATGGGATTTCGACCCCCTGTGTCAGTCCAATTCGAGTGGTCTGGACTAGACTGGGCCGACCCTGCCCCCACTCCAGCCATATTGCATCCTGATGCAGATCCTGTGGCTTTTGCAGCGGCCATCCATTCTGTCGGCGATCTATCTGGAGGGCTTGGCACAATAGCCCTGGCCCCGCCGCTACCCGTTCAGGCTTTTTGCCCTCAGGGATCCAGGGGGGGATTTGCTCCAGAGCCAGTGCCCGAATCAACACTGCACTGCCTGACCCTGCTTGATCTGTAACGATATTGAGGCAGTGATAGATCCCATAGATGAGATAGACATAGAGCACTCCACCAGCCCCAAACATGACTCGATTGCGCTCCGTTACCCGTCGATAGGCATGACAGGCCGGATCCCCAGGGGCATAGGCTTCGGTTTCTACAATTTTCCCTCGCAATTGGATCCCAGTTTTGAACTGCCTCACCAGCCAACATCCCACCAAGTCGGGGGCCACCTCTGGCGCAGATCGTTGTAACCACCTGGCAGGAATAACCTGTTGCTCGCTCACAGGATCCGGATTGAAACAACTCATGGGTAATAGAGGATTGAGCCATGATTCTTATGCTAGAGCCAAAGTCGATGGGATCCGTTCGAGCTTCTGGGTTAGTTATTGCACTGAGTTGCCTTTTGGGTCTATCATCAAAGACCGAAACAATTGCCGGGATAGCTCAGTTGGTAGAGCAGAGGACTGAAAATCCTCGTGTCAC
>CAZODP010000008.1:0-3893 GCA_964578595.1 uncultured bacterium
AAGCCGGGATCCGGGGTGAAGCCAGGATTAGGGGTCTGTAATCCTCCAGCGGGGCTGGGCAGCGGCTGAATGATCGATCCGCCTGAGCTGACCCGCACCCGTCCCAAAACCGCATCAGAATCTCCCAGGGTGGCTTTGAGCTGGGTGGCCAAGCCTTCAGAGAAGGGGGGATCCCAACCCCAGGTCAGACCCCGGATCCGAGGCCAGCGGCGGTCAATCAAGTTTTGCAGACCCACTTCTACCCACTCTAGGGCTGGATCCTCCGGGGCGGGGGGCGTGGCTTTGAGGGTGACAATGACGGGGGTGGTGGAGCTAACCTGCGTTGCCACAGGATAAAGGGCATCCAACTGGTCAGATAAAGACCTCCAGGTGCCATCAGCATTGGTCTCAACGGCGGCAATGAGGTTGATCCAACTGATCATGGCATCACCGGGATAGTCACCATCGGGATCTGCGGCTTTCGGATCCAAGTGGTACACCCAGGTCAGGTTGAGGATATTTTGATCCTGGCGCAGCCGCTCCAGATGGCGATAGACCGCCCGCAACCGCTCAGGATCCCCAGTGCTTTGGCCGATCTCCACCAGCACCGGAGCAGCCAACTCTCGAATCACCTCCAGCCAGTTGAGCCAGGTTTCGGTCTGTTCCTCCTGAGTCAGGCCCTCCAGGCTTTCTGGATCAGAGGGCAAGATCAGCCGCATATAGGGTGCGGATCCCTGTTGACGCAGCAGTTGAGCGGCCTCCTGAGGAAACCTTGGATCTTGATCCCACTGCTGTTGAAACTGCACCCAGGCGGGCGGCTTGCCCACGGCAGATTCGTACTGCTCAACGGCACTGATGGTGGGGGATCCTTGGCTGCCGGCATAGATCTGGCCTTCGGGGGGCAAAGCCAATTGTCCAGATTCCAAGGATTGAGCTGGGATCGGGGAGGTCAGTAAAATCTCCAGGTGCAGATCCCGTCCATCCAAGGGGCTGAGCACGTCAAACATCAGAGTCACAGGCTGGGTATTGGAGTCCCCCTGCGTGATCTGGCTGGCCCGAAAATCAAGCGGATCCCCCGTTGAGGAGGCGTCGATCCGATCTTGGTCAAGTACCATGCCCGCCCGCCGCACCGTTAGGCGCACCCCTTGGCCCGGATTGATCAATTGGGTGGTGCTATCCACCTCAAAACGGGTTTCTAAGGTGACCGTGCCATTGGTGACTGTGCCACTGGCCACTTCCTCAGGGATCCCTATCACCAAAGTCAGATTTTCGGGTTCATAGGATCCCAACCCGCTGGCCCCCTGATCACTGGGATCCCCTGGCGACAGCCCCGTACAGTCCACACAAAAGGTAAGCTGTTCAGGCTGGAGCCGCACCTCATCCCCAGCCGCCAATTGCTCGGCACTGATCACAAAAGAGGCCAGCAGGTTGTTGGGGAGCGGATCCCTGCCCCCTTCAGCGCTGCCAAACCCTTGGCCTGCGGGGGTGGCCACACGAGTGCCCGAGATGCCGTCGTTGATGGGATTGGTGGCGGTCGGGGATCCCCCCTCTCCCCCACAGGATCCTAGCCCTACCGCTGCGATAGGCAGTAGCCCCCAGAGGAAGCGTTTCCAGAGGATTGATCTCCAGCTCAGCCCAGTCATTGATATCTCTAACAATCGCTGTATTGATCCCTGTCAAGGTGCTATCTGTACCATTTAAAGTTGCCATTTACGGGTGAGTTTCCAGGCGTGATGGCTAAGGCATGAGGGTCAGAAGCCCAGCATAGATCAACTCACCTTGAGCCAAGTCTAGGCGATCAATACGAACACCCGAATCCAGTTGTAGAGCCATCTGGCTCAAAGCCGGGATCGGAATCGATTGGCCCTCGCTGACCCAGTTGGGATCCACCAGTAGGAGTTGATTTTCGCTGGCCACCGCCAATCCAGTGGTGAAGGTAACCGGCAGCGGATCCCCATTGGGCACCGATAGATTGGCATTCACCTGCATTTGATCAGACAAGAGGGTCACATCGGGATCGCTGATCAAAAAGGGTACCGTCTGATCCCCAATCGGCACATTCACCTGCGCTTGGGCCAATTGCGACTGAATCAGCGGCGATTGCAAGGTTCGGTTGAGATCCTCTTCTGTCAAACGTAAGCTGACCTGCACCGGCACCGGATTGAGCAAGCGCAATGGACGGCCCTGGATCGCCTCCGCCACATTCAGACGAATATCGGATCCCTGGAGCTGGAGGGAACTGATCTGAAAGCCCTGGTAGAGAAGGTTGTCCCCTGACACACTGGCCTGCGCAATAATGCCATTAAAAATCTGGGCATCGGATCCTGCCACCTGAACATTGAGGTTGTCCACCTCCTCCACTTCGGAGCGGATCCAAGCGGCCAATAGGGGGTTGATCAGCCCACTGGCCATCTGACCAAACACCGGCAAACTGGGTAAGAAGCCTACAGGCATTGCCAAAACCAGAGCCAAACCTATGATCCGACTTGGATGATAGTGCCGTTCAGCACGGGAGGGGAGAGAGGACTGAGAGGAAGAGATTGGAGGCATAAACTCAACTCACAAAATAGTCGGGCCAAGTCATCAGGGTTATCGGGGCAAGCTCAGGGTGGTGTCGGGATCCTGGCCCTGGATCCAGCCGGATAGCTTTTGGGATCCACCATCGACTTGTGTTTACCTTAAACTCACCAGCGGGATCCGGATAGGCTCTTGGGCGTAACATCCTCTTCCAGCTTGTCTAGCCCCCATCCTGTCCCCCCATCCAGCTAGCGACGCACCTGTCCAGCAAATCCACTGGCCTTGAACTGTTCTAACGCCAGGGGCAAAGGATTGGTCACCGGTACCGAGATCCGAATCGCGAATGGACTCTCGCCGGGGGGGACTGCTTCGATGGCCCCCAATCGGGTTCGCTCTGGCATGACATCATTACCGTTGGCATCATAGATACGGCCAAACACGTCCGCATTGACCAGAGTGCGCTTAGATCCATTGAACACAGTGCCCTCAATAAACAGGCAGCGAGCCTCCATTGTGGATCCGCTGGAAAAGAGATTGTCATATTCGGCAGTATCTGGGCAATCCACCGTATGGACATCCCTCAATTCCAGGGGGGTCGCCCCAAATCCCAACAAAAATACCATCAGCACCGCCATCACCCCCAAGAGACTGCGCTTCAGATGGACTGCTGCTTCTGTTTTGATAGAACTCATCATGGTGTGACCTTAAATAATGTGTTGACCCAAGATGTGCCGACTGGCAATCCACTGCTGTCAAGCTGAATGCCTACAGAACCTTAACCTGGATCCTGCTCTTGCAACTCAGCTCAGTACCCGATAACGGACGGATCCTTAGGGCTAGTTCTCAGCTTATTACGAGATGCCCTGCCTTGTACCAGGCCGGATCCGGATCGGCCCCACAGTGGGAGTTGGTTATTGGCGGACAGGCTGCACGCTTAAGATCAACCTTGATGATTAGCTGATGAAATGTTCTAGTACCCTGCCTTCGATAACGTAGCTCCCACCATGCCGCCAGAAATGGCTAAGGAGAGAGGATCCCAAAAACACTTGTCTGGGACGAGCTGTGGGCTTGGGGGGAAGAAGAGAGGCTAAGAGATCCCATGGGTCAGGGGTGAGTCCAAGGAAATCCAAAGGAAGGGATCCTTAAGGGCCAAAGCTCTGCTTGGATGTGACAAGGCCATTGACCTATGATCAAAAAACTGGAAGCAATCCATATTTAGCAGTCCTTCCCCTTTAAGAGCCTGTTGCTATGACTGCCACTGTTTCTCATCCCCCTGTTCGCCCTTCTAGGATCCGACAGCCCTTTCCCTTTGCCCTGCTAGGTTTGGGGCTTGCGGCCTTAGCCGGTGTAGTCGCTCTTCAGTACAGCACCATCGAGGAGGTCAAAGCTCCGGATCC
>CAZODP010000008.1:3993-8426 GCA_964578595.1 uncultured bacterium
GCTGACTGGTACGAAGCGGTGCCAGAGCATGAGGGCAATGGCGATACTTGGCGGGCATTGGGGGATCGCTTGGTGGATCGCCCCAACTCTCGGCGGGTGCGGTTTGATGTTTGGATGAGCCTCTATCGCACGACCCCGGATCCAGATACACGGGAGCGGATCCTACGGGAATTGGCTCAATTGGGAACCGTGCGGCGGACTGAAACGGGCGAGTTGGAGATTCTGCCCCCCGACGATGATGCCCTGGTGGATGAAGAGGATCGGTTTGACGCTGAGACTTGATTTTGGGGATTGGATTTTGGGGATTGGGTGTGACTGGCTTGACTTTTGAAGCACCCTTGAGCCGCAGGGGGCTGGTTTCAGTTACCCTGTTGCACAGGTGTGTTGAGCAGTGATTGCTCAGGGATAGAGCATTGTATGGGTGGCAAACAGCAGCCCTCTGGCGGATCTGAGGGATCTCAAGCCTCTTCTAAGCGTCGCCAGACCCAAAAAAAGGATCCTTCTGGTTCTCCTGTCTCTGGGTCGCCGGAATTGAGAGCTAGAGAGTTGAGCGCCAAAGAGTCAAAATCCAAAAAGGATCCCAAGCGGGGATTTGATCCACGGGCTGTGTTTGCAAAAATGGGGCTAGGGGCAGATATTTCTCACCAATTGGCTGCTGCTCAGGACAAAGTAGCTGAAGAGGATACGGACTCCTCCCCTGCAGTTGGCCCCAATCGGGATCGATCCCAGGCTGCCTTGAGTCATGAACAGAATCTCTCTATACTGCAAGGAACTTTTTCGGATCCTGTTTCGGATCCTGAGTCTGCCTCGTTGGAGGCGCTAAACTCTTCTGTATATCCTGATTCTTCTGTCTATCCTGCGGCGGCTATGAACCCATCTGCTATTCCGGATCCGGATCCATCCCAAGAGTCTCTTTCCCGCGAGAACCTCCTGCAATCCCGGCTGGAAAAAGCGGTGCGGCAGCGACAGGAGGTGGAGGCGCAGCTCATGAGGTTGGAGGCTGAGGCCAAGGCCCAGAAGCTGGCTCATCAGCAGGAGTTAGACCAGTTGCGGCAGCGCATCGCTCAACAGGATAAGGTTTTGCAAAAGCAGTCCCCTCAGCAGCTTCAGTTGGGGGATCCTGGCGGTGCTGTCAATGGTGAGTTGGAGGCCCAGATCCAAAACCTCAGTGCCCAATTGGAGACTCGGCAGCGACTTAATGAGCGGCAGCGGCAAGATATTGAGCGGTTACAGGCGCAGCTTCAACAAAAAGACCTCGATACTCAGCAGCTTCAACGCCAGTGGGAGAGCCGTCAGCAAGAGCTTCAAATCGCCCTGGTGGAAGCGGAAGACTTGGCTCAAAAACGCGTGGATATGTTGCAGCGATTTAAGGCGGAGCTAGCCCTGGCCCGCACCCAAACCAGCGAGTTGGAGACAGCACTTAAGCAACTCAAATCTCTCCATGCCAACCAACAGGCCGCTTGGCAAGAGCAGCGGGAGCATCTGGAGGCCCGGTTGCAAGGATCCTTTGAAACAGAGGCTGAGGCCGAGCAGCGATGGCAGGAGCTACGGCAGGAGTTGGAGGAGGTGATTGCCAATCAAAAAGAGCAGATCCAAATCCTGGAGCAGCAGCTTTTGGCCCAGTCCGCTCAGGGTCGAGAGGGGCAGCAGCGGCAGCAGACATTGGAGCAAAGACTGTCCCATGCTGAGGAAATGCTGGCCGCGGCCCAAGCCCAGCAAACACAGCTTCAGGCTCAATTTCACCTGGATCAGGCCGAGATTCTGGATCTCAACAATCGCCTCGCGGTGATGGGATCCCGTCTGACTGAATCCCAAAGCCGTCTGCCAGAATTGCTCGAAACCCAGCGCAAGCTGCAACAGGCGGAAGAACGACGGGCGGGCCTAGAGCACAAACTGGCTCAACAGACCCAGACACTTTTGGCTCAGGGCAATACGATTCAGGATCTCGAAGCGGAGATTCAACTGCTGACTCAAAAGCTCAACGACCAGCAGCAGCACAATCTACGGCTGAAAGCGGCCCTTGATCGCAATCCAGGTCAGGAGCAGAATCTCAAACATCTCAAGGATCCGACCCTGCAAACCCAGCATCGCCTATCCAAGCCGGATCCCCGCCGGATCCCCACCGGTGCCCTGGCACGAGAGCTGGAGGGGGCTAAGGATCCTCTGCCTCAGCGGCCCAAAGCCGGGGTTAAAGCTGCTATTGATCTGCCGGGCTTTTTACGGACTTGAGTTTTGGAATCTGAGTTTGTAAGAGTCTAATAATGCTCATTTATCACGACCGAGGGCAAACCCACTCATAAATTGCTTTTGTAGGGCAATAAAGACTACCAGCGGCGGGATACTGGCGATCACAGCCCCCAACATCATGGGGCCATAGGAGGTGGAGCTATCCAGATTGAGCAGCGATTGCAGGCCCACCTGCACCACCTGCCGAGACTGGCCCTGAATGATCAAGCGAGGCCAGAGATACATATTCCAGGTGTAGACAAACTGGATCACCGCCAAGGCTCCGATGGTATTCCAGCTCATGGGCACCAGGATCCGCCACAAAAATTGCAGGGGATTGGCCCCATCGAGTTGGGCCGCCTCTGACAGCTCACTGGGGATATTAGAAAAGTGCTGCCGAAATAAAAAGGTGCCTGTTGCACTGGCCAAAAAAGGAATAATCAAGGCATAGTAAGTGCTGCCCCAGCCCAGATGGGTGACAAAGCGCAGCAGAGCGATAATCAAAATCTCAGTTGGCATCATCAAGGTCATCAGCACTAGCCCAAACACCAACCATTTGCCTCGAAAGCGGAAATAAACAAAGGCCAGCCCAGAGGTCAAAGATAAAATCGTTTTGCCGACTGTGACGGCGATTGAGACGATGATGCTGTTGATCATAAATCGACCCAGATTGCGGCTATTCATCACCACATTCCAGTTATTGCCAAAGTATTCCCCAAAGGTGAATTGATAGCGAAACACCTGAGCATTATTTTGGGTGCTGACAATAATGGCATAGATCACCGGGGATCCCAAAATCAGACAAATCAGGATTAAGGCCAAATGGACATACCACCGTTTGGGGATCCATTGAGGTGGCGGCGAGGGTTGAGGGACCTCAGGATCCGGCTGATTGGCTAGTGAGGTGGGGATCCGTTCAGAAACTTGGGCCATAATCGATGCCTTTCCAATCAGGAAACTTAGAAAACAGGGGTAAAGCTCAAGCGTTGTAATTAACTTTTTTCTCATTGGCAAATTGCAAAAGAGTCAACCCCACCACCAAGATAAAGAGAATAATCGATTGGGCCGCAGCTCGACCTAGATTGCCAGAAGCAACGCCAATTTCATAGATTTTGTAGATCAAAACAGAGGTGGATCCAGACGGGCCACCGGCAGTCAGAAGATCAATCGTGCCAAAGATATCAAAAAAAGCATAGGTCATATTGGTAATAACCAGGAAAAATGTGATCGGAGACAGCAGCGGCACTGTGATGGCAAAAAACCGTCGGATCGCCCCCGCCCCATCAATGGCCGCAGCTTCCTGAAGATTTTGGGGGAGGTTTTGCAAGCCTGCAATATAAAACAAGATATTGTAGCCCATCTGCTTCCAGACACTGGCCAAAATCACCACCCACGGGGCCAAGTTAGGGTTGCTGAGCCAATTCAAGCGCGGCATCCCGGCCAAGGCTAAAAGTTGTGCTAACCCAGTTGTATTTAAGAAGTGGTTAAAGATCCCGCCCAATGGATTAAAGATAATAAAAAAGATGATCCCAGCCACCGCTGGCGAGATGGCATAGGGCCAAATCAAAAAAGTTCGATAGAGGGCAGCTCCTCGGATTGGTTGTTGGACTAAAAGTGCGACCAAAAGGGATGAAACCAGCCCTAGAGTGACAATAGCAAAGGAAATAAAGAAGGTTACGCTCAAACTGCGAAGATAGCTGGCGTCCCCCACTAAAGCCGTGAAATTATCCATACAGACAAAACGACTGCGGGGAGCACCCACAAACGTGAGCAGTGTGGACAGTCGCAGGGTATCAAGACCAGGGTAGTAGAGAAACAGAGCCAGAATCACCAAAGTTGGGGCCAAAAAGATCCAGGCCAAAATACTATTGCGAAAGACCCCCTGTTGAAACTCCTCGCGGATCCGTCCCCTTGCTTTGGCCTCTCGCCGTCGGATCCACCCATCCAGCCACAACACCGGGATCCCAACCCCGATAGCCACCAGCCCCAGTCCGACAATCTGATCTAGCCCACTCCGCCCCTCCTCAAACGTACAGAAGTCAAGCGGCAGCATAAAAACTAAAGATCCCAAAGCTCCAGCCCCGCCCCCAAGTAACGCTCCCATCTGGGTGGAAAAGCTGGAATGTTGGCACCTCCAGAACAGGATCCCGCCCCCCACGAGACCAGACACCCCCACAATGACCCATTGGATCCCAAACATCGGCGGT
>CAZODP010000008.1:8526-11423 GCA_964578595.1 uncultured bacterium
TGGATCCGATCCCTCGATAATTTCCCCTTGGTCAGTATCACTGAACTGGATTAAGAGGCCGTTAAGAAGACGTAGCACTTGACCTGGTCGAATCGTTTTGGGGGATCCCTGGGGTGCTTTGACCTGCCAGGGGGCTGTGGAAAGATTTTGTAGCCCCACTTGAGCCGGATTTTGGGAGTTTTTGAGTACAGCGGCAATATGGAGCTGGCCCGGTTGGGGCTGAAGAGATTGAACTTGATCTGGGCTGAGATGGCTGCCTGGGGAAAGAGGATAAATGGAGGATCCGATCACCAGTTGAAAGCGATGGAACGGGCCTGAAGAAATTGAGGGTTCAGTTGAGAATGAGAGTTTTTTGCTGGCAAAGGTGTCTGGGTCTGGATCCTGTCTTTTGAAGATCAGCATATTGTAGAGCGTTGTTGTTTCTTTGGCTCCCCATAGACCTGCCAAGCATCCAGGACGACTGGTGACGACAATATCTTCGAGGGCAAAAAAATCCCAACCATCGACACAGTGCTGATTGATCAAGTCCGCAAATAAACCAACAGCTTGATCCATATCGTTAGGGCTATTGACCACCAGCTTTTTGGGGCCTGGGACACACTTGTATTGAACCATCACAATCTCTCTCCTGACTTTAGGGCAGCCACGGGTAGCGGCTAAAATCCGGATCCCGTTTTTCCAAAAAGGCCTGTTTACCTTCTTGGGCCTCCTGGCTCATGTAATAGAGTAATGTTGCATTACCTGCTAGCTCTTGGATCCCGGCTTGGCCATCGCAATCGGCATTAAACGCAGCCTTGAGACAGCGAATCGCCAGGGGGCTTTTGGTCAGGATCTCCTGTGCCCAGCGGATCCCCTCAGCCTCCAGATCTGCAACAGGCACCACATGGTTGACCAGCCCCATGGCTAAGGCTTGATCCGCAGTGTATTGCCGACACAAAAACCAAATCTCACGGGCTTTTTTTTGCCCCACAATCCGCGCCAAATACCCGGCCCCAAAGCCCCCATCAAAACTGCCCACCTTTGGCCCCGTCTGTCCAAAAATAGCGTTGTCGGCTGCAATGGTCAGATCGCAAACCACATGTAGAACATGACCTCCCCCAATCGCATAGCCCGCCACCAAAGCAATCACAACTTTGGGTATGGATCGGATCAGCCGCTGTAAATCCAGCACATTCAGACGAGGGATCCCCTGCTGATCCACATAGCCCCCCTCAGCCCGAATGCTCTGATCGCCCCCCGCACAAAAGGCGTATTTGCCATCCGTATGCGGCCCCGCCCCAGTTAACAAAATCACCCCAATTCGCGGATCCTCGCGAGCATTACTAAAGGCTTCACAGAGCTGTGCCACCGTTTCAGGCCGAAAGGCATTGCGCTTGTGGGGCCGATTGAGGGTGATCCGGGCCATCCCTTCTGCTTTGTCATAGAGAATATCTGAGTAAGACCCAACCGCCTGCCACTGCATCTTCACAACTCAACCCAAACCTAAAGTCAGCTTGATCATCTCCGCCCATAGCCATCTGCACAAGGGATCCAACCCCAGATCGGGTCAAGTGGCCCTAAAATCAGAACAGACCTTTACCTGCTCCGGCCTATGCCCCGCGCCATCTATAACGGAATTGTCCTGGCCGAAAGTGACCAATGCGAGTCGGTGGAGGGCAACCTTTATTTTCCTGCCGCCGCCATCAAATCCGAGTATTTCAAGCCCAGCGACACCCACACCACCTGCCCCTGGAAAGGAACCGCCAGTTATTACACCATCGAGGTGGAGGGCAAAATCTTCAAAGACGAAGCCTGGTACTATCCCGATCCCAAATCTGCCGCCCTCAACATCAAAAATCATGTGGCTTTCTACAAGCGCAATGTCAAGGTCGAAGCCTAGAGCCACCCAAAGCCAGTTCACTCCTATCAATCCTGCTCAAACACCTGTCCTAGTGCTGCCGGAGCCTTGACCCGGAGGATCCCCTGTAATCGACGGCTCCAGGCGGATGGCAACCGCAGTAACAATCCCTCTAGCCCCTGGTTGGAGGTCAACCCCAACACCAAGATCATCAGGGCAAATGGGGCCACGCTAAACACCTGTGTCGGGATCCCAGGGATCGAACCCTGCGCCACAATGGCCAACGATTGCAGCACCCCGAACAGATAGGCCCCCAACGCTGCCCGCAGCGGATCCCAGCCCCCAAAGATGACAATGGCCAGCGCGATCCAGCCATAACCCGCTGTATGCCGGTGACTCCATCCGGCTCGATAGTCCAGGGAAAACGCTGCCCCCGCCAGCCCCAGCAGGGATCCCCCCAGCACCGTATAAAAGTATCGCAATCGCACCACATTAATACCACGAGCAAAGGCCGCCTGAGGCTGCTCCCCAATCGAGCGCAGGATCAATCCCGGACGGGTATAGTACAAAAACCACCAGCTCCCCAACACCAAGCCATAGCTCAGATAAGCCAACCCATCACTGCGAAATAGCAATGGCCCCAACAGCGGGATCCCCGCCAACCCTGGCAACCGCCAACTGGGTACAGTCGGCCCTGGGATCCGCACAAACCCATTGCCCAAAAAAGACGACAGATCAGCACAGAGCAGAGCCAGCACAAACCCAATCGCCACCTGAGACTGCTTTAGGGTAATGGATCCAAAGGCCACCACCAAAGCCACCATCATTCCCACCAGGGCCGCCGCCCCAAACCCCAGCCAAAGATGGCCAGTGGTCTTAGCTGTTGCAAAGCCTACCATCGCTGCCAACAAAATTGTCCCTTCTGCGGATAGATTGATCACCCCTGCCCGCTCCGTCAGCGTCTCCCCCACACAGGCAAAAACCAGTGGTGTTGCAGATGCAATCGCAGAAGCCAAAATCGTCAAAAATTGGGCTGTACTCATGCTGGCCCTCTCAATGC
>CAZODP010000008.1:11523-16562 GCA_964578595.1 uncultured bacterium
ATCAATGGGGGCCATCATCCCCCAAAAAAGCACTGTCCCAATTCAAAGCATCCGCCACCGCCTCTTTGAGGGCACGGTTATCCGCCAGCACCTGGATCCGATCCGACAATGGATCCGACATCGGGATCAGGCGCAAGACTCGATCCTCCTGAACCAAATCTAAAACGGAACGAAACCGAGGTGGCTCAGCCTTTTCATCCTCAACCACATCAAACTTGAGATAATCAAAGCTACAAATGTTGAGATAGAGGGTTCGATTCACCACGATCGTGGCCGCCTGTGGATCCTCGTAAACCTCCATCACATAGCCCTCTCCTTCCCTAACCACGGTGCCCTCCACCAGATCCGCATAGCGCACATAGCCCAGATCCGTCAGCACTCGATAGACATCACGTTTACTCACCAGGATCCCACGGTCAACAATACAGGGGGAGGATATGGGTTGGGGGGCAGAGTTCATAGGATCCACAGCCATCAAAAGAGAAGTGAGAACATTCATTGATCGCAAACATCGATCACAATAGGGAGAGCAGCAATGCCCACAGCAGACAATCCACGTCAGGCAAAGCCCTAAATCTCTCTAAGTCTAAAGTCAATCATCTAAAGTCAATCCACTCTTCGTGAATTACTTTTTGAATCTAAATCTTGGCTTGCTTGTCATAGACTAACGTGTCACAAACTAGAATCAATTTTCAGCAGCAAACCCACATCAACAGCCCTCAAAATCATCATGCTTTGATGGGTCATCAATACAGAGGGCTTGTTATTTTGAAAAGTTTGCTTGAAAACTATTTATGAGCCTCTATCAACTTGGAGACACTCAACACAGCCAGCCTCAGGAGGCTTAGCGACCATTATACCCACCCCTCTCCGATTGGCATTAGATTTGGCATTGGATTGAATCGTGCTCATGGTTTGTCCTTAGCTTTAGAAGGTTTGTTTCTGCCCGATATAGTGCTTGCCTGCCACAAAGTTGAGACTTATACGCTGCATATTGCGTTGAGATTTTGACCTATAGTAGTGGCAGTATTTCTCAGACTCCAGGCAACTTTAGGTAAACAGTCATGGTACTGACCTCCTCTATCCCAGTGGTTGATTGTGCCCAGTGGCGGGATCCGGCCCAGCGAGAAGAGTTTGTCCAGACGGTGGGGGATGCCCTGCGGGATGTGGGTTTTTTTGCCTTGGTGGGACACGGGATCCCCTCTGAGCTGATCCGAGAGGCTTATGGGGCCATCCAAGCCTTTTTTGAGCTACCGGATCCAATCAAGCTGCGCTACGAAGATCCGGCGGTGCGTGGTCAGCGGGGATTTGTCGCCTTTGGACGAGAACACGCCAAAGACCAGACCCTGCCGGATCTGAAGGAGTTTTGGCATCTGGGTCGGGACGTGACCTCAGGATCCCCTCCCCAAGGTTGGATCCCCAATGTTTGGCCGACGGAGGTACCTGCTTTTCGCCTCACGCTCCAGCAGCTCTACCCTCAACTGGAGGCCTGTGCTTTGGAGCTATTGAGCGCCATTGGGCTGTACCTCCAAGAGGATGAGTCTCAAGACTGGCTCCGACAGACCGCCGTGGATGGCAACACCATTCTGCGGCTGATTCACTACCCCCCGATCCCACCTGATGCCCCCGTCCAAAGCCTGCGGGCTGCCGCCCATGAAGATATCAACCTGATCACCCTGCTGTGCGAATCAACCGCCTCAGGGCTGGAAATTCTGGGCCGCGACGGATCCTGGATCCCGGTGGAGGCTCCTCCAGGGCAAATTATTGTGGATGCCGGGGATATGTTGCAACACCTGACCAATGGTCTGCTCAAAAGCACCACCCACCGCGTGGTCAATCCTGACGACAGCCGCGAACGCCGCTTTTCGATGCCCTTTTTCGTCCACCCTCGCCCAGAGGTTGATCTCACCCCCCGGCCCCACTCTGTGCAGCGCACCGGCGGGATCCCTCGATTTGAACCCTTGACGGCGGGGGCGTTTTTGACCCAGCGACTGCGGCAGATCGGGCTGGCCTCGCCCTAAGTTAGCCCTAAGTTAAGATTCCTTATGCTAAGCCTCCTACACTGTGGGTTGATCAGGCGAGCCGACTACGCCCTTGATTGATAGGTGCAGATCTTTGGGGTGAGATCTTTGGAGTGACAAAAATGGTGAACTTTTTATTACTCATGGCCGGGATCCTGGGGGGAACAGCAGTGGCGGCAGGGGCCTTTGCCACCCATGCCCTGCGGGGATCCCTGAGTCAGCGTGCCCTTGAGCTGTTTGAGACTGCGGCCCGTTACCAAATGATTCATGCCCTGGCTTTGGGGCTGGTGGCCCTGCTGTTGCTCCAGGCCGGGATCCAGACGGTGGCTCCACTGACGGCAGCGGGGGTGGCCTTTTTGGCCGGGATCCTGATTTTTTCGGGTAGCCTCTACGGGTTGAGCCTGACAGAGATCCGGATCCTGGGGGCGATTACACCTCTGGGGGGAGCGGCTTTTTTGGTGGGTTGGTTCGCACTGGCCTGGGCGGGATGGCGATGGGGTTAGACGCTTCAGTTTTCTAGGGCCATTCCCACGGGATCAGCCACCGCAGGCTAATTTGACACAGACATTCTTTTCGCCTAGAATAAGCGTTTGCTGATTTCTTCAGGATTTGCTATGAAAGTGCGGCCTTCTGTCCGTCCCATGTGTGAAAAATGTCGAGTGATTCGTCGCCACGGACGGGTGATGGTGATCTGCCCTAATCCCAAGCACAAGCAGCGGCAGGGCTAAAGTCAGCGAGCACCACCCAAGGCTGCTGGGCATAAAAGACTTTGCTAGGTTGCTTTGAAATCTCAAATTTCTATGCCGCCTGCTATGTTGCCTGACGCATTCCCCCTCAGGATCCGGTCTTTGCTCTCAAATACCTAGCTTGCCCCGATAGTCCGCTTCGCCTGTGAGTCTGAGCATTCGTTCACTCTGTGTCACTTGAGTCCTCAAGCCCTGAAGTTTCGATGACTTAGATTTTGGCCCCAGATTTTGACAGTTTAGATTTTGAGAGTTAGGACTGTCACCCCATACCCCCCATTGAAGCCCCCTGATTGAAGTTCTGACAAGGAAAACCTCACTATGGCTCGAATTGCTGGGATCGATATCCCCCGCGAAAAACGCGTCGAAATTGCCCTGACCTACATCTACGGCATTGGCCGTAACCGCTCTCAGTATCTCCTCTCCAAAACTGGGATCGACCCCGACATCCGCACCCGCGACCTGACGGATGCCCAGGTGGCAGCCCTGCGGGGCGTGGTGGAAGAAGAGTTCCAGGTGGAAGGGGATCTTCGTCGCCAAGAGTCGATGAACATCAAGCGGCTGATCGACATTGGCACCTACCGGGGGCGGCGGCATCGGATGGGCTTGCCGGTGCGAGGACAACGATCCCGTACCAATGCCCGGACTCGCAAAGGCGGTCGCAAAACCGTGGCAGGCAAAAAGAAAGCCCCCGGCAAAAAATAGGATCCCCGTCATCTGGATCCTGCTTCACCCGGATCCTGCTTCACTCAGTCTACTTTTACGGTTTTTCACGGTTCACTGGTCATCCCCTATTGAGACATCATCATGGCCCCCAGACAGCAACGGCGTAGCCGCAAAATCAAGCGCAATGTCCCCAACGGCATCGCCTACATCCAGTCCACCTTCAATAACACCATTGTTACCATCACCGATCCCAATGGCGATGTGATCTCGTGGTCATCAGCCGGAGCCAGTGGTTTTAAGGGGGCCAAAAAAGGCACTCCCTTTGCCGCCCAAACCGCTGCTGAGAGTGCCGCCCGCACCGCCATGGAAAATGGCATGAGGCAGTGTGAGGTTTTGGTCAGTGGCCCTGGATCCGGTCGTGAGACCGCTATTCGTGCTCTACAGGCAGCCGGATTGGAGATCACTTTGATTCGGGATATCACCCCGATCCCCCACAACGGTTGCCGTCCCCCCAAGCGGCGGCGGGTCTAAAGTGGGCGCTTTAGTGCAACTTTTATGACTTGAACAAGACTGGAATCCAGTGAAATGTCAAACGAGGGAGGCTGACAGTGGCAGCAGCATATCAAACTGAGTGCATAGAGTCTTATCAGGACGAAAACGGAGGACTCTTCGGAAAATTCGTTCTCGAACCATTGGATCGGGGTCAAGGATGGACGCTGGGCAATGCCTTACGCCGGATAATGCTATCCAACCTAGAAGGGGCAGCGGTCACAGCCGTGCGAATCGCAGGGGTGAACCACGAATTTTCCACGATTCCGGGGGTGCGTGAGGATGTGATGGAGATCCTGCTCAATATGAAAGAGCTGGTGATCAATTCTCGCACTGATGATGTCCAGATCGGTCGCTTAAGTGCGGCTGGCCCAGGGGTGGTGACCGCTGAGAAGCTGATCCTACCCAGTGAGGTGGAGGTGATCAACGTCAACCGTCCCATTGCCACCTTAGCGGCGGGGGCCTCGCTGGAGATGGAGTTTTCGATTGGCCGGGGCAAGGGCTACCGGGCTGTGGATCACAGCGAGCGAGACGGCATGGCAATTGATTTCCTGCAGATTGACTCTGTTTTTATGCCAGTTCGCAAGGTTAACTACACCGTTGAACCTGCTCGTGTGGGGGAATCCCTGGGCCAAGACCGCCTGACCCTGGAGATTTGGACCAACGGCAGCCTGACCCCGGAGGACGCCCTCAGCCAATCGGCCCGGATCCTGGTGGAGCTGTTTATGCCTCTCCAAGAGGTGACCTTCGACTCCCCATCAGCCCCGCAGCAATCTGAAGACAGTCAAAAAAACCAGATCCCCATCGAGGAGTTGCAGCTCTCGGTGCGGGCTTACAACTGTCTCAAGCGGGCACAGATCAACACGGTTGCTGACCTGTTGGTCTACACCGAAGAGGATCTGCTGGAGATCAAAAACTTTGGACAAAAATCCGCTGAAGAGGTGGTGGATGCCCTCAAAGATCGCTTGGGGTTGACCCTGCCACGGGAAAAGAGCAAAGCCTAGGTTGGGATTTAATTTATTAGTTTTTGATTTGATCTTGCCAAAGTCATGATTTTGGA
>CAZODP010000008.1:16662-22484 GCA_964578595.1 uncultured bacterium
GTCACCACAAAAGTTGTCATCACAAGAGTCGTCATCATGAGACATCGTTGCCGCGTTCCCCTGCTCAATAAGCCTGCTGACCAGCGCAAAGCCCTGTTACGTGCCCTGACCACATCGCTTTTGCGAGAAGGTCGGATCACCACCACCAAAGCACGAGCCAAGGCCGTTCGCTCTACCGCCGAAAAGATGATCACCCTGGCCAAGGATGGATCCCTCTCGGCCCGACGACAGGCCCTTGGTTACATCTATGACAAAGACTTGGTGGGATCCCTGTTTGAGCAGGTGCCGGGTCGCTATGGCGAGCGCAATGGGGGTTACACCCGCATCATCCGCACCGTCCAGCGGCGGGGTGACGGGGCGGAGATGGCTGTGATTGAGCTGGTGTGATTGCTGTTTTGAGGCATCTTTGCTTACCTTCGAGTCTATTACTGTGAACCCTGCTGCTCCTACTTCCCAACGCATTGCCCTCAAAGTTCAATACTTTGGGGGGAATTTTTGGGGTTGGCAGCGGCAAAGCCACCACCGCAGTGTCCAAGGGATCCTGGAGGAGAGCTTGTTGCAGCAGTTGGGGCAGTCGGTGAGTGTGCAGGGGGCAGGCCGCACCGATACAGGGGTTCACGCCTCTGGACAGGTGGCTCACTTTGATACTGAAGCTGGGATCCCAGCGGAGCATTGGCCCCTGGTGATCAACAATCGCCTACCTCAAGATGTAGTGGTGACAAAAGCAGCGGTGGTTCCGCAGCAGTGGCACGCCCGATTTTCAGCCATTTGGCGCCGCTACCGGTATTTGATCTTCAACCGCGATCAGCCGGATGTTTTTTGGGGGCTGTTTAGCTGGCACCATCGCTGGCCCCTCTGTGCAACAGCCATGACAGATGCACTAGAATCATTGATCGGCTGCCATGACCTGGAGATTTTTCGACGGGCGGGATCGGCTCGACCTCACTCTTGGGTCACGGTTCAAGAGGTGGTCTGTCGGCGACAGGGGGATGTGATCGCCATCGAGGTGCAGGCCAGCGGCTTTCTGTATCGAATGATGCGACTGCTGGTGGGAGCATTGGCCTGTGTGGGGCGCAATGAGATCAGTGCGGCGGAGTTTGTCCAGATCTGGCAGACCAAAGACTGGTCCCCGATGCGAAATCGCTTCAGTGCGCCGCCGCAGGGGTTGTGTCTGATGGGCGTGGGGTATCCAGTGGATCCTTTTGTCTCTTTCAACTCAGGGCTGGACTCAGGTGTCAATCCTGAAGCTGTCACCTCTGGATCCTTGGTCTGGGACGACTTGCCCCCATCCGTAGCCCTGAGTGAATCGGCCTGGAGTGGGTAGTTACTCATTCTCAGGATGTTCATTTTTTTGCATATTCTCTTTGATTGTGTTGTAACCCAAACTTGGCTGTCATGAACAAAACTCCTCTTCCCGCTGTGATTGATCTCAAATCCAACTGGCACGTCATTGATGCCGCCGATCAACGGCTGGGTCGTCTGGCTACGGTGGTGGCCAATCTACTGCGGGGCAAGCACAAGCCCAACTTTACCCCCCACCTTGATACGGGGGATCATGTGATTGTGATCAATGCTGAGAAGATCCAGGTAACAGGACGCAAGCGGGTTCAAAAGGTCTATCGTCGCCACTCTGGACGGCCAGGAGGCATGAAGACCGAGACCTTTGCCGAATTGCAAGCCCGCCTACCGGAGCGGGTGGTGGAAAAAGCGGTAAAGGGGATGTTGCCCCATACCCGGTTGGGTCGGCAGCAGTTTACTAAACTCAAGGTCTACGCCGGATCCCAGCATCCCCATGAGGCGCAGCAGCCCCAAATCTATGCCATCAACACCATTCCAGGAGCCTGATCATGACCCAAGCCACAAGTGACCGCGTTGTTTATTGGGGCACGGGCCGGCGCAAAAATGCCATTGCCCGTGTTCGTCTGGTGCCCGGTACCGGCGCCATCACCATCAACAGTAAGCCCGGGGATCTGTACCTCCAGTTTCAGGAGCGGCTGCTGTCGCAGGTCAAAGCCCCGCTCGAATCGCTGGGACTAGAGGGATCCTACGATGTGTTGGTCAATGCCCATGGAGGGGGGGTGCGGGGTCAAGCGGATGCCATCAAGTTGGGGGTGGCCCGTGCCCTCTGTGAGATGGATCCCAACAATCGTTCTCCTCTGAAGATAGAAGGCTACCTGCGCCGGGATCCCCGGTCTAAAGAGCGGAAGAAATACGGTCTACGCAAGGCCCGCAAAGCCCCGCAATACTCCAAGCGATAAGGTTCGAGTATTCAGCGTGATTCCGCAGTTCTGCCAAAATTGACCCATTGATAGGCTCATTCAAAATTGACTTGTTGTTTAGTTGGAGAGACTCCGATGCCCAAAGAAGGCTTGCACCCCAAGTGGTATCCCGATGCCAAAGTGATCTGTAATGGCGAAGTGGTGATGACAGTCGGATCCACTCAGCCTGAGATCAAGGTTGATGTTTGGTCAGGCAATCATCCCTTCTATACCGGCAGCCAGCGGTTTATTGATACTGAAGGCCGGGTCGAGAAGTTTATGCGCAAGTACGGCATGGGCAAAAAGAAACAGTCCTAGCCTGATCAGTGGGTGACGCTGCCATGCGTTTACTTTTGTCTGAAATCCTAGACTTTCTTTAGCCGATATTGCCATGCCAGCTCCTCCTCATCTGCTGAGTCGTCTCAAAGACATCAAGGGCACCTTTGATGAGTTGACGGTGCGACTGGCGGATCCCGATGTGGTCACGGATCCGACTGAGTTGCAGCGGATTGCCAAGGCTCGCTCCTCCCTGGAGCCAACGGTGGAGGCCTATCAAGAGTGGCAGATCGTGCTCAAGGATCTGCGAGAAACGGAGCAACTGCTCAAAGAGGCCCAGGCGGATCGGGATATGAAAGAGATGGCAGCACTGGAGTTAGAAGAGCTGCGTCAACGTCAGGAATCCCTCGAAGACCAGCTCACCCTACTGCTTCTACCTCAGGATCCCAATGATGACAAAAACATCATGCTGGAGATTCGGGCGGGTACCGGGGGTGATGAGGCGGCGTTGTGGGCCAGCGATCTGCTGCGAATGTATAGCCGTTATGCCGAGCAGGTGGGCTGGCGGGTGCAGTTGGTCAGCGCCTCCGAAGCCGATATGGGTGGGTTTCGGGAGGTGGTTTTAGAGATCACCGGGGATCAGGTTTACAGCAAGCTCAAGTTTGAGGCCGGGGTTCATCGGGTGCAACGGGTGCCCGCAACCGAGGCCCAAGGGCGAGTGCATACCTCAACGGCAACGGTAGCGATTATGCCGGAGGTGGGGGAAGTTGAAGTGGAGATCGATCCCAAAGAGATCGAGATCAAAACGGCTCGATCCGGTGGATCCGGTGGCCAAAATGTCAACAAAGTAGAGACCGCCGTCGACTTGTTTCACAAACCCACTGGGATCCGGGTGTTTTGCACCGAAGAGCGCTCACAAATGCAAAACCGGATCCGGGCCATGCAGATCTTGCGGGCCAAACTCTATGAGGCCAAATTGCAAGCTCAGCAAGCGGCGATCAGTAATCAGCGCAAAATGCAGGTGGGGACAGGATCCCGCTCTGAAAAGATCCGCACCTACAACTACAAAGACAGCCGAGTATCTGATCATCGCCTCAATCAAAACTTTGATCTGCCTTCTATTCTTGAGGGCAATCTCGAAGACCTGATCCAAGCCTGTATTGGCCTTTATCAGCGGGAATTGTTAGCCGAAATGGCCGAGGATTAAGAGGATTTACAATCAAGAGAATCTATAAATCATGGATCCCATTGTTATCACGGTTATCACTGCGATCGCCATCGGGATCATGCTCTGGATCCGCTGGCGCAGGGGTCAGGCGGTGATGAAAAAGTTGGAGCCAAAGCAGGATCCGTCCTACACAGCCTCTCCACCCCCTGCTCTGCCAACCGGATCCGATCAGCAGCCCCACCCACAGGACTCCCAGGAGCAAACCGGAGAGTCCCAGGCTGAGTCCCCAAGCCAAATCGAAGCATGGCTAGATGAAATGCAGCAACGGGATCAGGCCTCGCTCCTGCCGGAGGCCAGAGCCCATTTTGAAAAAATCGAAGCCCTCAAGCAGCACATGAAAGCCACCGGCGGATCCCTGTCGGATGCGCTGAGACACTTTGAGGGAGACAAAATCCCAGCCCAGCTTTCGATCCGGCTAGAGCAAGAAATCCGGGCCTATCTTCAGCAGGGTCAAAAAATCCAGGCCATTAAGCACCTGAGAGAGGCAACCGGATCCAGCCTCCAGGAGGCCTGCGAGCGGATCAATCAACTGGCCCAGAATCTGTGACTATCCATCAATCTCTGGCCATCAATCTCTGGCCATCTATCTTTGAGTCAATCTTGGAGAGTCTCTCGGTCTGTAACTGACTGTTACCCTTACCGCATTAGGGGACACGGGTGCCCTAAGCTAAACCTAAGAGCCACTTGAGCTGGCTTCTGTTGTCTCACAGCCTTGTCTGGAGTGAAGAATTTATGGACGTTGTTGCCAATCCTGCCAATACGATCCCAACCCTGCCCCTGATTGTGATGGGGGTCGGCTTTGTGGCGGCAGTAGCCCTGGGATCCTTGGCCTGGTTTAACTCCAAGCGGCCCGCAGGGTGGGAAGATGCTGACCGACCCGGCTATGTGCCCAAGATCAAAGGGGATCAGCCGGAGGATGGATCCGAACCCTCCTGAGCCTCTGGGGGCAAGGATCCTGGGAGTATTAAACAACACTGGGCGTTTCCGCCGGGATCTTGACCACGTTTTCTAACCGTTGCACAGTACGCCGCCAGTAGGGCTGATGAAGCTGAAGCAGTTGGCTGAGCCGCTTGGTCAGCTCGGGACGGGGCACAATGGCATCGATCAGGCCGTGCTCAAGCAGATACTCTGCGGTCTGAAAGCCGTCTGGTAGCTTGCCTTTGCCAATTGTCTGCTCGATCACATTGGGGCCAGCAAAACCCACTTTGGCCTTGGGTTCTGCCAAAATCAGATCCCCCAACATGGCAAAACTGGCGGTCACCCCCCCATAGGTGGGATGGGTCAACACTGAGATAAACAACCGTCCGGCTGAGCGGTGGTGCTCTAGGGCGGCTGAGGTCTTGGCCATCTGCATCAGACTAAAAATCCCCTCCTGCATCCTGGCTCCCCCTGAGGCGGAGATAATGATCAGGGGCAGCCGATCTTGGGTGGCTCGCTCCGTCAGACGGGTGACTTTTTCGCCCACCACAGATCCCATGCTGCCGCCAAGAAAGCTGAAATCCATCACCCCCAGCGCAATCGGTTGTCCTTGCAAAAGGCCCAACCCCGTCAGAATTGCTTCATTGAGCTGGGTTTTGTGTTGATAGCCCTTGATCCGTTCGGGATAGGGTTTTTGATCCATAAACTGGAGCGGATCCCCGGCCGTTAGGTGGTCATCGAGGGGCTGCCAGGTGTCAGGATCCACCAATTGCCGCACCCGTTCGGGGGCAGAGAGGCGATTGTGATGGCCGCAGTGGGGGCAAACCTCAAAGTTTTCCCGCAGATCCTTGGCATAGGTTAGGGATCCACAGTCAGAGCATTTTTGCCAGAGACCATCGGCAATCTCTCTCAGTTGCCGTCCTTTGTCAAACTGGCTGCTGCCCACCAGGGTAAGGGATGCTTCTTTGCGCCGGTCTGCAAACCAATCCAGTAGAGACATCAGGCTATTGTTCCTCCCAGTCCAGGATCCTGGTAGATAGGCTCATATGTTCTAAACCCAGGATTAATCAATGAGCTTGTATCGATTTTGTATCATTATGTCCTCCTACACTATCAAACTTTGGGGAGGCAAACTTTGGGGA
>CAZODP010000008.1:22584-31074 GCA_964578595.1 uncultured bacterium
CAAACTTTGGGGAGGCAAACTTTGGGGAAGCTGAGCTTTTGGGCCTGCCTGGGGCTGTCTCTTGGGGCTGTCTCTAGCGACTGGGGCCAAACATCTCTGCGATCAGAGCTTGATAGCGCTCGGTCACCTGGAGGCGACGAATCTTGAGGGTTTGGGTCATCAGGCCATTTTCAACCGACAACGGTTCGGGCAAAAAGCGAAACTCCCCCACCTGATCATCGGGCCGATAGCCGGGACGCTGCCGGATCCGCTGACGTAACTCTGCCTTGAGCAAATCCCGCACCTGCCCAGAGGCCAATAAAATAGCATCCGCTTCAGCACCGGATCCCACCGGGATCCCTTGGTCTGTGGCCCACTGTTTGAGGGCATCGAGATGAGGATAGATCAGGGCACCCAACTGTTTTTGGTCTTGACCGACCATGACAATCTGCTGAATGTAGGGACTTTGGCTACAGACATCCTCCAGGGGTTGAGGCTCGATATTTTCCCCGTTGAGCAACACAATCGTATCTTTGGCTCGACCGGTGATCACCAGTTGGCCATCGGGAGTCAGCCAGCCCAAATCGCCGGTGTTGAACCAGCCGTCCAGTGACAACACCTTATCGGTGGCCTCGGGGTTGTTGTAGTAACCCTGCATCACTTGAGGGCCACGGCCCAGGATCAGCCCCCGCCGCCCTTGGGGTACCGTCACGCCGGTTTCTGGATCCACCACCTTGAGTTCGGTCTGAGGTAAAGGCGGGCCAACGGTGCCACGCACATTCAGATCCGGGCGGCGGGCGGCCAAAATCGGGGAGGTTTCCGTCAGGCCGTAGCCATTCAGGATCGAGATGCCCACAATCTCGTAGAACAGATCCAGGTAGGCCGGCAGGGATCCGCCCCCACTGATGGCGTGTTGAAAATCGGATCCGATGGCTTGGCGAACTTTGGCGTAGACCAATTTGTCAGCCAGCAGGTGTAAGGGCAGAAGCACTATTGATTGGAGTCGGGATCCCCAGCGTTGGATGGGGCTGGCATCCAAATGCAGGATTGAGTGTCCACGGGCAATGCGACGGGCCATCACATAGCGTTCGCTGGTCTGCAAAAAAAACTGAATCAGCTTTTGCATCAGGGGGGATTTCTCTTGAAATTGCTTGGTGATGCCTTCATAGAGGCTTTCCCAAATCCGGGGCACCGCGATCAAAAAATGAGGGGGATGCTGCTTCAGATCCTTTTTGAGATGCCGGGGATCCGTATAGACCAGGGTGCAGCCTCGGCTGAGCAAAAAGTACTCGCAGGATCGCTCATAAGAATGCCAGGTGGGCAAAATGGTCAGCACACGGTGGCCAGGCTGAGGCTTCACCACCGCCTCGATTGATTCCACCTGGTGCATCAGGTTGCCGTGGGTCAGCATCACCCCTTTGGGCTGACCACCGGTGCCGGAGGTATGAATGATGGTGGCCAGATCCGACCGCTTCAGAGCCGGGGGGGTAAAGCCATGCTCGCGGCCCCGCGCCAAAAGCTGTTCAAAGGCCAGATAGTTGATGCCGCTGGGGGGCACCTCATCGCTGAGCAGGATCAGCTTATCGATACACAGTTCACTGACGGTATCTTGGACCCGCTGTAGGGTTTTGAGATTTTCGGCAATCAAGGCGGTACAGCCGGTCTGTCGCAAAATGAAGGCCAATTCTTGCGGATCCGCCATCCCACTGCGGGGCACATTCACCGCCCCCATAAACATCGATCCCAAGTCGGCCATCAGCCAGCGGGGGCAATTGTCCGCAAAGATCGCCACCCGATCCCCAGGTTGGATCCCCAGACTTTGCAATCCACCCGCAAAGGCCCGGATCCGGTCAAAGAGTTCACCATAGCTTAGCTCTACCTTAGGGTCGCCATGAGGATCCAGCAGGGCGGTTACCTGAGGGTAGCGTTCGGCCAGCACTTCCCAGACAGAAAGTAGGGTGGTTTCACGGTCTTGAGTGGGGGCAAGCAGTGTTGTCATGAGGTCAAAATCCCTGTCCAACGCGTTTCCCTTAGTGTAGTGAACCGCACTGTTGGATCCCGATGATCATGTCCAGTTTCTTAACTGGCCTGCCCATTCTCAGGGCACCAATTCTAAAAAACACCAGTCTCAAAACATCAGAAGGATCCTCGAAACGGGGATCCCTCTGATATCACTCTCGGGCCTGGATGATCTGGCCAAGGATACCTAGCTTTCTGGCAACGCCGCTAACTGCACCGGAATCTGAAGTTTGGATCCCTGTCGATCAATGGCCAGTTGCAGCTCACCGTTGATGGGGCTGCTCTCCACCAATCGCTGGACTTGGGTGGACTCGGTTACCCCCTGATTGTCAATGGCAGTAATGACATCCCCCACCTGCAAGCCTGCCCGCAGAGCCGGAGAATCCGGTTGAACCGCCACCACCACCACCCCAGAGGTGGACTCCACCTGGATGTCGCTCTCGGGATCGGCATTCAGATCGCGGGCCAGACTGGGGGTGAGGGTGACCATCTGGATCCCCAAATAAGCCCGTTCCACCCGACCGGCGAGGATCAGTTGATCGGCAATCTCCCGAACGCGATTGATCGGGATCGAAAAGCCCAATCCCTGAGCACCGCGAATGATGGCGGTATTGACCCCCACCACCTCACCATTGGCATTGAGTAGTGGCCCCCCAGAGTTACCGGGATTGATGGCGGCATCGGTTTGGATAAACTCCACTCGACGGTCGGCCCCCACCCGTACTTCACCACTGGAGCGACCGGTGGCACTGACAATGCCGGCGGTAACGGTGTAGTCTAGCCCCAGCGGATTGCCGATGGCGATCACCCACTCACCGGGCCGCAGCAGATCAGAGTCCCCCAGAGATACCGTCGGCAGATTGGTGGCATCGATTTGCACCACCGCCACATCGGTCAAAATATCCGTGCCGATCACCCGCCCCTCATATTCGCGACCATCCTGCAGCGTCACCTGCACCTGATCCGCTCCATCGATCACATGGGCATTGGTGATGATCTTGCCATCTGTGGTCAAAATAAACCCAGATCCGGATCCCTGTTGCTGTCGGTCGGGCATCTGCGGCATCTCGCCAAAAAAGCGGCGAAAAAATGGATCCTCAAAGTCAGGCCGAGCACGGTTAGAGACACTGCGGGATGTGTCAATTCGCACCACTGCTGGCCCCACCTGATCCACCACATCGGTGATAAAGTTTTGGGTACCGGGTAAGGGCTGCGCCGGAGCTGATTGGGCCAAAAGCTGGGTTGAGGCCAACTCTGGATTTTGCTGAGCCACTGAGCTGGATCCCACCATCGCTCCAGTGCCCACAGCCGATGCTACGGCTGCCACTGCCATCAGTCCCAAGGCTTGCGGCAGCGAGATCAAACGAGGAACGGTAGGACTCGACAATGTTGGTTCCCGATCCATAGGCTGACTCATGGGCATCCCTCCAGAAGATGAAATGTGAAGTAAGTTGAGAGAAAAATCTGGGCAACGTTTCCTTATCATGGCACCCTGGCCCATGTCGCCAAAGGGGGATCTTGCGTCTTTTTCGGGGGGAATCCCCGTCTCATCACCCCCAGTGGATCCATATCGGGGGAAGATAAATCCAGATTTTTAGTGTGTTCTGAACTGCTATGCCTGCCATCAACAGTGCCAACCAACTGACTGTCGCCTACGCCCAAGGGGAGCGTGATTTTCGAGGATCCAATCTGGCCGGATCCCGTTTAAGTGGAGCCAATCTGAGTGAGGCTGATCTGTCGGGATCCAACCTGTCGGGATCCGATCTGCGAGAGGCCAACCTCAGCCGCTGCAACCTAGAGGGAGCCAATCTCACCCGCTGCAAAATGCGACGAGCCAATCTGATTGGATCCAACTGCAAAGGGGCTGATTTCAGTGGATCTAATCTTTACCGAGTCAAACTGCTGAAGGCCAATCTCCAAGATGCCCTGTTTAACCGGGCCGATCTGCGGATTGGGGCCGACCTGCGGGATGCCGATATTACCCAGACCAATTTTCGAGGTGCCCTCTACGACGAGTACACCAAGTTCCCCCCCTACTTTGATCCACTGGCCCAAGGTATGTAGGTAATCATGTAGGTAACCGATAGATAACCAAATGTAATGTTCACAAGCAGGTAGTCAAGTTTTGTGTCAAGGCGTGCGCTGTGGGCCTCGAGCTAAGCAGCCAAACTGGACAGCCTGAGCGACCCAACCCAGAAGCAACCATGACAATGCTCAACACTTCTAAACAACTTCTAAACACTCCATGACTTGGGGTCTGCGATTCCTCTGAGGTGGGTACACTGAATAAATCTTGCTTTGACTCTGGCTTCAGCCCGGGTCTTTTGTCGCAGACGATCTAGCAGATGGCCCAATGGATCCCAATGGATAAGGTTCAACAGGGCTACACTGGGGTTCATACCCTTTTTGATCCTTTCTGACGTGCGAGTTGAGAGTGTCCTCTTCGCCTGACATGACACAGTTATCCCCTGCTCGCCTCGGACAGTTTGAGCCGGATCCGGTCTTTTTTACTCAGGATCGGCAGGGGCGATATTGGGCTTTTCGGTGGGATACCGGCGAACAGTATGGGTTGGATCCCGGTAAAGTGCTCTCCGGTCAGCAGGTCTGGGAGATCAACAACCTGCAACGCTACGACAGCTATGTGCAGCAGGTGTTTCAGCACAAATTGGCCACCCAATGCCAAACTCAGGTGCTGACCCCCCGCTACCGCCTCCAACTGCACATCAGCCTCAATCCAGTCATCGATCCGACCGGGCGGGTGATTGCGGTTTCTGGGGTTGGCCATGTCTTGGGGGCCACTCCCCTCGAAACCCCTGCGACACCAGAACCCATCAAGCCGGTGGTGGCGGCGGCCCACTCCTTTGCGGGGATCACGGATCAGTTGATGCGCTCGATTCGCCAGACTCTGGATGTCAAAGAGCTGCTGCAACAGGCTGTTGATCAGTTGGGATCCTTGTTTGAGGTTAGCCGCTGCGTCATGGGTCTCTACAATGTCGGCCATCCCACCTTTACCATTACGGCTGAGTACTGTGCTGATCCCGATTGTCCATCTTTGCTAAATAAAACCCTGTCCTTAGCGGACTACCCAGACTTTTTGCAAGCTCTCAAGCAGGACGAGCCGCTGCTGACTGACCGTGCTCTCACCCTCACCACCTCCTATCAGGGCTATGCCAATAGCATTATCTGCCTGGAGATATTGGATCCTAGCGATCATCTCCCCACCTGGAACTCGGATCATTTGGCGGTGCTGCAGAGTGTGTCCACCTATCTGGGTACGGTGATCGCTCATGCGGTGCTCCTGGATCAGAGTCGTCAATTGGCCACCCGGCTGCAACTGACCAATCGGACGCTGGTGCAAAAAAACAAAGAATTGCAACAGGCCCGCGAACAGGCGGAATCCGCCAATCGGCTCAAAAGTCAGTTTTTGGCCAATACCTCGCACGAGTTGCGCACCCCTCTCAATGGCATGATTGGCTTTATCAAGCTGCTCTTGGATGGGATGGCAGACAGTGAAGAAGAGGCTCAAGATTTTTTGCAGGAGGCCTATCGTTCTGCTCTACATCTGCTGGCCCTGATCAACGATGTGCTGGATATTGCCAAGATTGAAGCCGGCAAAATGCAGTTGGATTGTGTGCCCTGTGATCTGGCGGCACTCTTTGAGGATGTCAGTAGCAAAACTCAATTACAAGCTCAACAAAAGGGCCTCAAATTGTCTTTTCATCTGCCAGAAACCCATGATCATGTTTTGATGCTGGGGGACTATCAGCGGCTGTTGCAGGTGATGCTCAATCTGGTGGGCAATGCCATCAAGTTTACCCACGAGGGATCCGTGACGGTTACCGCTGATGTGATCAATGGATTTCCCCACCGCTGCAAGATCCGGGTGGCGGATACAGGCATTGGGGTCTCGCTGGAAAAACAACAGCGGCTGTTTCAAGTCTTTAGCCAAGTGGACGGATCCACCACCCGTCAATATGGTGGCACTGGATTGGGGTTAGCCATCAGCCAGCGATTGGTGGAAGCGATGGAGGGGGAGATGAACTTTTACAGCTTGGGGGAGGGGCTGGGATCCACCGTCACGTTTACGGTGCCGCTCTATCGCAAGCCGCTGATGGGATCCGGGGCTGAGGCCGATGCTACGGAGGTGCCGGGGGTCAGCCCGCAACCCTCCCCCACAGCAGAATCCGCCTGAGCTATGCCCCGTCCCCGCAAACGATTTGGCCAACATTGGCTCAAGGATCCGGCTGTGCATCGAGCCATGGTGGCGGCAGCAGGGTTGACAGCAGCAAGGCCGGATCCTCAGCCTGTGCTAGAAATTGGCCCCGGCACCGGACGGCTGACCCAGTATTTACTCAAAACCGGATCCCCCGTTTATGCGGTCGAACTGGATCGGGATCTATGTCGCCTGCTAACCAAACGATTTGCTGATCAGCCCCATTTTTATCTGATCGAGGGGGATTTTCTTAAGTTGCCGATCCCAGAGTCTGTTCACACGATTGTGGGCAATATCCCCTACAACATTACCAGTCCAATTTTGCAAAAAGTGCTGGGATCCCCTCACCAACCCGTTAGCCAATTTGAGCAGATTATTCTATTGGTGCAAAAAGAATTGGCTGATCGGTTACAGGCAGCCCCCAACACCAAGGCCTACGGAGCCATGAGCATCAGAACCCAGTATTTAGCAGACTGCGAAATTTTGAAATCGGTGCCGCGCCAAGCCTTTACCCCGCCCCCCAAGGTGGACTCAGCCATCATTCGTCTGCGCCCCCGGCCCTATGCCCATCACCCTCAAGATCCCAAGTGGTTCGGTCAGATCGTCCAGCAGGGGTTTTCCACCCGCCGCAAAACCTTGGCCAATACGTTGCAAAGTTTGGTGGATAAGACTCAGGTGATGAAATGCCTAGAGCATCTGGGCTGGGATCCGGCCTTGCGGGGAGAGACCCTTGATCTCAATCAGTGGATCCAGTTGAGCGACAGGCTGTTGCCCTATCGATGTCAACCTCTTCAGCCCCATTCCGAATCAGATCAAGATCAACAGGACAGGTCAGACTTGGATCCTGAGCAAAGTCCTGAGCAAAGCTGCTTGCCCTGAGATACAAAACATCGCTAAAGCGGATCCACCTGGTATGGTAAGCTCACCTTCGACACTTGCTCTGGTTTTCCAGCAGGTGAAAGCAAGGGTTGAGGTTACTCTGCCGCAGATATTATGTTGCAGATACTATTGCAAATAAAAATTGTGGCTGGGGAACCAGTGCCCCGCTGACGGCAATTTTTACCACTTGCATATCTAAGCCAAGGTTGGGATGAGGAGAGCACCATGACGGCGGCCAATGAGTCTGTGAATGAATCTTTGGTGGTGGTAAGCACCCAAAATTGCAAACGGTCTCAGATTCTGGGCACCCAGGTGATCAGCCAAGGCACGGCGGCCCGGCTGGGATTGGTGGATCAGCTCTGGGTGGATCTGGAACGAAAGCAGGTGTTGGTGCTGGGGGTGCGGCAGGCAGCCTTTTCGGGCGGATCCCAACTTTTGGAGCTGAGCCAGGTGTCGGCTTTGGGGCGGGATGCCCTGTTGATCCCCAGCGAAGAGGTGTTTGAGGATCTTGACCTGGACGGACTGATCAAGTTGGTGGGCAGTGATGTGGTGACTGAGGCCGGGATCCGGCTGGGCAAAGTTAAGGATTTCATCTTTGAACCCAGCAGCGGATTGCTGACGGATCTGGTGCTCTCAGCTCTGGGGATCCCGCTGTTGAGTGGCTATTTGGACACCACCTATCTGATGGCGGTGGGGGATATTTTGTCGGTGGGATCCCGGCGGATCATTGCGGTGGGCGGGGCAGAAACCCGGCTGGTGATTGAGCAAGAAAATCTCCTGCGCCGTTGGTTTAATGTGGGGGTTGCCCCTTGGGAGTCCTCTGCTCAGGCGGCTTTGCCCAGCTCCACCCTCTCCGAGGCAATCGAAGAAGAGGTGTTTGACGAGGGCTATGAAGACGAATACGAGGAAGAGTACGAGCAGGGTTATGCCGATAGCGAAGCTCCCTATGAACCCACTGCCCCTGTGGGTGAACCTATGGCCGAAGAACTGACCCCAGAGGAGGATTTTGCCCCCAGAGCAGAAACCCCTAGAGCAGAAACCACCCAACCGGAAGAGGACGAGGGTTCTCAGGGCTAGGGCAGGTTGAGGGATCTTGGCAATGATCTTTGCAATCTCAAGGCTTGATCATCTTAAATCTTTACAATCTTCAAACCTGGCCTCTAATCAGAATCAGTTGCGATAGGCTGTCGGTGGGTTGAGTTGTTTTGTGGGATGGCACTCTTACTATTGCTGGGCATTGGGGGCTGGCTGGGATTAGTCTCTTTGGTCAATTTGGTGGCGATCCTGCATCACCGCCAGGATTACCAGGCCCATCAGGAGCGTCACAAAGAGCAATTGCGGCACCGAGCTGCCCTACGTGCCCATCACCATCGGATCCAACAAAACCGGATCCAACAAAA
>CAZODP010000008.1:31174-41024 GCA_964578595.1 uncultured bacterium
CTCAATCAAGACTGGGATCCCACCTGTGTCTATTTCTCAGGATCCGTGCATTTGCCCTGCGCGGTGCGCCCCTTGGGATCCTGTCGGTGTGGCGACTACTGCCCCCGCCAAAATTGATCCCCTCCCTTTGTTTTTGGCGAGCTTTTGGGTTTTTGGCTAGTTTTTGGCTCTCACCGCTCGGAACATGCCAAAGCGGCACAACCCATGCCCAAAGGCCAATCGCATCAAAAGTAAGGTGGGCACCTCCCGCACCGACTTGATCAAGCCAGGGACTCCGAACTTGATCAACCCCTGAGGCCGGATGATCCCCTGCCAGATCGAATCCAGCCAAGACGGCAGGGTTTCGGCAGTCCAGTCGGCGGTGGTGACGCTGCCCTGCACCCACCCTGTGGCCTCCAAAAGTTCAGCAAAGCCTTCGATGCTGGCAAACTCTGGATGTGCCCACTGATCCAAAAGCTGGCGCATCACCCACCGTTCCCAAAGATTAAGAGGTTGGGTGCGAGCATCCCGCTGATTCCAGTCCGCAACCACCAGGATCCCCCCTGGCTTCAGCACCCGCAACAGTTCTTTGGCAAACACCGCCTTATCTGGCATATGTGGCCCCGCCTCAATGCACCAAACCACATCAAAGCTGCCCTCCCCAAACGAGAGATCCATGGCATCATCCACTTGAAATTGGGCCGGGATCCCTGTGGGCGTCAATTGCCGTGCCCGCTCCACCTGTTGAGGGCTGATGGTGATCCCGGTTACCTCAAAGCCATAGTCCTTGGCCAGGATCCGGCTACTGCCCCCGATCCCACAGCCCACATCCAAAACAGTGGTGCCTGTCGGGAGCTGATCGAGGCCGCCCCACTTCACCATTTCGTGCACAAAATCAGCCTTGGCCTGCAAAAAATCCTTGCGACTGGGGGGGGATCCGTAATGGCCCAGATGGATGTGCTCCCCCCAATAAAACTCCAGGATCCCGTCTTGAGTCCACTGGTCATAGGCCTTGGCCACCGTGGTGCCAGACTGGTAACGCCGAGCTGTCGACACATAGAGCAGCCCCAAACCCAAGGGTACCAACAGCAACAACCAGAGGGGATTCACCGTCAAGACATCCATAAAACTGGCAACCAAGGGATGTGAAAAAACGTAAACGCTATCTCAGTTTGGCACAGCTCTGAGTTGGGCATAGAACTGGGGATCCGGTCGCAGGGTGAAAGACCACAGTAAACTGGTAAGGCTATTCGCTCGCATCCTCTCTCTATGGTTCTGACCCCGATTGCGCCCTCCCTTTCTCCCAATCAATCGCTCACTCCCATCACCACCCGCACCAACCCTCAAGGGGAGGTTGAAATTGGCGGCTGTCGAGTGCTGGATTTGGTGGCTCGCTTTGGATCCCCTCTCTATATTGTGGATGAGGTCACCTTGCGGCTGAGTTGCCAGCTCTATCGAGAGACCTTGCGGCGGGCCTATGCCGGATCCAGTCAGGTGATTTTTGCCAGCAAAGCCTGGAGCAATCTGGCCCTGTGTCGGCTGGTGCGCCAAGAGGGGCTGGGGCTGGATGTGGCCTCCGGCGGGGAGTTGTATACGGCGTTGCAAGCCGGGGCGACGGGATCCGAGCTGTATCTGCATGGCAACAACAAAACCCCTGATGAGCTGCGGATGGCCTGGGAGGTAGGCTCTACCGTGGTGGTGGATAGCCTCCAGGAGCTACAAACCTTGGCCCAGATCGCCAATCCAGCCCAACCGGCGCGGGTGATGGTGCGGGTCAATCCCGGCATCGATGTTCATACCCACGAGTACATTCGGACAGGTCAGGTTGATAGCAAGTTTGGGATTGGACGACAGGATCTGGCGGAGATCTTGGATTACTTAGCCTCTGAAAACCCTGGGACTGGAGGCTGTCTTGAGGGGGTGGGGCTGCATGCCCATGTGGGATCCCAGATTTTTGATTTGCAGGGGCATCTCGATCTGGCGGGGGTGATGGCGGAGCTGTGGCAGCAGGCGCAAGGAGCTGGGCTGACTTTTGCGGAGATCAATATCGGCGGCGGGCTAGGGATCCGTTATCTGGAGTCCGATGATCCCCCGTCCATTCCGGCGTGGTGCGAGGCGGTGGCCAGGGCTGTGCAAACGGCGTTTGAGGCTGCTGGACTGCCGCTGCCCAAGCTGATCTGTGAGCCGGGTCGGTCGCTGGTTGGCCCCTCGACGGTGACAGCTTATACCATTGGATCCCGCAAACGGATCCCGGTGGCCCCGGATCTGCCCCAGGGTCGGATCTACGTGACTGTGGATGGAGGCATGTCAGACAATCCTCGCCCCATTACTTACCAGGCCCAGTACACCGCAATCGCAGCCACCCACAAACCTGGGGATCCAGAGCGGGTGACGGTGGCCGGCAAACACTGCGAGTCCGGCGATATTGTGCTTAGAGACGTGCTGCTGCCCCCCTTGGATCCTGGCGATATTGTGCTGGTGCTGGCCACCGGTGCCTACAACGCCAGTATGTCCTCCAATTACAATCGCTATCCCCGACCGGCGGCGGTGCTGGTGCGAGAGGGGCAGGCGGAGCTGATCTTGCGGCGGGAGACCTATGCAGATTTGATCCGGCAGGATCTGGTGCCCCCCCATTTGCAGGCTTGATTTTCGCTTGCCCCTGATTTTGAGGTGATTTTTTTGAGGTGATTTTGAAGAGTTTTGGGAAATTGCTGTGCATCGGATCCTGACCACACCGGGCGGCTGGACACCGGAGACCGAGGGGGTGATGCTGGTGGAGCAGGATCCGGCTCCTTTGGTGATCGGCACGGCAGCAGACACCGATATTCAACTGTTGGCGGCGGCCCGAAAGACCTTACCGGCTGGGTTTGCGGCGGTGCGGGTGGTGAATCTGCTCCATTTGCAGCAGCACTTTAGTATTGATGACTATGCCGACAGGGTGCTGGCTCAGGCCCAAGGGATCCTGTTGCGGCTGTTGGGGGGGCGGGCCTACTGGAGCTACGGACTAGAGGTGGTCCAAACCTTGGCCCAGAGCCACCGGATCCCGTTGATTGTGCTGCCAGGGGATGATCGACCCGATTGGGACTTGCTCAGCCATTCCACGGTGGAGCTGGCTCAGGTGCATGAGCTGTGGCGATATTGGCTGGAGGGGGGGATCCCCAACATCGCTCAGAGCTTGCGGCGATTCAGCGATCTGGCTCTGGGCACCGATTGGGGTTGGGATCCGCTGCAATCCTGGCCCCGTGTGGGGGTCTATGATCCTCCGGTGCTGGGGGATCCCGCGTGGCCGGCGGTGGGGATCCTGGTCTACCGTGCCCATGTGGTGGCGGGCAATACGGCTCCGGTGGATGCCCTTTGTCAGGAGCTGGTGAGTCGCCAGTTACGGCCTGTGGTGATCTATACCTACGGGATCCGAGAACCGGATCTGGCCAGGGTGATCCAAGATCGTTGGCAGAATCAGGTGGACGTTGCGATCAATACCACCAGCTTTGCCCTGTCCAGTGATTCGATTTCTATTGATGGGACATCAGGCAAAACCCATCCGGCCACCCTCTGGGATCAGTTGGATGTGCCAGTATTGCAGGCGATCTTGAGCGGCGGATCCCAGGAACAGTGGCAAGGGTCAACCCGGGGATTGGGATCCCGTGATATCGCCATGAATGTGGCCTTGCCGGAGATGGACGGGCATCTGATCACACGAGCGATCTCTTTTAAAACCCTACAGGGGCGGGATCCTGATTTACAGACAGAAGTGGTGCGCTACCAGCCGGTGCCCGATCGGGTGGCCTTTGTGGCGGAGTTGGCCCAACGCTGGATCCGGCTGCGTCGAACCCCCAACCCTGAGAAACGGGTGGCTCTGATCTTGGCCAATTACCCCTGTCGGGATGGACGGTTGGCCAATGGGGTTGGCCTCGATACTCCAGCCAGTTGTATCCAGATCCTGGCGGCGATGCAACAGGCGGGCTACACCCTGCTGCCTCAAGAGGGCAGGTCAGAGGCCGGGGCAACCGGGATCCCGGATCATGCTCAGGATCTGATCGACCAGCTCACGCAGGGGGTGACCAATGATCCGATGGGGCGAAATTGGCGGCAGGTGAGACAGGCCCTTTCGCCAGCAGATTATCAAACCTTTTGGCAGACCTTGCCCGCCGCCCTCCAAGCCTTGGTGCGACAACAGTGGGGGGATCCGCCTGCTCAAGCCATCCCCATTGCTGGGATCCAGTGGGGCCATGTATTTGTGGGGATCCAGCCGGCGCGGGGCTATGAGGAGGATCCCAGCCTCAGTTATCACGCCCCAGATTTGGTGCCCCCCCACGCTTATCTGGCCTTTTATGCCTGGATCCGGCATGTGTTTCAAGCGGATGCCATCGTTCATGTGGGCAAGCACGGCAATTTAGAATGGCTACCGGGCAAGGGGATCGGTCTGTCCAGTCAGTGTTTTCCGGAGGTGGCGTTGGGGCCGATGCCGCATCTCTATCCCTTTATCGTCAACGATCCCGGCGAAGGATCCCAGGCCAAACGGCGTTCCCAAGCGGTGATCATCGATCATCTGACCCCTCCGCTCACCCGGGCAGAGTTGTATGGCCCCTTGGCAGAGCTGGAAACCCTTTTAGATGAACACAGCCAAGCTCAAGCCTTGGATCCGGCTCGACTGCCCCTGATCGAAGCCCGACTGCGGGAGCTGATCCAGCAGACCCAGATGGCCAGTCCCACTTCCAGCCCAGACCCTGATCGCTGGGATCAAACCCTGGCGGATTTGGATGGCTATCTGTGCGAACTCAAAGAGGCTCAGATCCGAGATGGCCTCCACATTTTGGGCCAAGTGCCAGAACGGGAGCAGTTGATTGGGCTTTTGGCCGCCCTGGCCCGCTATCCCGGCGGATCCCAGCGGGGGCTGACCCAGGCCATCGCTCAAGATTGGGGCTTACCTTTCGATCCGCTGCAAGCCGATCTAACGGATCCCTTCCCTGTTAATGGATAAACCTAATGGATAGGCTCAATCTAGGATCCCCATCGGGATCGATTTCGGCTCAGACGGTATACTGTTGCAAACTGAGTTGGATAGATCCTGATGAATTGGTTGACAACGACCCGGCGGGCAGCGGTACTGATGGGGGTGGCCTATGGAGCGGTCATGGCCTTTGGGATCTCTCCCAGCCCAGCCCAGCCTGAAGGGGCTATGTCGGATCGGCCCATTCGAGTTGGATCCAAAGATTTTACCGAGCAGTTCATCATCGGAGAGATGTATGCCCTGGTGCTAGAAGAAGCTGGCTTGCCTGTCGAGCGCAGACTCAACTTGGGGGGCACCCCGGTGGCGCAGGCGGGCCTGTTGAGCGGCCAAATTGATCTCTATCCCGAATACACGGGCACCGGATTGTTGACGGTTTTGGGTCTGCCCACCCTCTCGGATCCGGCAGAGGTCTATGACACCGTGGCCACCGCCTATCAGGAGCAATTCGACCTAATCTGGCTGGATCCGGCCCCCATGAACAATACCCAAGCCCTGGCCATGACCCGCACCGGGGCAGCCGAGTTGGGCATCAGCACCATTTCAGAGATGGCAGCCCAGGCCAGCGATCTGGTCATGATTGGCCCACCAGAGTTTCAGGTGCGAGAGGATGGCTTACCTGGGATCCAGGCGGCCTATGGCAATTTCCGGCTCAAGGAGTACAAATCTGTGGATCCGGGCCTGCGTTATCAGGGCCTGGTCAATGGCGAGGCGGATGTGGTGGTAGCTTTTGGCACCGATGGAGAAATCAGTGCTTTTGAACTGGTGTTATTGGAGGATGACCAAAATCTGTTTCCCCCTTACCAAATCGCCCCGGTTGTTCGCCAAGAGGCCCTAGAAACCCATCCCCAAATTGCTGAAATCCTCAATGCCCTAGCACCTGAGCTGACCGATAGCGTCATGCAACGCCTTAACTTTGAAGTCAGCGGCAACCAGCGGGAACCTGACGACGTTGCCCGCGAATTTTTGCTAGACATTGGTCTTCTCAGCGAATAATCCAAAATTAGTTGAGATCCCAAGATTTTCCCTAAACTAACGGTGACAGAACCCGAAAGACTGCCCAGTACCGCTGGAATAGGATCCCTAAATCCTAAACAGATACCTCTCTTTGTGGCCCAAGGTGAACACTGTCGATATGTATAGTAATTTAAAATAGCAATGAGACAGAATTCTGGGTAGGAATGGATCCACTTTGGCTGCGACTCTCTCCCTTTTTAAGGATCCCCTACGCGGTCAGCTAACTCAATCGCAATCTTGAGCATCACAGCTCTGCCTGACGACAGGAGGATCCCAGCGGTAGAGCCAGTTGCCAGTCGGGGGCTTGGGCCAACAAGGGGGGCACAAACTCAGGATCCGGGTTGAAACTACTGGAGAGGCTGCCTATATCCAGACGGTCTCTGGGCACAAAACCTGAGGATCCGAGGCTGATCACCTGCGGGATCTCTCCCATCTCCCCGATGCCAAAGAGCACCTGATCGGGGATCTCCGGATCCCAGCCCAGTAGCTCGGTGATGGCCTGAGGCTGGGGGGGCTGACGCACCTGAATCTGGGAGCTAGGGGATCTCAACCCCACCGGATCCAGGGTAGCCACCAGGGTCGGGGATCCGGGGCTGATCCAGCCGGATGGAGGCCCAGCCCGCCAGATCACAGCCCGGTCAGCAAGGATATCTGACTGCCAGATCCCCTGTCGTTCTTGCACCAAAAGCCGCTGTTGTTGCCACCCATAGGGCACCAGAACCGCCAGATCAAACGCTGGATCCAATGGTGTACTGCTGTAGATTTGGTGCAAGCTGCCGCTGACCTGATGACGGGCAAAGAGATGGCTGGTGAGCAGTAATTCTCCGGATGGATCCACCCGCAAATCCAGCCGACTGTATGCTTGCCAGGTTTGATCTGGAGAGATCAGGGGTTGACTGCGCACCATACTGATCAGGGAGCACCGCTGATCCAGGGCCTGATCCTGCTGCTCTAGCACCCATTGCCACGGAATGCTCTCGGCAAAGGCAGAGTTACCCCACCACAGCCCCAAAAGAGTGGATCCCAGTACAGACCCCAGCGTCAGGATCCGGGTTGTTATGTTGTGTTTCACCGCTGGCCCCATCATTCTCTTGTGCCCATCTTAGACAAAGGCACAGGATCCTGAGGAAGCCATTGAGTGAGTCTCTAACGATCTTTTGATAGCCGGATCCGCACCGATTCGCCGTGGGAAGGCAGCCCTTCGGCCAAGGTCAGGGCATCAATGGCATCAGCCACCTGCTCCAGTGCCCCCGGCCCATACTGAATTAGACTGGAGTGCTTCATAAACGTTTCCACACTCAGGGCTGAGGCATAGCGGGCTGCGCCAGAGGTGGGCAGGGTGTGATTGGGGCCAGCCAGATAGTCGCCCACGGCCTCCGGGGTGTGATGACCCAAAAAGATCGCCCCTGCATGACGGATCCCCTCCACCAAGGCCCAGGGATCCGCCACCTGTAGCTCCAAGTGCTCTGGGGCAAAGATGTTGGAAAGACTCACCGCTGTGCTCAGATGTTCCACCACCCCAATCAGGCCATAGTTGGCGATGGCCTTTTCGGTTTCGATCCGACGAGGGTGCTCCCGCAGCCGCTGGTTGATCCGCTCTGAGACCTGCTCCCCATGACTCGGATCCGTGGTCAGCAAGATCGCCGCCGCCAACGGATCGTGTTCGGCTTGGGCCAGCAGATCCACCGCCAGATGGTCGGGATCGGCTGAGGGATCCGCAATCACTAAAACCTCTGACGGCCCCGCCAAAGAATCGATCCCCACTTGGCCATAAACCTGCTTTTTGGCCAACATCACATAGATATTGCCAGGGCCAGTGATCACATCCACCGCCGGGATGGTTTCGGTGCCATAGGCCAGGGCTGCCACCGCCTGCGCCCCCCCCACCCGAAAGATGGTCTGGATCCCGGCCTCCTGCGCTGCCACCAAAATCGCCGGACTGATCCCCATCCCCCCTTGGCCATCGGATCCGGGGGGAGTAACCATCACCACATCGGGCACCCCCGCCACCAGCGCCGGGATCGCATTCATCAACACCGTGCTGGGATAAGCAGCCCGTCCGCCAGGGATATACAGCCCCGCTCGATCCACCGGGCGATACTGCTTGCCCAAAATGATCTCTGGCTCCGGAAACTTGACCCAGCTTTTGGGGATGCGCTGGCGATGGAAGGCTTCAATCCGCTGTTTGGCCAGCCGCAACGCCCGCAAAAGCTGAGGAGAAATGGCTTGGTAGGCGGCCTCCATCTCTGCCCCGGACACCCGCAGATCCGCCACACTCAAACTGACTTGATCAAACTCAGCCGTGAAATTGAGCAGTGCCCGATCCCCCTGCCGCTGAACTGACTGGAGGATCTCGCGCACCGTCGACTCTCGATGCATATTTTGATCCGACTGGGTGCGATAGGCAATTCGCTTCAGCTCGGTTTCAATCTCAGAGTGTTGGGTGACGATTCTGAGCATGGCATCTCCAGATGAGGACAAAACTCAAGACAGTTCAGCCTATGAGTATCCTGCGGGATCCTGGTTTTGGGTTTGGATGGCAGTCCAAGAGGGGATCCCAACATATAACCCCAATCCTTAACGTCCTGTTAAAGACCAGGATCTGAATCCTAGCTCAACCCAGCCCGCTTCAGACCCTAGCCCCCGGATCCTGGTGCTCGCTTCTTTTTATGTTTTTTAGGTGTTTTAGGGGGTGGCTCGACCGTGATGCACCGTTTTGACCCAGTGGAGGCGTTTGGGCTGAATGCACATCCGGGCGGTGGTTACAATCATGACCGGGATCCAGTGCATCATGTAGACCATTCCCACCAGGCTTTGCCAAACTAAGGCCCAGCCCTTGAGATGTTGGATCCGGTACAGACTGGTCATGAAACCGATCCCTGCAATGGCTGTAAAGACCATCCCCATCGGCAGCAGAGCCGAGCTGTGGGAATACAGCAGCGTCCAGAGCAGATCCGGCAAAATCGCCATCGGCAGCAGGTACTGCACCAGCCAAAAGATCAACAGATCAACAGTTTTAGCCGTACCCATCTGGTTACTGAGGATCCCTGGCCAGTAGTCCAGATAGCGTTGGTAGCCTCCCTCGGCCCAGCGACTCCGTTGCCGCCAAAGGCTTTTCCAGGTGGTCACCCCTTCTTCTTCGATCCCCAAGATGGGGGTACAGGCAATATCCACCCCGGTCAGATGCAGTCGAAAGGTCAGATCCAGATCATCGGTGACCGTACCCTCATTCCAACCGCCACACCGTTGCAAACTGTCTCGGCGCACCAACTGGCCATTGCCCCGCAGTTCACCGATGCCACCGATGGCCACCTTACCCGATTGCAGACAGGCATCCCAAATCATCTCAGCCGATTGGCGACGAGTCCAACCATTGTGAGCGGCATTGGCCACCGCCTTGCGCACCTGAACCGCTCCGATCCGATCCTGTCGAAATAGCGGCAGAGCCTGGAGCAAAAAATCCGCCTGGATCCCAGCATCGGCATCGCAGACCAGAATGATATCCCCCTGGGTATGGGCAAAAACCTCATTGAGGGCACCGGATTTGCCGCCACCGGATCCGTCTGTTCGTCGATGGATATGGAGATGGGGTATCTTATCTTGCCAGAGGGCTAGAATCGCAGGGGTGTCATCGCTACTGGCATCATCCACCACCCACAAGTCCAGCAGGTCTACCGGGTAATGCAGACGACTCAGATCCTTCAACAGATGGGGCAGCACCGCACTCTCATTTTTGGCAGGCACCAAGATCGAAACCTTAGGCCAGCTCTGAGGAAATTGTTGGTCGCGGATCTCTGCTGGCGTTTCTGAGGGATCAATAGAGCCTGGGCTTAGAGAAGATTCTGG
>CAZODP010000008.1:41124-44924 GCA_964578595.1 uncultured bacterium
TCTGGGCTTGTGGAATCTGGGCTGGAAGAGGCTGGGTCTAAACCCTCTGGGTATCTCGATCCTTGATCCGCCCACTGTTGGAAGGTGAGCGCGGGTGGCAAGGGCTGAATTGGAGCAGCCACGATCCGGCTGGCATGAAGGGCCACCAAAGTGGCAAACCCCGTCACAGCCCAGCGGGTCACCGGGATCAGGTGCAGCAGAGCCACAAAGCCCCAAACGATGCCTAGCACAAACAGGGCCTTGATCCGTCGCCGTTGGGAGGCACTGAGTACCCAGTCCGGCAGCTCCAAATCGTCCGAGAACTCACTCAACCCTGTGGAGTTTGACATCGGCTAGCGGCTATCCAGAAAGTTTATGAACTATGGTTTCATTGTGACCAGTTGTTGGACAGAAGCCAAGGGTCGAACTGGCTGGGCCGAACTCACCTGGAGTCAAAATCTTACCCAAACCTCAGGGTAGAGCCTAAACCCTCAGAGCTGAAAACGAGGCTGCTCAATCAACCGGATCCCAGGGCAACCGGATCCCAAGGCAACCGGATCCTAAGGGTCTGATTAATCTGGCTCGAGAGGCTCAGTGCCTAAGCATTGCCACGGATTTCTTTGATCACGCCATCTTCGAGCAGGATCTCCACTTGCATTTTTTGGATCAGGTTATCTCCCTGCTGGACGCGGAAAAAGCTTTCTACATTGCCCTGCACCACTTCTTGGTTGAGTTCGAGGTTGGTGACTTGGCTCAGTTGTTGCAGGATCCGATTTTTTTGGTCGAGTAGCTTGATCTTTTGGTCATTGACCTGGCTTTTGATCGATTCGATCTGCTGGGTGGCTTGGGGGCCGGCAGGCTGGATCGTTTGCTTTTCGATCTCTGCGATCGCCCGCTTGCCCTGAAACTCCAGTTGCTGCATCTGGGTGTCGATGGTTTGCACCTGCCGCTGGAGTTGCTCCTGCATCTCTGTTTTCCAGAGGGAGGTGACGATCACTTTGACAGGGATGTTGCGCTTGAGAAGCAACTGGGTGGTGGAGTTGATGCCTTCTTCCATGATTGAGAGTGCCTTGTAATAGAAGCAGCCTGACCTGTAGGGATCCTGCCTCTTTTGGGGAGGGGATCCTTAGCCAGGGCATTGAGCCTTAGTGTCAAGCCTTAATTAGTGTAGAGGGTGATGCCATGATCTCAAAGCCTTCTGAAGGCGTTCTCAAAGGGTCTGGCTCTAACCGCGTTTTTTGCCCTTTTTGCGACGCTTTTTGGGGATTTCCAGATCGGCCCAACCATCCTCCCAGCCATCGGATCCGGTGGGGGCTGACTGGGTTTGGGTCGATGGCAGGCCCAATTCTGGGGGTGACGGTTTTGGGGGCGGATCGGCTTGGGGTGCAGGAGCTTGGATGGCATTGGGATCGGCTTTGGGATCGATATTGGGATCCAACGGGATCCGCAGCTCAAAGCAGTTGGTCTGACTATCGGGATCTACGGGCAGCAGTTGCAGGCGACCTTTGAGGGCCTGGGTGCGCCGTTGGGCCAGGGGGAGTCCCAAGCCTGTGCCCCCGGCAGCCCACGGATCCTGCTGGGGTAGCCGATAAAACCGCTCAAAAATCCGCTCTCGCTCGGCATCTGGGATCCGATTGCCAGCGTTTTGCACCTGGATCACCAGCTCCGAACCGACTGCATTGGCCCTGATCTGGATCCAGCCTGTGGAGGGCGTGAACTTGATGGCATTGGTCAGCAGCTCCTCCAGCACTTGCCCCAAGACATCGGGATCCGTGATTAGGGACAGGGCTGGGTCGATCGGATCCAGTTGTAGCGATTGACCTCGGTGCTGGGCCTGGGGCTGGAGGGTGGCCATCAGAGCCTCGAGCCAGGGCTGGAGTGAAAGCGAAAGGGTGAGATTGACCTCTGGCAGATCGACCTCCGGCAGATTAACCTCCGGCAGATTAACCTCTGGCTTTGTATCTTGGAGTGCCAATAAATCTTCAACTAGGCGAATTTCACGCTGACTCTCCTGCTGGAGGATGTGGACATATCGGGCCTGCTGGGGGGTGAGGGCGGTGGACTGCAACATCTGGATGCTGAGTTTGATGGTGGTCAGGGGGGTGCGCAGCTCGTGAGAAACGCTGCTGACAAACTGATCCCGCAGGTGATTGAGCCGTTCCATCTCCCGCATCTGAGCCTGCAGTTGGGCGGTATGCTCGGCCTTGAGGCGGTGAGTTTCTGCTCGGGTTCGCAGCAGGGCGGCATCGAGGGTATGCACTACCGCGCTCAAAAAGGCAACGCTATCTCGATCAAAGTGGCGCAGCTCTGTGTCGTGAACAGCCAGGATCCGACTGACCCCATCCGCAGCATGAAACGGGATCCCCATGCCAGAGCGGATCCCCAGAGCCTGGAGAGCTGGGGGTAGGATCCCTTGACTGAGATCAGACAGACGGAGGGTGAGCGCTTGCAGTTGGGGCCACCAGCCCCAGTCCGATTGGATAGTCAGAGCTTCAGGATCCGGGCCGACCCAGATTTGGCAGGATTTGACCTGGAGGTGTAGGGCCACCTGTTGGACAGCAGCCTGCATGAGCTGATCGGGATCCAACCCTGCTAGGGCACGTTGACCCAACTCGGCCACAGTGGATTGCTGAGCCAGACTGGCACGGGTTTGACGATGGGCCAACAAAAACCCCAGATGTCCGGCCACCTGACTGGCCAACAGCGACACCACATTGCGGATGCCAATGGGATAGTAATGGGCCTGCGAAGAGCTGAAGTTGAGGCTGCCAATGGTCTGGGATCCGGTGCGCAGGGGCAACATCAAAACAGACTGGGCCCGGTCGATCAGTCCCGGCTCTGGCCCCCAGTCTTGCCCCAGTTTTGGATCCCCCAGCCGCGGGCGAGCGGTTTGCAGCACATTGCTGAGCAGATCCTCTCCAAATCGCAAAAGTTGGGATCCGGCCACCCTGGCCTGATGAGGATGGGTCAGCTCCCTCAGCTCATAGGTGGGATCCATCGGATGATGCCAGATGGCCAAAGTACAGCGCTCAAAGTTGATCACCCAGCGCAGCCGCCGGCTCAGCAACATCTGAAACTGATCTAGGGTCTGGGTGCGGCTCAGCTCCCCCGCCAACTCCCCCAGTAGCCAGATACTCTCAGGGGCAACCTCAGCGCCATTGGGCAGAGGACCATAACCACTGGTCTGGGATCCCTTGGAGCTGGAGGTGGGTTCGGCTGGACGCATAAAGGGGAGCATGGGAGGACGGACTATGGGGCTGCTCAGGGCTGACTGGGATCCAGGTTGAGCAGATTCGCAACACTACAGATTTGCTCAAACAACGAGACCGTGGCCACCAGTTCAAACTTTTCGCTGTCTTCGAGAGGCAGTGCCGCCAACAAATCGAGGGTGGCTTGGCGTTGCTCCCGCCAATTATCACTGTGGGCCGACCGGGCGGCTGTAGCTGACACCGCAAATCGTAACGCCTGTGCTGTTAAATCGCTGACCCCCTGAAACTGAAACTCCCCTTGGCGCAAAGACTCCAGCACCCGGCTCTGTAATCCCTGCAGGGTCAAACTGTGGAGATGAACCACCTGGACATAGTCACAGTGGGTGGCAGAGGCAACCACCAGACCTATCATTTCTTTCAAGACACGGGGCAGCTCCCCCCGCAACACAACCGCACGAAATTGTCCCCACAGGTGCATCAATAGATCCGGCTGAGACTCCAGTAGCCGAAAAATTCGGGGCACCATTCCGGCCCCCAGCTCCTGCTCAATCTGGTTAAAAATAGCTGCAGTTGACTCTAGGGTTGACATCGCTTCAGTCTCAATTCAGGCAA
>CAZODP010000008.1:45024-60961 GCA_964578595.1 uncultured bacterium
TCTCAATTCAGGCAAATGGATACCTATAGTAATCCCTTAAAACGGTATTTATGCACTTTTATACACAATCTTGGCGCAGTTTTTGTGTAGGATCAGGAGCAAATCAGGCAAAAACCAGGGGTCAAAGCGCACAAAAGCGTAATCTTTCGACTCTTTTTCTGCGCTAAATCACCAGTCAGTCGATCCGATCCCATGGGATCTCCCGCTGGATCAAGGTCTGATTGCACATGTTATTGAGCTTGGAACCACTGACGCCGGAGGGCGCGGTACTCTCGCCAAAGCTGCTTTAGGTCTTGTGGAGCCAGCGGATCCCCGCCAAAGCGCACCGCCAAGTAGGTCTCCACCAACCGGATCGCCCGCTCAGATTCAGCCAGTGAGGACTGCCGCAAAGCCTCCATCAGAGCACCAGGCCCTAGAGCACCAGCGTTAGGTGTGAGTGTGACGGGGATCCCCAACTGCCTTACCGTCAGGCGCAACTGCGTGTACAGATGAGTGATGCCGGCGATCCGTTGCTGGGGGCTGGCCTGTGGAGGTTTGGCCCAGCGCATCCCCGCAAAGGCAAATCCCGGCAACAGGATCCCCACCAATACCAAGCCGAGGCTAGACTCTGGCTGCCATAGCAAGCCCAGCAGGGATCCCCCGATTCCTGACAAAAGGGCTACCACCCCGTAATCTTGCCGTTGAAGACTGTGGTACCGCCGCTGTCGGCCACGGGATCCCCCCCATCCAGTCACCACCGTTAGCCCCAGCACCGGGATCAGATTTTGTTGAATCGCCGCTCTCAGGGCCGGTAGCCAAGCCCGCAGTTGGTCGCCCCAATTGCCCCGGTCACGGGCCTGTTGACCCATCTGGCCTAGACCTTGGGTGAGCTGTTGCAGCAGTTCTGTTTGAGTATCCAAGTCGTACTGAATCACATACTTGATCCACTGAAACCGCAGCGCATCGTAGGTCTGGCGCACCGGATCCCACCAATCCCGTTGCAGGCTGACATTGGCCGCCGCCGGAGTCGGATCAAACCGCACCCAGCCATAGTCCCCAAACGGCACTTCCACCCATGAGTGAGCATCGGCATTGCGCACCGACAGATAGCCCTGGCCCTGATTCCAACTGCCCCCAATAAAACCCGTCACATTGCGGGCCGGGATGCCAATACTGCGCAGCATGATCGCCATGGCGGTGGAAAAATACTCGCAGTGCCCCTCTCGATAGGTGAACAAAAACGCATCTAAAGGGGTTTGATCCCCCGGATCAAATAGATTGACGGTATAGCCCAAATTGCCCACCAAGTAGTCTCGAATCGCCTGGGCTTTACTAAAGTCATTATCAATATCAACAACTGTTTCCGTAGCCAATTCCCGGATCCGAGGGCTAAAGTTATCCGGTAATTGCAAATAGGCTGAGGCTTGGGATCCCAGGTTTGCCAAGATGGTTTGATGATCCACCTGTTGTAAAAGACTGGCCTCCCTCGGCACTACTAAGCTGGTCGCCTCATACTGATAGGCAATTCGTTGAAGCAACCGATGGCTGATATCCCCTGTTTCAGTCAGATCAATTGTGGTGTTGCGAAACCGATTGGGACGATTGCCACTATTGCGATTGGCCAGCCGAAGTTCCACCCACGGATCCAGATGAAAGAGAGCCTTGGTATCCAACGGTTCTAAAAAAATCTTCTGCACCAATCGCGGGGCTTGAGGATCCCTCAACAGGTTCTGCCATCTGGGGGCCAGAGCTTCTAGGGGCAGACTAAATCGATCATCCGAGCTTGATGAAAGAGAACGCTTTTCTGTCAAAGTGCGCGACCACACAAAGCCATCATATTGATCAAAACTCACCCCTTTCCAGTACAGATTTTGGGGTCTTGGGGGCACAGACTCCGGAAACTCCACTCTCATAATCACCGTAGGATCACTTTTGAGGGTACCAAAATCCCCTAAACGCACCTCCTCAGAAAAGCCGGTGGACATGCCATCAGCGCGTGATTGCTGAGCTAAAAAGCCAAACCCCACCCGCGGAAACAAAAAGAAAAAAGCCAGGGATCCCACCAATGCGATCAGAGCCAGCCCCGTCAAAGTCCACAAAAAACCTGCATCCACCAATCGGGTTTGGGTGGCCGCCTGGGGGTGCTCTTCCACTTGGATCCGCAGATGATAAAACGCAAAGCTGATCAAGCCAATGATGGTATAGGCAATAAATAAAAGCCCAAAACTAATGTCTTCATTAAAAACGGTGGCAATGGCCATCAACAACAGCGACAGTACCATGGTTTGAATGTAGTCCGCCACCCGCTCCCGCTGAAACAATTTGGCGGCGGTTAGATAGAGCACCAGCCCAATTGCGGCATCAAACGGTTCCACCACCCCGGCAATCACCACCGCCACCAGGATCCCCAGTACCGTCAGGGTTAGTGGTCGCCAAATGCCCGCATACTGAGCCGGATCCAGGCGCGGCCGATCACAAAACCAACTGAGAATGCCACCGATCACAAAAGCCAGAGCCACCCCCGGATCCAGTGCCCGCCCCAACCACAAAGCCAAAACTGCGATCCCCACCAGACAGTAGACCCCAATTTTGTGCAGAGTTTCTAATCGCCAGATCATGATGGATCCTCATGTTTAAGCAGCACAGACAAGCAGCACAGATCTAAGCAGGATAAAATAGCACCTTCAGACCGATTGAGCCTGGATCCACTCCAAATCAGAGGCGTCTAGGGTGGGGGCCATGATTTCAAGTGTCTTTTGCTGGTAGGTCTGGAGCCAGTCCAGTTGCCGTGTATTGAGCATCCTGATGTCAATCAGCCTTCGATCAAAAGGGATCCAGGTCAGCGGCTCAAACCGCAGCCAGCCCTCTCGATCGGAGACCACCTCCGCCAAGTTTTCCAGCCGGATGCCACCCCAGCCTGGCTCATAAAAGCCCGGTTCGACACTGTTGATCATGCCGACTTCCAGGGGAACCGTGGCATTTTTGCGGATCCCGTTTGGCCCCTCATGCACATTGAGAAAAGCCCCCACCCCGTGACCGGTGCCATGACCATAATCAAGGCCCGCCCGCCACAGTCCTGCCCGCGTGATGCCATCCAATTGGGATCCCACAGTTCCGGCGGGAAATCCCTGGCTGATGCAGTCGATATGGGCCCTCAGCACCGCTGTGTAGCGATACACCTGCTCCGGCGTCGGATCCGCAGGCCCCACTAAAACCGTGCGGGTGTCATCGGTGGTGCCGCCCCAATACTGGGATCCCGAATCCAACAAAAACAGCTCCCCCGGCTGCAACTGCCGCTGAGGATCAGGGGTGCCGTAATGGACAATGGAACCATTGGATCCGGTGGCGGCAATGGTATTGAAGCTCAACCCCTGCCAGCCCGGTTCAGATTGATAACAGTGCTCAATGTACTGGGCCACCTGCCACTCACTCAGAGCTATCCCCGCTTCCAGTTGGCGATGGATCCAGGCCAGGGTGCGGATCTTGGCCCGACTGGCCTGACGGTTGGCCTGCCGCATCTGGGCCAGTTCGATCGGATGCTTGCAGGCTTTGGCGACTTCAACTGGATGGGTGATATCTCGGTGGCGGCTCTGGGGGATGGCCTCCAACAAGCTCAGGGTGCCTTGGGTGGTATGAGCGGGATCAATCCCCACCCATAGATTTTGGGCCGGATTCTGGGCCAGCTTTTGAGCTAGATTTTGAGCCAAATCTTGCAGCAGCTCCCCATAGGCAGCGTAGGGCCGAATCTGGATCCCGGCTTGGGTGAGGCTTGCCACCGCCTCAGGGGTGAGCCGATCTGGATCGGTGCACAGGAATGCCTCGCTCTCGGTCACCAATCCATAGGCCCGAAACACCGGATTGTAGGGAATATCGGATCCCCTCAGGTTAAACAGCCATGCCACCTGATCCAGCTTAGAGACCGGCAGGATCCCCACCCGTTTGTCCTTCATCTGTCGGCGGATCTGAGCCAGCTTTTCTGGGATAGCTGCCCCCACAATCTCAGGCGAGAGCGGATAGACCGGATTAGAGTCCAATCTCAGGGCCTCGGATCCCTCCCAGCTTGAGCGCAGTTGATCCACAGGATTTGAGTCACTGGCCACCCAGTCCACCCCCGCCGCCCGACAGGTTTCGGCCAACAGGCGATAGCGACTCACCGAGATGGTGTAGGGATCCACCCCAATCCGGGAGCCGGGATCCAGTTGCTCCAATAGATTCGCTAGGCTGGGTTGCTGCGGTCGGCCCGCCTTGATCAGCTCAAAATCCGCCCGACTGGTCTGCTGCTCCGCCTGCTGGTCATAGCGGGGATCCACCAAAAGCCAGGCCCGATCCAGTGTGATCAGCACATCCCCAGCGGATCCGGTAAATCCTGTCAACCAGTCTCGGCGTTTGCGAGCGGGGGGCAAATACTCATTCAGATGCTCATCCCCTGACAGTAGCACCCAACCAGTCAAGCCCTGCTGTCGCAACACATCCCGGAATTGAGCCAGTTTTTGCCGGGTCAGCCCAAAAGACGCGTCTTGCAAAGCAGAGGATGAGAGGTCAGAGGTAGAAACCATAGCTGTGTGCAATTAGGTGAGAGTCTGTTCCATTGTGGCAGGGATCCACTGTGGCAGGGATCCGGGGTGGATCTGCGTCGGTCAGCCCCCTCAATGGCAAGAGCAATGGGCAACCCGCAATTTTGCCAGAACCAAAGCCAGAACCAAAGCATGATCAACCCAGAGATTGCAACATCTCAATCGCCGCCGCCAGCACCCCTTTGCCATGACTGAGGTGGGTGCCCCCCTGCAAAAAAGCAATATAGGGATCCCGCATCGGGCCATCGGCAGATAATTCGATACTGCTGCCCTCAATAAAGGTTCCCCCCGCCATCACCACCGCATCCTCATAGCCAGGCATCGCCTCCGGGATCGGCTCCACATAAGAGTCAATCGGCGAATGGTGTTGCACCGCTCGGCAAAAGGCCCGCAACCGGGCTGGGGATCCCAACTGGATCGCCTGAATAATATCGGTACGCGGGATCCCTGGCTGCGGCATCACCGGATAGCCCAAGGTTTGAAACACCTGGGCGGCCAAATGAGCGATCTTGACCGCCTCGGCCACAATCGGAGCCGCCAAAAAAAGCCCCTGAAACAGCAGCCGATTTTGGTCAAAGGTTGCCCCTCCCTCACTGCCAATCCCTGGAGCTGTCAGCCGACAGGCCGCCTGTTCAACTAAATCGGCTCGACCGGCCACATAGCCCCCGGCTGGGGCAATGGTTCCACCGGGGTTTTTAATCAGGGATCCGGCCATCAGATCAGCCCCCACCTGGGTTGGCTCCTGGCTCTCCACAAACTCCCCATAGCAGTTGTCCACAAAGCAGATCACCTCAGGATTCTGGGCCTTGATACAATCCACCAGACGGCCAATAGTCTCCAGATTGAGGCTGGGTCGCCAACTGTACCCGCAGGACCGCTGGATGTGAACCACCTGTGTGCGGGATCCCACCGCCTGGGATAGGGTCTGCCAATCCGGCTCCCCTGTGGCTGTCAGCTCCACTTGGCGATAGCTCACCCCCAACTCCCGCAACGATCCCTGCCCCGATCCCCGCAGGCCGATCACCTCCTCAAGCGTGTCATAAGGGGATCCGGTGGCCATCAACAATTCATCCCCTGGTCGCAAGACCCCAAACAGAGCGCAGGCAATGGCATGAGTACCCGACACCATTTGTAAACGCACCAAAGCGGCCTCCGCCCCCATCGCTCGGGCAAAAACTCGATCCAACGTGTCACGGCCCGTGTCCCCATGTCCATAGCCCGCCACCCCCGCAAAATGATGGGATCCCACCCGTTCCGCCCGAAACGCAGCCAGTACCCGCGCCAGATTGGATCCGGCCACCCCATCCAACCGCCGAAACGTCGGATCCAGCTCCAGAGCAGCTTTGTCGATCAGCTCCGCAATGGCAGCAGCATCAAGCGGGATCCCAGCCATCAATACCTCCTAAAACTGTTTGCTAGAACACATACCATATCGCTAAAGCTCTACAATAGGGCCAAGTCTCTCCATAGGAGCCAGCATAGAAGATCGCCAGAGATACCTCTATCGCAGTTCAAGAGTTGCAAAGACGTTAGGGAGGTCATCGCTCAAGGGGATCTCGAACCCAAGCAAGAACCAGGCAAAGCACAAGCCACTCACCCAAAACTGAAACCCCTTAATCAATCTTAAAAACTCTACAAATCAACTTATTACTGCCATCGACTTTGATGGTCTGAATACAGACTTAAGGCTCTACATTAGAGTCTTTAATCATTCTGAAGAATCAATTTGCTAAATACTCTGAATAGGGCCTGGATCCTTCTGTCACAGAGGTTTTTTGCTCTAATTTTTTTGACTTAGACTAACAATATGTAACATGACTGGATCCAGTTCTGGGGAGTGATGTTAGGGTGAGATTAACCAGGAAAACAGATAGGCAATCATCAACAGCTAAGGGCAGGATTTAGCAAGACTCTCTACATTGATCCGTCCTTGCCGAGTGAAGCTCTCTCAACAGAACCTGGATCAACAACCACCAACTGGGAGACGTTCTTATGACCAAGCTCGTCATTCAAGGCAAAAATATTGATGTCACTGATGCCATCAGAGAGTATGTAAACGAAAAAATTGAACGAGCCGTTTCACATTTTTCCCAGATTGCCGATGAGGTGGATATTAGTTTATCCGTGGCCCGCAATCCTCGCATTAGCGAAAATCAGTCAGCCGAGGTCACCCTCTACGCTAACGGCACAGTCATTCGGGCGGAAGAAAGCAGCGAAAATATGTACGCCAGTATCGATAAAGTGGCTGATAAGCTCAGCCGACAATTGCGAAAGTTTAAGGAACGCAACGGCATTCATCGCACCAAGCAATCCCCCAAAACATCGGTGACTGTAGGGCAGCAGCAGCCCACTGATCCGCCCCGGCTTGACCGCGAGCCGACCTTGCCTAAGGAAGTAATCCGCACCAAGTACTTTGCTATGCCTCCGATGACAGTTGAGGAAGCTCTCCATCACCTCGAGATGGTGGATCACGACTTTTATGTGTTTCGCAATCGCGAATCTGGGGAGATCAATGTGATCTATGAGCGCAATCATGGAGGCTATGGTGTGATTCAACCCACCAGTTAAGATCAGTCAAACCCATACATTTCAAGCTCCCTCCATCGATCAATCCTTTTTTATCTTCTACCAAATATCAAAGTCAGGATCCCTCAGTTTTTTGCCCAGGGCTGGAGGGATCCTAATTTGGTGTTGTTCTTGACCAAACCCCTCAATCCAGCCAGTGCTTGATCCGCACAGGGCATGATTGGGTCATGATAAGAGCATGATTTTTTCACAGCCTACTTTTCCCTTGCCACCCTGCTCGGATCCCCTTTCGGATCCTGCCAGTGCCTTGCGCGTAGAGCCAGCTAAGCCCGACGCATTAGCTGAGGTGGCGGAGGTGATGTCTCAGGTTTTTAATCCGCCAGCGGGGATCCAGGGGATTTTTTTCCCCCTTTACAAACTGACCGTCAGTGCTGATTTGCACAAACGCCTGCGCTCGGATCCGAGTCACTACTGCTGTCTGGGGGCCTGGTTTCACCACGAGTTGGTGGGAGCGTTAGAACTCTCTCTGCGACATCTGAGTGACGTGCCCCAGCCAGGGATCCAGCCCTATGTGTCTAACCTGGCGGTGCTGCCCCAGTGGCGGCGCAGAGGCATTGCCCAAAGGCTTCTGCAGGGGGCAGAGGCTGTGGCCCTCACCTGGGGCTACCAGGCCCTGCATCTGCATGTGTTGGAATCCAATCCTGCTGCCCGCCGCCTGTATGACAAACTCGATTACCGCCTGTTGCACATCTCTAGCGACCTATGGCAATGGTTAGGGGCCTCGCGGCAGTTGCTGCTCTATCGCCGTCTGAGTCCCGGCCTGGATCATGACCTTGATGGTGTGGATCCAGCCAGAACGGATCCCAGACGTTAAGATGTGTTACAGACTCGCGAGTGATCGATATGGACACACCGACAGAGCTGGCCTCCAGTTTTGAGCCAACCCGTTTTGAGCCTAATGGTTTGAACAATCTGCACAACTCTTTTCAATCCAAGGGTCAACCCAATGGGCAGCCCCCTAAAAGTCAGACCAATGGCATGCTGGGGGATTTACCTGAAGAAAGGAAAGGATCCCTCAATGGCCAGGGGACGTTGCCTGACGATGTGGCGGCTCAGACCCCTCGGATCCGCCCTCCAGCCCTGCGCTACAACCCAGAGGCACTCGCTGCCCAGTTTCGGGGGCAAAAGAGCCTAGTCTGGGGGCGGATCTGGAATGTGATTACCCCCTTTCTCAGCTTGGGGCTATGGTGGATTTGGGATCGGCTCTGGGAAAACAACCGTCGCCATCGCCGTCTCTACGCCATCCGATTGCGGGAGATCCTGACTGACCTCGGCCCTGCCTCCATCAAAATTGGCCAAGCTCTCTCCACCCGTCCCGATCTGGTCTCCCCAATTTTTCTGGAAGAACTGGTCAAATTGCAGGATGAGCTGCCTCCCTTCTCCAATCAGATTGCTTTTCAACTGATCCGAGACGAATTGGGTCAGGATCCACAAGATATCTACGCAGAAATGACCGCTTCCCCCATTGCGGCGGCCAGTCTGGGGCAGGTATACCGAGGTCGGCTCAAGACCGGTGAAGAGGTGGCGATCAAGGTGCAGCGACCGGATCTGCTGGATCGGATCTCCCTCGATATGTACATCGTGCGGGCTCTGGCTCTGTGGGCGCAAAAGACCTTTCCCAGGATCCGCAGCGAATTGGTGGCGATTGTGGAGGAGTTTGCTGGCAAGCTCTTTGAAGAAATGGACTATATGGCTGAGGGTGCCAACGCCAATAAGTTTGCCGAGCTATATGGCCACTTACCCATCTATGTGCCCAAGATTTATGAGGAGTACACTGGCCGTCGCGTCTTGACCATGGAATGGATCGACGGTATCAAGCTAACCAATTTGGACAAGATCAAAGAAGCTGGGCTGGATGGCCGCAAGCTGATTGAAATTGGGGTGAATTGCTCCCTCAGACAGCTTTTGGACAATGGCTTTTTCCATGCGGATCCCCACCCCGGCAACCTAATGGCGATGCGAGATGGACGGCTGGCCTACATCGACTTTGGCATGATGAGTACGGTGCTGCCCTTTCAGCGATATGGGCTGCTCAAGGCCATCGTTCACTTGGTTAATCGCGACTTTCAGGGGTTGGGCAAAGACTACGTAGATCTAGGCTTTTTGAGTCCAGATACGGATCTGACCCCGATTATCCCGGCCTTGGCACAGGTGTTTGAGGGGGCAATGGGGGCCAGTGTGGCAGAGTTAAACTTCAAGAGCATCACCGATAATCTATCGGAAGTAATGTACGATTATCCCTTTCGGGTGCCTGCTTATTATGCTTTGATTATTCGATCTTTGGTCACACTGGATGGTATTGCTATTGGCATCGATCCCAGCTTCAAAGTGCTTGGGGTTGCCTACCCCTATGTGGCAGGTCGGTTGCTGACGGATCCTTCTCCCCAACTGCGAGAATCCCTCAAGGAATTGCTCTTTAATCAAGGGGAGTTCCGCTGGAATCGCCTAGAGAATCTTTTGCGTAATGCTGGCAGTAGTGAAGATTTTGAGCTGCAGGAGTCTCTCGAAAAGGCGCTGGATTTCATCTTTTCTGAGCGGGGGGCCTTTCTACGGGATCGACTACCGGATGTAATATTCACCCCCTCCAATGGCAAGTCTGGCGGATCCGCTCTGTCTGGGGATCACCTGCAGCGAATCTGGGGTCTGCTGCAAGAAAATCCCAGCTTTGAACCGCTGGAGCTGATTCCGGCTGTCCTAAAAATCGCGGCTCGTCCCGAAGCTCAAAAACTGGGTACCGAACTGGCCTCCCGTTGGATCCAACGAGAAGCAGCCCACTTTCTACGGGCGGTTCTGGTGGGATCCCCTTAATAGTTGGGTAAATAGTTGGGTAATAATTTGGTATGGCCATTGGGCCAGTGTGGCTTTACCACAGCTGAGGAATTGTATAAAAAATGCCTGTTGCAGGGGTGTAACTCAGTCTCCTGTTTGTAATAGCACTCGGTCGTGGCCATCCTGCTCTTGAAGTTGTACCCTGATGGTATCTTGGGGCTGGGTCTCAACCCTCAGTCCCACATAATCCGGTTGAATGGGAAACTCCCGATGACCCCGATCCACCAGTACCCCCAACCGCACCCGCTGGGGTCGGCCAAAGTGAAAAAGTGCATCCATCGCCGCCCGGATGGTTCGCCCCCGAAAGATCACATCATCCACCAACACCACGGGTCGGTCGGTCAGATCAGAGGGCATGAGGCTTCGATCAGGCATGCGTAACCTGCGCTGCCGCAGATCATCACGGAAAAAAGTGATGTCCAAGGATCCCACCTGAGGACGGATCCCGCTGGTTTGAAGCAGTTGCTGCTCCAGCCGATGAGCCAGGGGCACCCCTCGGGTTCGGATCCCGATCAAAACGATTGCAGCTACGTCAGGATGATCCGCCTGCACCTGCTCAGCTAGATCCGCAGTCGCCTGTTGGATCTCCTCAGCTCCCATCAGTTGAATCATTTGAACTGGAGCAAGAGGCTCAGCCAAAGCAGGATCGAAGGCTAAGGATCCAGACATAACGAAAACTCATCTCAGGTGATCAAACTGGCCCCCACCAGTATGAACCAGCAGGAATGGACGCATTGTATTGCACTCCACCCTTTCTCACCAAACAGATTGGATCTTGAACTTTTCTACGAATAGCTTTGGCCTAGCTTTGAGCTGCCGCCAGCGCCGGAGGAACCCCCTGGGATCCTGACAACACCTGGTCGAGCAATCCATACTCCTTGGCCTCTTGAGGAGTCATAAAGAAAAACCGCTCGGTATCTTTTTTGATTCGCTCCAGAGCTTGTCCGGTGGATTTGGCCAGTTGCTCCAACATCATGGTGCGCACCGTCAATACTTCGCGGGTGCGGATCTCAATATCGCTGGCCTGACCACGGCTGCCGCCATAGGGCTGGTGAAGAACAATCGTGGCATTGGGCAAGCTGGCCCGGAATCCTTTGGCCCCTGCCGCCAAGAGCATGGCTGACATCCCAATCGCATTGCCAATGCAGATGGTATGGACTGGGGGTTTGATGTAATTCATCGTGTCCAGAATGGCAAAGGCAGCGGTATCGTAGCTATAAGTACCCGTCGAGTTGATATACATCTTGATGGGCTTTTCGCGGTCTTCATATTGCAGATACAGCAACTGAGCCGTGATCAATTTGGTAACATTCGCCTCAGCAACCTCCGCCAACGGCAAGCCCAAATAGATGATCCGCTCCTGCAACAACAGCGAGGGCAGATCCGGCGGAGGAGTCCGAAGAGGCTGTCCACCCGAGTAGTAGGCTGATTGCACAGCTTGCCAATCCATAACAGGCTCCTAACAGATCACGGATCAAGAAAATCAAAACCAGGCCAGGATCCCAGAACCGATCAAGGATCCCAGCAGACTATCTTCAAACCAGGATGACCAGAGGGATCCAAGGCCGCTTCAGACTCAGATCCTCTGGACATCCTCTCTCTCAAAAGGATCTCAGTCAGCCACCCCAGCCCCCAATAGAGCCGGCTCAGCCGATCCAGGCAGCACCTTAGGCTTGCGGTCTTCGTCAAGATCCAGCACAGCCGAGGATCCCTCTTTAACCCGACCCGATAGGATCTCTTCAGCCAAGATGTCCTCAAGGAGCCGCTGGATCGCCCGACGCAGGGGACGTGCCCCATAGCTGGGGTTGTAGCCCTCGTCCACAATCAGATCCTTAAAGCTATCGGTGACAGATAACAGGATCTTCTTCTGGGCCATACGCTCGAACACTTCCTTAAGCAGGATGTCGGCAATCTGCTTGACTTCATCCTTGTTGAGCTGTCGGAAGACAATGATCTCATCTAGGCGGTTGAGAAACTCAGGCCGGAAGTACTGCTTGAGTTCCTCGTTGACCAGGTTACGGATCCGGTTGTAGCTGGCATCGGCATCGTTGTCGTTGAACTCAAAGCCGAGGCTGCCACCCCCCTTCTCAATCACCTTGGATCCGATATTGGAAGTCATCACCAAGAGGGTGTTTTTGAAGTCCACCGTCCGACCCTTGGCATCCGTGAGACGGCCATCTTCTAGGATCTGCAACAGCAGATTAAAGACATCCGGGTGAGCTTTTTCGATCTCATCGAACAACACCACCGTGTAAGGCCGTCGCCGTACCGCCTCCGTGAGCTGGCCGCCCTCGTTGTAGCCCACATAGCCAGGGGGGGATCCAATCAGCTTCGAGACCGTGTGCCGCTCCATGTACTCCGACATATCCAGCCGGATCATAGACGCCTCGGATCCGAAGAAATAGGAGGCCAGAGCCTTAGTCAGCTCAGTCTTACCCACCCCAGTTGGGCCAGAGAAGATGAAGCTAGCAATGGGCCGATTGGGATTTTTGAGGCCCACCCGTGCCCGTCGGATCGCCCGCGAGATTGCCCGCACAGCTTCCTCTTGGCCGATGATGCGCTGATGCAAGGTCTCTTCCATATTGAGCAGCTTGAAGGACTCGGTTTCGGTCAGCTTCGAGACCGGCACCCCTGTCCAAGAGCTGACAATATGGGCGATGTCCTCCTCGGTGACATTGGGCATCTCCTCACGGCTGGTTTCCTCAGCCTTTTTTGCCGCCGCAATGGAGCGAATCTCTTGACGAATCTCCATCTCTCGATCCCGCAAGGCCCCTGCCTTGTCGAAATCTTGAGCACGCACCGCCGCATCCTTGTCTTTGAGCAGTTGGCGCAGTTCTTGATCCAGCTCTCGTGCGGCTGGGGGCAACTGAGAATTGATCAGGCGCACCCGTGAGGCAGCCTCATCGATCAAATCAATCGCCTTATCCGGCAAGAACCGATCCGAGATGTACTGATCCGACAGCTTGGCGGCAGCATCCAGAGCCGTATCAGTGATCTTGAGCTTGTGGTGCTGTTCGTAGCGATCCCGGAGTCCAAACAGGATCTCAATCGTCTCAGACACCGATGGCTCACCCACCATGATCGGTTGGAACCGACGTTCCAGAGCCGCATCCCGCTCGATGTGTTTGCGGTACTCATCCAGAGTGGTGGCTCCGATGCACTGCAATTCACCTCGAGCCAGAGCAGGTTTGAGGATATTGGCCGCATCAATGGCCCCCTCAGCCGCTCCAGCACCGATCAGGGTATGAACCTCATCGATCACCAGAATGACGTTTCCGGCCCCCCGGATCTCATCCATGATCTTTTTGAGCCGCTCTTCAAATTCGCCCCGATATTTGGTACCTGCCACCAATAGGCCGATATCCAGGCTGACCACCCGCTTATCGGTCAAGATATCAGGCACATCCCCTTGAATGATGCGCTGGGCCAAGCCCTCGGCAATGGCAGTCTTGCCCACCCCAGGCTCCCCAATCAAAACGGGGTTATTTTTGGTGCGGCGACCCAAGATTTGGATCACCCGTTCAATCTCGTTTTGGCGGCCCACCACAGGATCCAACTTGCTGTCGTTGGCCAACTGGGTGAGATTGGCCCCAAATTCGTCCAATGTCGGGGTTTTGGTGCGGCCTGAGGATCCACCCGAACTGACCTCGGCGGTTTCCCCTAGCATCCGAATCACTTGGGTACGGACTTTAGAGAGATCCACCCCCAAGTTTTCTAGTACCCGGGCCGCGACCCCCTCCCCTTCGCGAATCAGGCCCAGCAGCAGGTGCTCAGTGCCAATGTAGTTGTGCCCCAGTTGGCGGGCTTCCTCCAAAGACAGCTCTAGCACTCGCTTAGCTCGCGGGGTGAAGGGAATCTCCACCGCCACAAAGCCGGATCCGCGGCCAATGATCTTCTCAACTTCAATGCGGGCGTCCTTCAAGTTCACTCCCATGGACTTGAGAACTTTGGCGGCGACCCCAGTGCCCTCGCCGATTAAGCCTAGTAGAATCTGTTCGGTGCCCACAAAATTGTGGCCCAACCGTCTGGCCTCTTCTTGAGCCAGCATAATGACCTTGATGGCCTTTTCTGTAAACCGTTCAAACATGGTGGTCGGCTCCCTTCGCCTGCACAACCTGCAGCAGCCTCGATGTGTGCCATCGTAGCATAGGTTCACGAAAGGTTAAGGGACGGCAATCCCCCCAGGTGATCCTGTTGCGGATCCAAACCTGGGTTATGACGCGCCTGGAAGGATTCGAACCTCCGACACCGTGGTCCGTAGCCACGTGCTCTAGTCCACTGAGCTACAGGCGCATTTAGCTTGAGAGGCTTGCCAGATATAGAGATTTGGGCTTGCTGCCCAGCACCATTAGTCTGGATTTGCAACTCTGTTTCTTGGGCTGTGACATCATAGCATAGTTGCTCCGATGAGTGGGTAGGGATCTTTGCCATCGGTCAAATGTTTGCCGTGTCTGTTCCCCCTGCCAATACGTCTAAAAAGCTATACCTCTACAAAGCTAAGGGGATCCGGATAGCCTGCAAGTAATTCTTTGTCCCTACTATCTGTAACTCCATGTCACAACCCAGCCAGTCTTCAGATTTTTTAGATCCCGATCTCAGTCGAGGGGGATCCAGGCCTAGAGAGGCCAGCCCCGAAGAACGTCAGGCTGTGGAAACCATACAGATCAGTCCTGCTCAACCCCAGGACTGGCAGGCCACTCAAAAACCACAGGGATCCCCCCTCTCCAATCGACAAAAATCCCAGGCGGGACTGGGGAGCTTGGTATTGACGGTGGTGGAGTTGGTGCGGCAGTTGATGGAGGCTCAGGTGGTGCGACGGATGGAGGCAGGGCGGCTGAGCGAGGCGGAGATCGAGCGAGCCGGGCAAAGTTTGCAAGCGATGCGGGATCAGATCCTTTCAATCTGTGAGCTGCTTGACATTGACCCGGCTGATCTCAATCTCGATCTAGGGGAGCTGGGGCGGCTCTTGCCAAAACCAGGATCCTACTATCCCGATCAGCCCAGCCAGGAGGGATCGATTTTGGAGCTTTTGGATAGATTGATCACCACTGGCATTGTGGTGGATGGCGAGATCGACTTGGGGGTAGCCCAACTGGATCTGATCCATGCCCGTCTCAAGTTAGTGCTGGTGTCAGATGCGAAGTTACGAGGCTGAGAAAGAAGTTACGAGGCTAAGAGATTGGCTGTAATCTTATCCAGCCCGCACCGCCTGAACAAAGTCGTCCTCTAGGCCAATCACATATTTTGACCACTCCTTGTGGGTACCGCTTTTGACCATGCGAGTGATCTCAAAGTAGAGGCTGCTATGGGGGCGGCGTGGAGTGTGGAGCAGAGGCATGCCAGCTTCACGGGGGGTGCGGTTGCCCTTTTTGACATTGCAGCGGACGCAAGCACTGACTACATTCTCCCAAGAATCGCCGCCACCCCGTGAGCGTGGGATCACATGGTCAATGGTCAGATCATCGCCGGTACAAGCGCAGTATTGGCATGTGAATCCATCACGATGCAGGACATTGCGCCGGGTCAGGGGGATCTCTTTGTAAGGAACGGCTACATAGTGGCGCAGTCTGATCACAGTGGGAAAGGGAATGTTGCCGTAAACAAAGCGGCCATTGTGCTCCACCTGTTCGGCTTTTTCCTTGAGCAAAAGGATGATTGCCCTTCGCCAACTGGTGATGTTGAGCGGCTCATACGAAGCGTTGAGAACCAGAACTCTTGTCATCGCAGGCTGTGGAGCGACGGATCCCTCAGGGGCTGTTTGGAGATAAACCCAAAAGGTTAAGGAGATGCTAGCACAGGCTTCACAAATCAGGTCATCTGGCCCCAAAACTGCTCTCGAATTCAATCAAACTCAACTGGGTCAAAATTCAAACGGATCCACCTCAGCCTGTGGTTGTCTAGTTTATGGGCTTGGTTTGGTCTATGGGCTTGGCTTGGAACCTTTTTCCTTTAGTCCACGATGTCCTCAA
>CAZODP010000008.1:61061-62532 GCA_964578595.1 uncultured bacterium
ATCTCAACCCCTGACCAGCTCCAGTCAGTGTTGGAGCAAGTAAGCTAGAATCACCTCAATTCAATGGCTTATTTTGATCCCGAATGGATGACCCTCCGTTACCTCCGGCGGCCTGTGGAGCCGCTGACCTTGCCTGGGGAGATGTATGGATCAGCATTCTCTGGGTGGTAGGCTTGCTTGCGGTCAATGCCTTTTTTGTGGCGGTGGAGTTTTCACTGGTGTCCACGCGGCATTCTCGCATGACCCAACTGGCCAGTGAGGGCAATCTTCAGGCCCAACGGGTGCGCTATGCCCAAGACCGACTGGAGCGATCCCTGTCCACCACTCAACTGGGGATCACGGTGGCCAGCGTTTCGTTGGGCTGGATCGGAGCCACCCAGACGGTTCAGAGTGTCTGCAAGGGGCTAGCCTGGCTGCGGCTGGATCAAGTCACGGGATCCCAGGGTTTAGAGCTGATCTCGCTGGGGCTGACCTTTGGGATCCTGACCTACTTGCAACTGGTGTGGGGGGAGCTGCTGCCCAAGACCTTGGCAATTGTCTATGCGGAGCCGATCGCACTGCGGCTGGTCTGGTTTAATAGTTTGCTCAGCCGGATCCTGACCCCGATTGCGGAATGGCCTCGGATCACCTCTCGACTGATCCTGAAGGCGTTTGGGGTGCCGGTGCGGGAGAGTTCGTCCCTGTACAGCACCTTGACGGCGGAGGAGTTGCAGTTGTTGATTGCCTCCTCATCAGGGGGGATCGAAGCGGAGGAGCGGGAGCTGCTCACCAATGTGATCGAGTTTGGGGAGACGGTGGCCAGCGAGGTGATGATCCCTCGTACCAGCGTGGAGGCGGTGTCGATTGGGGCGACGGTCAATGATGTTTTGCAGGAGGTGGCTTCATCCCGCCATTCCCGCTATCCCGTTTACGAAGAATCGCTGGATCACATCCGAGGGATCCTGGATATCAAAGCCTTGATGGCGGGGCTAGCTGAGGGCAGGTTGACGTTTGAAAGTGGGATTGAGGATTCGATTCAGCCGGCCCATTTTGAGCACGAAAACAAGCTCATTGCTGAATTGTTGCCAGAAATGCAGCAGCATCACCGCTCCATGATCGTGGTGGTGGATGAGTTTGGCGGGACGGCGGGCCTGATCACCATCAAAGATATTGTTGAAGAGATTGTCGGCACCCTCTCAGATGATCCCAACCAGGTGGATGATGAGCCGGATGTGGAGATCATCGATGACTACACCTTGATTTTGCAGGCGCAGCTCAGCATTGAGCATCTGCGAGAGAAGCTGGGGCTGGATATCCCCCTGCATGACGATTACCAAACCTTGGGGGGATTTTTGATCTATCAGCTCCAAAAGATCCCCAAAATTGGCGAAAAGCTGGTCTTTGAGGGTTTAGAACTCCAGGTGATTCGGGCGGAAGGGCCACGGCTAGATCGGATCAAAGTCATCCGGGATCCGGCGGTGGTGGCCAGCTT
>CAZODP010000009.1:0-5390 GCA_964578595.1 uncultured bacterium
ATTAAAAGTGGGGCTGGGCGTCTTCCTCACTATAAAAAGCTCGAACCCGGTAGCCAGTGGTAAAACGCTTCCGGTGGGAGAAGCCCGCAGCATAAGCTTGCTTTGCTGTCGGGAGTACGTCACATTGTTTAGATAGTGGCGATATGACCCAGGATCCGATCCAGTATGCTGTCCGTTTTCCGGGGATGCCATTGGCGGTCTATCGTGAGTTAGCCGCTCATGTGCAGTCGTTGGCGGGGGTGACGGCCCAGTTGGAATGGAACTCGACTGCTACCTTTTGCTACAGCGATAGTCAGATTGGGTCGATGCGGCTGACGCTGGATCCTGATGTGGATCAAGAGCGGCTACAGGCCATCTTGGCTTACTACGGATCCTGGCAGGTGAGTGACCCGGATCAATCGGTTGGCTAGAACCCTTGAATGCCCTGTGACCAGTTGTGCTGATATTTTAATTGCGGGCGGTGGGGTGATGGGCTTGTCCATTGCTCTGGAGTTGCGGCGGGCGGGCTACTCGGTGGCAGTTTTGGATCGCCAGTCGATGGGACGGGGAGCCAGTTGGGCGGCAGCGGGGATGCTGGCCCCTTGGGCGGAGTTATTGCCTCACGGATCCCTTCAAACCTTGTGTCAGCAGAGTTTGCACGCCTACCCCGACTGGATTAGGCAACTGGAGCAGGATAGCGGACTGCCATCGGGATACTGGCCCTGTGGGATCTTGGCGGTGGGATCCCAGCATGGGCTGAGGGCAGTGGAAAACTCGGCTCCTGAGGTTAGACCGGTATCAGGATCCGATCTGGAGGGGTTGCAGCCGGGGCTAGCTCTCCACAAGGCGGTCTGGCTGCCCCAGGAAGGACAGGTGAATAGTCGCCTCTTGGTGACGGCCTTGGTGGTGGCGGCTCAAAAGGCCGGGATCCGGTTGCTGGAAAACACCCCTGTTACCTGGCAGACCCAAGCGGAACAGATCACGGGACTGGCCACCCCGAACGGGACCTTCACGGCCCAGCACTACATTTTGGCGATGGGATCCTGGAGTGGGGTGCTGCCCCAGGTGCCGGTGTATCCCCGCAAGGGACAGTTGTTGGCAGTGGCGGATCCGGGCTGTCAATTGCGGCGGGTGCTCTATGGCGAGGGGATCTATATCGTGCCCCGACAAGAGGGCCGGATTGTGGTGGGGGCCACCGTCGAAGAGGTCGGCTTTACAGAGGGCAACTCCTCAGAGCAGCTCCAGGCTCTTTTGGCCCAAGGGATCCGGATCTATCCTCGCCTAGCTACATTGCCCCTGCTGGAGCAGTGGTGGGGATTTCGCCCCAGTACCCCCGATCTGGCCCCGATTCTAGGTTCCAGTCCCTACCGCAATCTCACCCTGGCCACGGGCCATGACCGCAACGGCATCCTGCTGGCTCCTCTCACCAGCCGCTTGGTTGCTGATTGGATCACCACAGGTCAGGAGGATCCACGGTTGAGGGCTTTTAGTTGGACGCGATTTGCACAGGCCCAAGATTGAATCCGCGTGAACTTGCTTAAAGCTAATTAAATCTAATCCAACCCAATTCAAGTTACCAGCTTGACAGAAAAAGAGTCAGCTCGTCTGGCCTGGATTGAGACCAGATCCAACGGATCCATCTGGGTTCAGCACCTGCTCAACCTGTCCCCGTTGATAGAGAAAGGCCCCTTGGCGACTGGTGCGAGTGGGGATCCCGGCCAGACGCTCTTTCGCTTGAGCCTGAGAGGATCCCAGGATTTGGGCGGCCAATCGCAGCGGGATCCATTGGGTTTGAAACTTGGCTAAGAGCTTTTCATCCGGGATTTGGTTGACCTGATCCAACAAGATTTGGGCCACCTGCCAACAGGCCAACGTATCCGCTTCGGCGCGGTGAGATCGGCCCACCTCCAGGCCAAAATGCTGCACCAAATGGGGTAAGCTGCGGCTGGGCAGCTCCGGCAATAGGATCCGAGCCAATTGCACCGTACATAGCTGCTCCCCTTCCCCGCGCACAAAGGTCATCCCTAATCGTTCATACTCCTGCCGCAAAAAGCCATAGTCAAAGCTGATATTGTGGCCCGTCAGGATCCCTTGACCCAGCACAGGCAAAAGATCCGGCCAAACCTCTGCCCCTATCGGAGCCACCGCCACCATCTCTGGGGTAATGCCTGTGAACTCACTGATCCGGGCGGGGATCCGCCGTTGAGGATTGAGCAGGGTGCTGGTTTGAGTCAGGATTCCGGATCCTAATGTTGCCTGGATTACAGCCACCTCCGTAACTCGATGGGATCGCTCTAATCCCCCCGTGGTCTCCACATCCACCACCGTAAAGACAACTTTTTGCGTGGGATCACTGAGATAACGGTAGTGGGCTAGCCACTCTTGCGAGGTCAAGGGTGGGGATGAGAGGGGGGGCATCCGCATCGGGGGGTGATTCCTGGTAAGCTACTAAGGTCATTTTGTCTGGCTTTATGACTGCAACGCTGGTGCTCCGCGATGAGCAAAACCGTACCCTGACCTGCGAGATCCTCAAGCAATTGGAGTTTGAGGGCAAGACCTACGCTTTACTCACCCCAGTGGATGAGTGCGTCGAGATTTTGGTCTGGGGGGAAGATGAGGAAGTCACCCTCGATGCTGATGATTTTCAAAAGGGGCTGACCGCCGAAGACTACGAGGGCATGCTGTTTGAGCCGGATCCAGATGAACTTGATGATGCTCTCCCCACCGCCCGGGCCGTGCTGGCCGAGCACAACCTCCACTTAGAGCTGACTGCCTTTGACCTGATGACCGTCAAAGGAGATCTGCCTGAACTGGATGAGGACGATATCGTCGAGATCGCCAAAGAAGAGGATATTGAAGAATATCAGATCCTGTCAACGTTTTATCACGAAGAGGATCAGTACGCGGTGCTGCGATCTCTGGATCCCCTGCTCTTTTTTGCGGTCGAAGCCCCTGGCCAAGAAGCCCGTCTGCTTTTGCCTGAAGATAACGAAGAGTTATTTCTTCAGCTTCAGGCTATGATTGCCGCCGATGAGGGCGAAGACGAAGATTGAACAATCTCTGATCAGGAGTTGATTAGATTGATATCAGCCGGATCCGAATTAGATTAGCCCACAACAAGAGCTAACCCCACGACAAAAGCTAAGATGAGTTTCGCCCTCTGGGTTTAACGTTTTGATTTGACAGGCTCAATGGTTGTCTCTGGCTTAGCACCTATTCCCACGATTGCGGATCGGGATCCCATCTCTGTGGCAATCCTGCATTTGGGCTGCGAAAAAAATCGGGTGGATACCGAGCATATGCTGGGGATCCTGGGGCAAGCGGGCTATGCCATTGCGGAAGATGAGGCGGAAGCTGACTATGTGATCGTCAACACCTGTAGCTTTATCGAAGCGGCCCGCCAAGAATCGGTTCGCACCCTGATGGATCTGGCGGTGGAGGGCAAGCGGCTGGTGATCGCCGGTTGTATGGCGCAGCACTTTCAACAGACCCTTTTGGATGAGATCCCAGAAGCGGTGGCCTTGGTGGGCACAGGCGATTATCACCAGATCGCTCAGGTGATGGATCGAGTCCAGCAGGGGGAACGGGTCAACGGCATCACCCAGTCACGGGATTTTATCGCCGATGAGACCCTGCCCCGCTTTCGCACCACCCATACTCCGGTGGCCTATCTGAGGGTGGCGGAGGGCTGTGACTATCGCTGTGCTTTTTGTATCATCCCTCACCTGCGGGGCAATCAACGCTCCCGCTCGATCGAGTCTATTGTCACAGAGGCTCAAAGTCTGGCAGCAGAAGGGGTACGAGAGCTGATCTTAATCTCGCAAATCACCACCAATTACGGACTGGATCGCTATGGCAAGCCCTACCTGGCGGAGTTGATCACAGCCCTGGCTGAGGTGGAGATCCCCTGGATCCGCATGTTATACGCCTATCCGACGGGGCTGACCCCGCAGGTGCTGGCGGCGATCCAAGCCAGTCCCAATCTGCTGCCCTATCTGGATCTGCCCCTACAGCACAGCCATCCGGAGATTTTGAGAGCCATGAATCGCCCTTGGCAAGGACAGGTCAACGACCGGGTGATTGAGTCGCTCAAGGCTGCTCTGCCGGAAGCGGTTTTGCGTACCACCTTGATTGTGGGCTTTCCGGGGGAGACGGAGGCCCATTTTGAGCATCTTTTAGAATTTGTCGACCGGCATCAGTTTGATCATGTGGGGGTTTTTACCTTCTCGCGGGAGGAGGGCACCGCCGCCTATGATCTGCCGCAGCAAGTGCCCCATGACATCGCCCTCGAGCGACAAGATCGCCTCATGCGTCTCCAACAGGGGATCGCCTTTCGCCGTCATCGTGCCCAGGTGGGTCGGATCCTGCCGGTTTTGTTGGAGCAAGAAAACCCCGTTACAGGCGAGTTTTTGGGACGCTCACCCCGCTTTGCCCCAGAGGTGGATGGGGTGGTTCACGTGCGCGGAGCTGGATCCCTCAATAGCCTGGTGCCAGTACGAATCACCCAGGCCGAACCCTACGATTTGTTTGGCCAGATTGAACCACAGATTCCCCTCAAATTTGACTGGCGGCGGGGCTGTTAGGATTCACGATCCCTGAGCTGGCTCCGCTATCATAAAGTTACGAACCCTTATCTTTTTTGTGGATCCTGCGGCACATGGACAAATCTGAGTTTTTGTACCCACGGTATCCCTACGGCGGTAAGTTTACGCCCGAAAATATGATGTTTGATGCCAATTTGCAGGAGTTTAGCCAGCGGGTGGGGATCATTTGTGCTCTTGAAACCAATGGCAAGTTGACCAGTGAACAGGCCTATCATCAAATCAAAGACCTCTGGAAAGCCCTCAAAGCCTCCAAAAAAGAATTGTTAGATCACCCAGGTATGATGGAGGGAAATGACAACAGTGAGGATCCCAAATCGCCAGAGGATTGAGAGGCTGATCAGGCAAAGAAGATCATGGCCACTGTTCAACTCAGGCATCTTAAACTCTTGCGCCGCACCCCCAATCTGTTGGTGATTGGGATCCGACCTCTTTCGACCCAAGGGGTGGTGATGCGGGTGGCTATTGGGGTAGCCCTGATCGGAGTGGGATGGGCTTGGGGGTCTAGCTCTGGGATCCTGGCCCTAGCTCTTGTGGGGTTGGGATTGGGCATCGGTCTGCCCGCAGATCTAGGGGAAACCTTGGTGTTTGACCGCAGCCGAGATCAGGTGCGACGGATCCGCCATCGCTACTTTTGGCCCCAGAGGATCCTGAGTCATCCCCTCTCCGCCGTCAAAGATGTGACCTTGCTGCGGCAGGCTGTGGATCGCTATGCCGAAGGCATCACCGTCTATCGCTGTCAGGTGGTGCTGCATCTGCACTCAAATCGGGATCCAGCCTTGACATCAGAACCCCCAGATAGTCCTAAAC
>CAZODP010000009.1:5490-9834 GCA_964578595.1 uncultured bacterium
GATAGTCCTAAACCAGATAGTCCCAGACAAGACAACCCCCAAGAACTGCTGATTGGCGACTACACCGTCAAAACTGGCACCAGCAGTAGTGCCGGGGATCCTCGGTCTGTGGCCGAAACCATGGTGCGCTGGATCCGAGCTTTTTTGCCCAAGACTGAGCCGAGTGGCAGTCCATTTGTGATCTCAAATCATGGAGACCCAGATACCGGAGCTAGAACCTAACATCCTTCACATCAGGGCTGAATCAAAGACTCGGATCCCTGGATCACGGTCGCGGACTCAATCACATCCCCCACCTGGATCTGATGCACCCATTCCATGCCCTCGGTGACATAGCCCAGCACCGCATATCGCCCATCCAAAATCGGTAAATTGCTGAGGGTGAGATAAAACTCAGAGGTGGCGGATTCTGGCGAGGCGGATCGCGCCATCCCCACGGCCCCTTCCCGATGCGGCAAGACCAGAGGAGATCCCAGTTGCGTCACATCCAGCGGTGTGTTGTAGCGGGGGGTCGCCTCGCCGGTCACTTTGATCTCCAGCGGGATGGGCCGGGGGCGACGATCCCGCAGATTACGGGGATCCCCAGCCCGAACCACAAATGGCTCCGGATCCTTTTCCACCTGATAAAAACTCAATCCATCCCAAAACCCCTCTTGTGCTAGGCGGACAAAATGCCCCGCCGTAATCGGAGCTGCCTCCCCATTTAGCTCTAGTGTGATCGGCACCACCCCCGCTGCTGCTGTGCGCACTTGCAATAGGACGGTGGCAGGGCCAGTCAGCCGTGAGCGATCCATCCCCGGATCCCCCCAGAGATTCGCCTGCGCTGGAGGAGCCGCATCCGCCTGAGTCTCCTGCCCCAGGTAGCCCTCCCGACAGCCCGCCAGCGTCAGAGTACACCATCCCCAGAGGATCCATCCAGAGAGCATGTGTCTATTGCTTAGCCTGCCCACAGTCTTTTTGCCCACAGGATCCTCGGCTTGCCGCCCCTATCAAAGCAGCCCCTATTCCTTGAAAGATATCCCCCCCACCGTCAGCCCTCAAGGGGTAGATCGGCTGAATGACAGATTTTTGCCACTTTTAGCTAGCTTTTAGGGATGGGGATCCCGGTGGTGAGAGCCAGCAGCCGTGGAGTCTATCTTGAGGGAGTCTGTCTTGGTGGAGTCTGTCTGAGGAGTTGGGTGGGATCCGGCTAAATGTTGCATCTGATACCGTCGCCGCCACGCCCCCCAACTGATCACCCCCAAGATCAGCGTTGCCCCCAGGAAATACGTTCCCCCGGAGGGTAATCCTGCCAACATCAGGGCCAAACTGCCCACCCATAAGGTCAAAGCATAGATAAAAACCACCGAAAACCGTTGGGACAAGCCCGCTTTCAGCAGGCGGTGGTGCAGATGGCGATTATCCGGTCGAAAGGGGGATTTCCCCAGCCGCAGTCGCTCCACAATCACCGTCGACATATCTAAAATTGGCACTGCCAAAATACAAAAGGGCAAGATCACCGCCATCACCGTGGCCACTTTGGCCACCCCAATCACCCCGATCCCCGCCAGCGTAAAGCCCAAAAAGTAGGCTCCCCCATCCCCCATAAATATCTCAGCCGGGTTGAAGTTGTAGCGCAAAAAGCCCAAGGATCCCCCCGCCAAAGCCGCTGCAATCATGGCCGCAGCCGGACGATCCAACAACAAAGTCACCACCAACATCGCCACCGCCGCGATCCCAGAGACCCCTGCCGCCAGTCCATCCAGCCCATCCATAAAGTTGATGGCATTGGCCATTCCCACCAACCACAACAAGGTGATCACCAAGCTCAACACCATTGGAAAAGCCCACAGCCCCACCACCGGCAGTCCCACAAACTCGATCCGTACCCCCACCCACCAAGCGGCTGCCGCCACCACCACTTGCAGCAAGAGTCGCACCGTTGCCGACAGCTTAAACAGATCATCGGCCAAGCCAATCAGAAAGAACAGAAGGCCCCCCACCGTGACGCCCCAAATTTCATACTCCTGTTCAGGCCTTAGCCCTCCAAAAGCCCCTCCTCCCCACAGCAGCAGTAGCGCCACCAGATTGCCCGCAAAAATCGAGACCCCTCCTAGCCGCACCATCGGTTTGGTATGGATCTTTCTTTCGTCGGGCAGATCCACCCGCCCGCTCCGTAAGCCCACTGCTTTGACCGTGGGGGTTGCCCACAGCACAACGCAAGCAGCCGCTAAAAACGCAACTAAGTAGGGCATGGTGCCGGTGTCCCATCCAGGCATGACGAGCAAAGGGATCCAGGTTGCAATTTCGACATCTCCAATCTCGATATCAATGTACTAGCCTAGCCCAGTCGTTGTGAGGTGACTGAATCTCTCCTTGCCTATCAAACCAGGATTTTGCCCCAACGTCATCCGACCGCCCGATAGCCTCCCGATCGCTTGGATTTGCGGCAAGTCAGCCCTAACCGAAGCCTTGGATCTTTAGCCCTAAACATTGATTCCCCCAATTCCATCCCTGGCCGCCGCCAGTTTTGGACAAAAGCGGTACTATAGAGACCAGTTATTGGCTTTGGCAAGGATCCCCAACGTAGTTAGTTCTGCGGTGGTTTGACTTAGCCCTGCTCAGCTCAGTGGTTTGTCCTGCAAAGCTGGTAGAGGTGATGCCAGTCAAGATGCTAGTGAAAGTGATGGAACCAACCCTTGCTTTTGGATGTTAGCTTCTGGACAATTGCCCACTGTGCAATAACTGGTGATGTTCCTTGCGTGGTGAGTGCACTGTGCTCAAGTTGTGCTGATGGGATCCTTGGGGTTCTTTCGTCACCCTGATCCATCCTTGGGTCAACGATCTTGATCATCTTGATCAACAATTTTCGATCAGGGGTGCAGACGGTGCCTGTTGTAGTCTTCTTCCTCTCTCCCCACCTGGACACTGTGACCCCTGGCCATACCCGATAGCCGGATTGGGGATCTGGGCTGATTGGGCTTTATCTCTACATTATCCAAGACCGGAAGGGAGGACTTTTGAGTGCTACATCCAGCCAGCCACCGTCGTTGACGGCCATTACCATCCCGGATGGATCCGAACCTGTGCTTCAGATTGTGGGTCGGCAGACCCTGGCGGGTGAAGTTAGGGTAAGTGGATCTAAAAACTCAGCGCTGGCTCTGATGGCAGGTGCCCTGCTCTCCCCCGAAGCCTGCCGGATTGGCAATGTACCCAGATTGGTGGACATTCGGCGGATGGCGGAGATTTTGCGCTCGGTGGGGGTAAGCGTCTCCCATCACGGCTCCATCCTAGAGATCAACGCGGCGGATTTGACGGCGCAGCAGGCTCCCTATGAGTTGGTCAGTCAGTTACGGGCGAGCTTTTTTATTACAGGGCCGATGTTGGCACGGTTGGGGGTGGCTCAGGTGCCCTTGCCGGGGGGGTGTGCGATTGGGGCGCGGCCTGTGGATCTACACGTCCGGGGCTTACAGGCGATGGGGGCGATGGTACAGATTGAGCATGGCATTGTCAAAGCCCAAACTCGCCAACTCAAAGGAGCCAGGATCTATCTGGACTACCCCAGCGTTGGGGCCACTGAAACCTTGATGATGGCGGCAGTGCTGGCAGATGGCGAAACCATGATTGAAAATGCTGCCCAAGAGCCGGAGGTGGTGGATCTGGCGGATTTTTGTCGCTCGATGGGGGCGCAGATCCAAGGGGATGGCACCAATCGGATCCTGATTGAGGGGGTGCGGCGGCTGCATGGTACCGATTACAGCGTGATCCCAGATCGGATCGAGGCCAGTACCTTTTTGTTGGCGGGGGCGATTACCGGATCCACATTGCGGGTGAGGCCGGTGATCAGCGACCACCTCAGCCCAGTGATTGCCAAGTTGCGAGCCATGGGGATCCAGGTGTGGGCAGCAGGATCCGATGGGCTGGAGGTGGCTCCGGCTCAGTTGGAGTCTGGTTGGCTCTGTCGTGGCACCGATATTGAAACCTTGCCTCATCCGGGCTTTCCGACGGATGTGCAGGCTCCGATCATGAGCTTGGTCAGTCTGGCGGAGGGGGATAGCGTGATTGAGGAAACCGTCTTTGAAAATCGGATGCACCATGTGCCGGAGTTATGCCGGATGGGGGCAGATATCCGGATCAAGAATCGAGTCGCCATCATTCGGGGGGTTCCGACTTTGTCGGGGGCACCGGTGTTAGCTACGGATTTGCGAGCCGGGGCGGCTCTGGTGCTGGCAGGTCTGGCGGCTCAGGGCACCACAACGATTCGGGGCCTGCGCCATATCGACCGCGGTTATGAGCATCTGGACGAAAAATTGCGGGGGATCGGTGCCCAGATTGAACGGGCGATTTTGCCCATCGAGGGATCCT